>JASJDS010000019.1 GCA_030065055.1 Calothrix sp. MO_192.B10
GGACGTATTGTTTCTTGCACTACCTGTATCGAAACAAATGTTTTTACTTCGTTCCATAAATAAATTTAGGGGCTTGGTGACCATTTTTCTTTTTCTTTACTTTTGCCTTTTTACTTTTTACTTTTGCCTTGTTCGGTCATCAATTAAAGTCCTATGTCAAGATAAAGAAGTAGGAGCATTACCCATTATTACCCATGACATCAACCCTGCTGAAATTCCCTCGTTTAAATGCACCTGTGCTACGCCAGTTACCCAATGGTTTAACTATTATTGCCGAGCAAATGCCCGTAGAAGCAGTTAATCTCAATGTGTGGGTTAATATTGGTTCCGCCGTTGAATCTGACAATATCAACGGTATGGCTCACTTTTTAGAACACATGATTTTTAAGGGTACGGAAAAACTGGCAAGTGGTGAATTTGAACGCCGCATAGAAGAACGAGGTGCAGTTACCAATGCGGCTACTAGTCAAGATTATACCCATTACTACATTACCACTGCTCCCAAGGACTTTGTGGAACTAGCAAACTTGCAAATTGATGTAGTTACCAATGCGAGTATACCGGATGATGCCTTTGAGCGGGAACGGTTGGTGGTTTTGGAAGAAATTAGGCGTTCTGAGGATAATCCCCGCCGTCGTACCTTTAGAAGGGCAATGGAAACTGCATTTAACAAGTTACCTTACAAACGTCCCATATTGGGCCCAGAGGCGGTAGTTTCCCTGTTACAACCCCAGCAGATGCGTGATTTTCATGGAACTTGGTATCAACCCCGTTCCATCACAGCAGTGGCTGTGGGTAATTTACCCGTGGAAGAGTTAATAGACACAATCGCAGAGGGATTTTCACAAGGGAGTAAACACCAAGGTTCGGCAGTTAATCATGCAGCAGTAGAGGTTGATGGGGAATTACCATTTACAGAAATTGTGCGCCGAGAATTTGTGGATGAAAGTCTGCACAAAGCTAGATTGGTAATGGTGTGGCGAGTTCCGGGAATGCAACAACTGGAAGAAACCTATGCTTTGGATGTATTAGCGGGGATTTTAGGACATGGCAGAACATCCAGACTAGTCAGGGATTTACGGGAAGACAGGGGTATTGCCACCCATATTTCTGTGAGTAATATGACTAATCGACTCCAGGGTATATTTTATATTTCTGCACGGTGTACAGTGGAAAATATTCCAGTAGTAGAAACTGCGATCGCTAACCATATCCGCAAGTTACAAACGGAAATAGTGCAAGACTCAGAAATTGCCCGTATCCGCACTAGAGTGGCTAATAGGTTTATTTTTAGTAATGAAAAACCAAGCGATCGCGCTAACTTATATGGCTATTATCAATCATTAGTAGGAAATTTGGAACCCGCTTTTGACTATCCCCTGCATATTCATCAACAAAGTGGTGAAGACTTAATGCAAGCCGCCCAACGGTATCTATCCCCGGATGCTTATGGTGTGGTGGTGATGAAGCCAGGTGATAGTTGATAGTTGTTAGTTGTTAGTTGATAGTTGTTAGTTGTTAGTTGATGGAGGGAAGGAGGACAAGAGGATTAAATTTATCTTCTTCGGTAATCCCAACCGTCAACCAACCACCAACCACCAACCAACAACCATCAACCCAAATCTTCTGATTCGCTCGTCAGTGTTCCTACAACGTTACCGGTAAGGGCAGCTGGTAAAGATTGAGAATTATCTGAGTATGCCTGGGTAATATTTGGGCGTAAATTCCGCATTAAACTCGCCATTTCCAAGGCATTCATGGCGTATTCCCAGCCCAAATTACTTTTAATACCCGCCCTTTCTAGAGCCTGTTGCATGGTATCTGTGGTCAAAATCCCAAATATTACTGGTACGCCAGTTTGAAAAGATGCAGCAGCGATTCCCTTGGCAACTTCAGACGAAACTACATCAAAATGAGGTGTTTGTCCCCGGATGACAGCACCAAGACAAATCACAGCATCATAGCGTTGGGACAGTGCTAATTGCCGAGCTACCACAGGCACTTCAAAACTACCAGGAACCCATATATAGTCCACTTGAGAACCTTGGGGGTTAACATCTACACCGTGGCGTTTTAAGCAATCTTGACACCCTTGTAGTAATTTATTGGTGACTAAATCGTTGAATCTACCTATAACCATTGCAAATCGCAATGGTTGTGTCTGAGTAAAAGTACCTTCAAAAATTGCCATGACCGCCTCTAAATCTACTATACTTCTTGCAAATACACACTTGGTTCGGAAATTACAGGAGCAGGGAAGTCCTGAAAATGGTGAAAGAATAAAAGCGATCGCTTTTTATTCTTTATACCCGATTATCTATGTCTCCTCAGGTTACTCTTCTACCCCTGTATTCCCTATGCTATTTGCCTGGGACTGGTCATAGCAGTTCCTTAAACTACGAAAAAGTTTAAGATTCCCACTACAATTACTAAAATACCCCAGGCAATAGAACCAATCCAAAGAAACTTTTTAGATTCAATCCAATTTTGAGGAGTGGCATAGGCAACAGGTACGCCAATTACCATCACAAAAGATAAAAGCACTAGGGCTAATAAAGCAACTTGGAATATGATATCCATTTTCCCTTCTCCCAATAAGGCTAAATATTAAAAATGAGGATATCTGACACCTGACGGTTGACAGATTAAGCCTATTTGTAAAGTATCAGAAAACTCATCGTTTTAGTTTTTGTCTTTTCCCGTTGGGGAACTTCAAAATAATTAATGGCGTTGCTGAATCTAGATATGAATTTATCTCACGCAGAGGCGCAAAGACGCAGAGAGTAAGAGTTATAAGTATCCTAGGGCTTGCTGAAAGGTCTTTTGGCAAGGGTAGGGAACTTTTAACGGAAAACTCTTAACAGTTTCAGGAAACTCTAAGAAATAAATTATCCAAGTTCTGAACTCCAACTACTTCTTTTATTCCCCCTGCTCCCTGCTCCCTGTTCCCTGTTCCCTGTTCCCTGTTCCCTTGCCCCTGTTGATCGCTGATAATAATTATTATGGACTTAATTTTATGCCACACTACAGCAGATTTTGATGCCTTGGGAGCGGCGGTAGGACTAACCCGGCTATTACCAGGGAGTAAAATTGTCCTGACTGGGGGCGCTCACCCCCCAGTACGGGATTTTTTGGCATTGCATCGGGATGAATATCCGCTAATTGAACGACGTTCGGTAAATCCCAAAAAAATCCGCTCTCTAATTGTAGTGGATACCCAATACCGCGATCGCTTGGGGAAGGCCTCACCCTGGTTTGATTTACCCCAATTGCAAGAAATAATTCTTTACGATCACCACCTCGGACAACAAGGGGATATCCCAGCAACAAAAGTACATATTTCTCAGGTGGGAGCTACCACCACCCTCATTGCTGAAGAATTGCAAAAGCAGCAAATTCAACTGACTCCAGCAGAAGCTACGGCAATGGCTTTAGGCATCCACGTAGATACGGGTTCCCTGATGTACGATGGTGCCACTCCACGGGATGCCCAGGCATTAGCTTGGTTAATGGCACAAGGAGCTAGTTTATCGGTGGTGGCTGAATATGTGGAACCAGGATTATCACCCCACTTACAGCAGCTATTAACTATAGCCCTTGACACAATGCAATATTTATGCATTCGGGGCTATATCATTGCTTGGGTAATTCTGAGAACCGATGGATTTGTGCCGGGATTGTCTAGTTTGGCATCGGAGTTAGTGGAGTTAACGGAAATTGATGCTTTACTATTGGCGAATGAGTATCCTAGTCGGGAGGGGGAAGCTTATCGGTTGGCAATAATTGGGCGATCGCGAATTCCCGATGTGAACCTCAATCAGCTATTTCAACCTGTTGGTGGTGGTGGGCATTCCCAAGCTGCATCTTTAAATCGTCGGGGAGTAGAGACCCAAGTAATATTAAACCAACTGTTGGATGGACTGAAGGCTCAAATTCCCCATCCTCCCAGAGCTAGGGATTTAATGTCTTCTCCTGTGCGTACCATTCGTCCAGATACTACTATTGCCCAAGCACAGCGGATTTTATTGCGTTACGGACATTCTGGCTTA
Organism: Calothrix sp. MO_192.B10; assembly: GCA_030065055.1. Lineage (GTDB taxonomy): Bacteria > Cyanobacteriota > Cyanobacteriia > Cyanobacteriales > Nostocaceae > Calothrix_A. Next base: position 4,050 of record JASJDS010000019.1, read on the forward strand.
TCGGTGGTGGATGCCACTGGCAAGTTAGTAGGAATTATTTCTCGACGGGATTTGGATATTGCCCTCCACCACGGTTTTAGCCATGCTCCCGTTAAGGGATATATGACCTTGAACCTGAAAACTATTACACCTGAAACTACACTGCCACAAATTGAGTCATTGATGGTGACCTATGATATTGGAAGGTTGCCAGTGTTGGAGAATGAAAATTTAGTAGGTATTGTCACCCGGACTGATGTGTTGCGGGAGTTACATCAGTCAACTACAGATAGGGAACAGAGGGTAGAAGGTATCAGGGAAAAAAGAGAAAATTTACCTACCTTGGCAGAATTACGGGAACGCCTAGCTCCCTCTTTATGGGAATTACTTACCAAAGCTTCTTTACAGGCAAAACAACGGGGCTGGCATCTTTATTTGGTGGGTGGAGCCGTGCGGGATTTATTATTAGCAGAGAAAGCATCTGGTAGTTTATTAATTCAAGATATTGATTTGGTGGTGGATGGCTTTCATAAATCTGCTGATGTGGGGGCTGGGGTAGAGTTAGCCAAAGCACTGCAAGAAATTTATCCTGGAGCGCGGTTGGAAATTCACGGAGCTTTTCAAACTGCGGCTTTGTTATGGCATAAGGATTCGGAATTGGACTCCTTATGGGTGGATATTGCCACCGCCAGGACAGAGTTTTATCCTTATCCCGCCGCTAATCCGGAGGTAGAAGCGAGTTCCATTCGTCAAGACTTGTATCGGCGTGACTTCACCATTAACGCCTTAGCCTTGCGCCTCACCCCTCCCCGTGCTGGTCAATTATTGGATTTCTTTGGTGGTTTATTAGACTTAGAAGATAAGCAAATTCGCGTATTACACGCCAACAGCTTTATTGAAGACCCCACCCGGATATTTCGTGGGGTGCGTTTTGCCGTGCGTTTTGGCTTTGAAATTGAGTCCCAAACCCAAGAATATATTCGCTACGCCATTAACAGTGGAATTTACGATCGCACCACCAAGGAAAACAACCGCGCACCTGCCCTACAAACCCGACTGAAAGCAGAATTAAAGCATATTTTAGAGGCTCCCTATTGGCGATTAGCTTTGCAATTATTGGATAATTTAGGGGCATTACAGTGCATCCATCCCACCCTCAAACTTGATAGACAACTGCTGCGGCGATTGCGGTTATTAGACTACTGTGTCCAGCAATTTGACCATCAGTATGGTTTAATCCTGTGGCAGTTGCGCCTAGAAATTTTAATTGCCTCCATAGCGCCCCAATACCGGGAGAAAGTTGGCAAAAATCTGCAACTACATGAAGATGGCGTGAAACGATTGCAGAATTTAGCCCCAGCGCAGGATGAGATACAAGCATCCTTACCCACATCTGAATATCCCAGTCAGGTAGTCAAATTACTGCGCCAGTACGACTTGCCAATGTTGTTGTTAATTACCCTACATAGCCCCAGAATTTTGAGAAGGCAAATTTGGTACTATATGACCAAATTATCCCACGTACAACCAATTCTCAATGGCAATGACCTGAAAAAATTAGGTTACAAACCAGGGCCAATGTATCGGCAAATGTTAGATGATTTACTCACCGCCACCTTAGATGGAGAAATTTGCGATCGCACCCAGGCAGAGTTATTTTTAGCACACCATTATCCGCAATGGGAAGGAGTGAAGGAGTGTAGACGCAACAGCGGCTTCTCGTAGAGTAGGAGTGAAGGAGTGAGGGAGGGAAGGAGTGAAGGAGTGAGGGAGTGATAGAAAACTATCAACTAACAACTAACAACTAACAACCAACAACTAACAACTAACAACTAACAACTAACAACTAACAACCCTCAACTCCCAATGCCTGAAATCGATATTCTCATTCTTTCCAATGGTCCAGGGGAAGTAACCACCTGGGTACGTCCAGTCGTCAAAGCGTTACGTAAGGGTTTAGGAAATGACCGTTCCCAAGTCAGAATTTCCGTGGTTTTATCACCTTGTGTTAACGCTAGTGGTAAAGAAGTAGACATAGCAGCATCTTATCCAGAAGTGGATAGGGTGCAAGGTGCAGAACATTTCTTCCCATTTTTACTCAGGGGAACCACTGCGGATAATTGGGATTGGAGCAGTAAAGGGGTAGTCATATTTCTGGGTGGCGACCAATTTTTCCCCATTATTATTGGTAAAAGACTGGGCTATAGAACAGTGGTATATGCAGAGTGGGAAGCACGTTGGCACAACTTAATTGATCGATTTGCAGTGATGAAACCAGAAGTTGCAGCCAAGGTATCCCCAAAATATGCCCATAAATTTACCGTAGTTGGGGACTTGATGGCAGGAGCAAGGGAAGAACAAAGGGATTGTCAGCCTGAACCACAGCCACACCCCACAGAATTAATTGGTCTTTTACCCGGCTCCAAAAGTGCAAAATTGACTCAAGGAGTACCTTTAGGATTAGCGATCGCAGAATATATCCATGCACAAAGACCCAACACTAAGTTTATCATTCCCGTGGCTCCCACATTAGATTTACAAACCTTAGTTGATTTTGCCAATCCCCACAAAAATCCCCTTGTCCATACTTTTGGCAGTCCGTCGGCAGAATTATTTAATTCCCAGCCTCCAACCTTAAAAACAGCAACAGGATTAACCATCGAACTAATTACCACCAATCCTGCCTACCAAATTTTATCTCAATGTAGTATTTGTCTAACTACCGTCGGGGCAAACACCGCTGAACTTGGTTCTCTTGGCGTACCCATGATTGTTTTATTACCCACCCAACAGCTAGATGCCATGCGTGCTTGGGATGGTTTACCAGGATTATTAGCGAATTTACCTTTAGTTGGTTCTGGTTTTGCCAAGGTGATTAATTGGTTAGCGCTCAAACGCAAGGGTTTATTAGCATGGCCAAATATTTGGGCAAGGGAAGAAATTGTACCGGAATTAGCCGGGAAACTACATCCCCCAGAAGTTGGGGAAATGGTTTTAGACTACTTGCAAAATCCAGAGAAATTAGTAGATATACAAAATAAATTAAGAAGTGTCAGAGGAGAAGCTGGTGCAGCCCAAAAAATAACTAATTTAGTTATGGAAGAATTAAAAATTAAACCTCTTCCAGATTGATAACCAACTCTTTCTAGCTAGCCCCCCACGGGTAAATCCCACAACCTGCAGATGAAAATGCTTTGTGATTCACTCCTCAGGGGCGCACGCAATGCGCCCCTACAAGCTCCGCGCTGATTAACTATTTTCAAGCTAGCCCCCCACGGGAAAATCCCACAACCTGCAGATGAAAATGCTTTGTGATTCACTCCTCAAGGGCGCACGCAATGCGCCCCTACAAGCTCCGCGCTAATTAACTATTTTCAAGTTAGCCCCTCATGAACGTTTGTACACAAACAAATATGAAAATACCTCCCTCACTCCTTCACTCCTTCACTCCCTCACTCCTTCACTCCTTCACTCCCTCACTCCTTATTTTCTAGCTTTTAACGGCGAGACAGCTTGATTTTTCTTACCCAGCTGGTTTGCATCCAGAAACTAATAAATAAAGCAGCGGAAAGTAACGCTCCCAAATTCCACTTAACAGCACGCTTAAGTAAGTTTAATTCTTGGGTAGATTGGACAGCTTTCGCTTGAGTTTTAATTTGATTTTTGGCGTTGGAAACTTGCGACAAAAGTTGTTTTTTTACTTCTTCTGGCTTTCTACCATCCAGTGAACGACCTTGGTTTTTCAGTAAATTACTTATTTGTTCGGGTGTAGCTTGGCTCAGTCGTTTTTCTACATTTTCTGCTTGAGCGGTTCGCTGCTGTGAAGCTTTAACTAGTTGAGTTTGGCTGTTTTCACTCAGTCTAATAGCATTGATAGTTCCTACAGGGATTAGTAAGATAAATACCGTTGCTAGTATTAAAGTTAACCAAGATATAAACTTTAATAAACGTAATTCTAATTTTCCTCGAAAGTGGGATTCACCAAAAAATATCAGTGCTAGGGCAATCAAAGGTACTGGAACTCTTTCTACCAGTGCTCCCATGGTTTGAAATTCCCAAGCAGGATCGATAAATTTTGAGGGGATAAACAGTGCTACCCAATCAAATAACGCCAAGAGAAATAAGCCATAACCTAAAGTTCTGAGAATATTAATTGAGCTTGTTTTCTCCCCGGCAAAATCTTGTATATTCTGTATTAATGGTTGTATTTCTTTCAGTAATGATACAGGTTGTTCGCTTGATTTAGTCATCTGTATTATTTTTATTAATTGTTTTTATTTTTTTAGATGCTTATTAGTATTTATACTTGTAAATTGTTACTACTACTAAAAATATAAGCAATAGTTTGTAGGGAAACTTGATGGAATCTTTACAGTATGTCAATAAATGGATAAGTTTCATGTAAATTTACGTAATGTGCAACTTTATCCCTAGAGTGTGGGGAGTGATGGAGGGAAGGAGTGAGGGAGTGTAGACGCAACAGCGGCTTCTCGTAGAGTAGGAGTGAGGGAGTGTAGACGCGAAGCGGCTTCTCGAAGAGTAGGAGTGAGGGAGGGTAGGAGTGATGGAGTGGGGGAATGAGGGAGTTAAACTGTCAACTAACAACTGTCAACCACCAACCACCAACCACCAACCATCAACTAACAACTAACAACTAACAACTATCAACCATTTTCTAGCTAGGCAGGAAGCATCCAAAATATTTTTCTCAAGTCGAGCAGATATTTTCTGTTACGTAGCATAATAGAAGAGTGGCTGATCTATACGACCCTTTACAAGCTCTAGAACAAGGTCACTGGTTCAAGCTCATTTGCGGAGCCAGTTTCCAACATCTGCCTGCGGTGAGGAATTTAACACTGGCTTACACGCTGGCGGGTGCTGATTGTATTGATGTGGCTGCCGATCCGGCGGTAATTTTCGCAGCTCAATCAGCTTTGCAAGTTGCCAAAGATTTTACCCAAGAGGCCCAGCAACGTGGTTTTATCCCCAATAAAACCTCCCCATTGTTGATGGTGAGTCTCAATGATGGCGAAGATCCCCATTTTCGCAAGGCAGAATTTGATCCCACTCAATGCCCTACAAATTGCAATAGACCATGTGAGAAAATTTGTCCAGCACAAGCAATAGTATTTAACAATAATCAATTGTCAGATTTTTCTGGGGTAGTATCGCAAAAATGTTATGGCTGCGGTCGTTGCCTCCCAGCCTGTCCTTATGAGATAATTTATACATCATCTTATGTCTCAACACCGGGAGCGATCGCACCATTGATATTGTCGTCTGGGGTAGATGCGGTAGAAATTCATACTCAGGTAGGTCGTTTAGCAGGTTTTCAACGATTATGGAACGCTATCTTACCATGGGTGGGGCGGTTGAAGTTAGTGGCAATTAGTTGCCCGGATGGAGATGGTGTTATTGAATACATGAAATCTTTGTATACAGCGATCGCGCCGTTGCCATGTGCCTTAATTTGGCAAACTGACGGTCGTCCCATGAGTGGGGATATTGGCAAAGGAACCACCCTGGCAACTGTGAAGTTTGGGCAAAAAGTATTGACAGCAAAGTTACCGGGATATGTGCAGTTAGCAGGTGGTACCAATAGTTACACCGTTGCCAAACTCAAGGCAATGGGACTCTGGAAAAATTTGGGTTCCCAAAGTCCTAAATCTCCCATCTCCAAATCGCAACCCAAAATTGCAGGAGTTGCTTACGGTAGCTATGCCAGGAAACTGCTGTCATCAGTTTTAGAACAGTTAGAAGCCAAGGAGGTGAGTCACACCAATGAACCAGTCAATATCCGCCTAGAAACAGAACCAGAATTACTCTGGCAAGCTGTTTCTCTTGCCCATTCCCTTGTTTCCCAGCTCAAATCACAACAGTACCCTTGATTCAAGAGTGCTGCGGACACTTACCCAACTCAGGTAAGTAATCTTTCTCTCCATCGCTAAAAACGTCACCATAGAAAGTATGACGATTACAGACGATCTCCAAAAGTTATTAGACATCTTACCTCAAGACTTGAGGCAGATATTAGAGAAGCATCCGCAACGAGATAATTTAGTAGAAGTGGTGTTAGATTTGGGCCGTCGCCCAGAAGCTCGCTTCCCCAATCTGACTGAGTACCTGAGCGAAACCCCTGTTACCCAAGCACAGATAGATGATTGTATATCGAGAGTGGGAACCTTTGGTGGAGACAACCGAGCCGGAATCGAGCAAACCTTGCACCGAATCAGTGCCATTCGCAACCGTAACGGCAAGATTATTGGTTTAACTTGTCGCATTGGTAGGGCTGTTTTTGGCACCATTGGCATGATTCGCGATTTGGTAGAAACCGGACAGTCAATTCTCATGCTTGGCCGTCCGGGAGTGGGTAAAACCACTGCTCTGAGGGAAATCGCTCGGGTGTTGGCAGATGATTTCAATAAGCGAGTGGTAATTATTGACACTTCCAATGAAATTGCTGGAGATGGTGATGTGCCCCATCCAGCCATTGGTAAAGCTCGACGGATGCAAGTGGCTCACCCAGAACAACAGCATCAGGTAATGATTGAGGCTGTGGAAAACCATATGCCGGAAGTCATTGTCATTGATGAAATTGGTACGGAGTTAGAAGCTTTGGCTGCTCGCACCATTGCTGAAAGGGGGGTGCAATTGGTGGGAACAGCCCACGGTAATCAGATTGAAAACCTGATTAAAAACCCTACTCTTTGCGATTTAGTTGGTGGTATCCAAGCTGTAACCCTGGGGGATGATGAAGCCAGAAGGCGGGGGAGCCAAAAAACTGTTTTAGAAAGGAAAGCACCCCCTACCTTTGAAATTGCCGTGGAAATGACCGAACGGCAAAAATGGGTAGTCCATGAAAGCGTTGCAGACACCGTAGATAATTTATTGCGGGGACGGGTTCCTAGTCCTCAAGTTAGGACTGTGGATGAAAATGGTAAGGTGAAGATTGTGCGCCAATTAACTGCCATTAATGGTCGCGGACAACAGCCTAAAGAATCATCAGCCATGTCTGCGGAAAAGCAAGCTAATGGCTGGCGGTCATCTGGACGAATGCAACCATTACCACCCTTAGAACTGCAACCAGAACAAAGCCCTGGCAAAAGTGAATTTGACCGCTTACTAGATCGATCTCTATATAGTGATGGTTTTGATTTTGATGAGACTAGACAAGCGGGTCCCAATGGCGAAGATTTGCCATTGCACATATATCCCTATGGTGTCAGTCGCCATCAATTGGAACAAATCATTGAGGTATTAAATCTACCAGTAGTTTTAACAAAAGACCTAGACAGCTCCGATGCAATTTTGGCATTGCGATCGCACGTCAAAAACCACGCGAAATTGCGCCATATGGCTAAAGCCCGTCATCTGCCCATCCAGATGATTAAATCTAGCACCATCCCCCAAATTACTAGGGGACTGCGGCGCATATTACATATGGAAGAACCGGCGATCGCTGACGACAAGGAACTGCAACTTTTTTTACATAGTGGTACTGATGATGAAATGGATGCCCTGGAAGAAGCAAGACTTGCTGTAGAGCAGATTGTCATTCCCAAAGGACAACCCGTAGAATTACTGCCTCGTTCTTCTCAAGTGCGTAAAATGCAACACGAATTAGTAGAGCATTACCGCTTAAAATCCCATAGTTTTGGGGAAGAACCAAATCGGCGTTTGCGGATTTATCCAGCTTGATTGTTGCTACAAATTATCTATCTTGTAAATATACATTTTCCCTTTCTACAAACAGAAGGGGATTTTTATTTTTCCAATTTTCCTATCATAGCATAAAGTTTAAGAAAATTTTAAAAATGAGTTAATTTTGCAGTAATATCATGTGCTGATGAATACTTATAAAACCTCATACCATTTCTTTATAATACTCCATCATATCGTTTCCGTTTGTATCGGAATTATTTAAATTTCCTCTTTCTTCCTCTGACTCTGCGTTCTCTGCGCCTCTGTGGTTTTTTTATCATTCCGGTGTAACCGGATTTGATATCACTCCTTCCCTGCATCACTCCTTCCCTGCATCACTCCTTCCCTCAATCACTCCTCTGCTTAAACCGTTCCTTAGCTTCCTGAAAAGCATCCTGCATCACAGATTGAATCTTCTTGGGATCTGGTTTCTTCCCTCCCATTAAATCGCCAAAATAGACACAAGCGCCTTCACCCAATGCCCAAGTATATGCCGCAGCCCAGGATGCCGCAATTACACTGCCCAAACCCGGTATAAATTTAATCAGTTCCCTACCCACAGCCTTGGCAATAAAACCACCAGCGATCGCACTTAATAAACCCCCGGCTTGGGATGGAGTAATGGTTTGTCCGTATAATTTTCCGAGCAAGCCTACCATAGATAGTTGTAGCGCAGTTAACACAGGCATGGTGGCGAGGGGTAGGGGAACTGCTGCTAGGGCCGCTGCCATAATTGAAAATGCCAACATATAATGCCTACCCACATCCCGGTAGAGATTACCAATTTCTTCCCCTACTGACTTATTGTCCAATAACTGATAAATTGTCCTGGCTTCAGCTTCTGGTAGTAAATTTGCCAGGGAATCTCTTAATTCTTCTAAGCCGTAAAATACGGGATTGTAACCGTCTTCCTCTAGGGTAAAGTCAATTAATACCACACTATCGTACAAACCAGCAAAATCTGCTTGTATGGCACTAAAGGCGCGGTTAACTTCTTCAGTATCTGGTGGATATGTGGGATGATCTACCGTAGTTGCCGGATACAATTCATGCAAACAAGTTACTGCTAATAAACAAGGAATATCTGGGTATTGATGACGTAATTCTTGGGCAATTTTTCTGAGACTATCGGTAGCAAAATCATTAATTTTAACAGTGAGAATTAATACCTTAGCTCCCCGTCTTTCTTGTTGTAAATCCCCCGCAAGTTCTTGAGTAATTTCTTGAGTATCTTTTTTTGTATCTCCTAACCCAACTGTATCAGTAAAAATCAGTAGGGGTAGGTCATTGGAAGGATAGGCATAGCGTTCTGTGTGTTGAGTATGGGGGCGAAATCCTTGACCAATAATTTCTGCAGAAACCCCTGTCAGTCCACGGACAATGGAGCTTTTTCCAGCTTGTGGCTTACCAATTAATAACGCCTCTGTAGTGGGTAATTCGGCACGCACCGTCTCTAAAATTTCTGCTACTTGGGCATCACTCACACTAAACCATTGCAACGCAGTTTGTGCAGCTTTATCTACGGGTAGCAGCTGGGTTAAACGTGTTGTTGTTTGATGCCAAGCATCAGCAATGCGACTTTTCCAATTTTTTGTCATTTGTCAAACAATTTTGGATTTTAGATTTTAGATTTTAGATTTGAATGAAGCGGCACGATATTTAATTGGGGCTTTGACCATCTAGAATATCAAATTAGCCTCCCACGAAAAAATCTCACAACCAAGGATCTGAAAATGCTTTGTGACTCACTCCTCAAGGGCGCACGCAATGCGCCCCTACAAACTAGGCGCTGATTAACCATTTTCAAGTTAGTCCCCCATGAACGTTTGTACACAACCTGCAGATGAAAATACCTCGACTGCGGCTCCCACACCTAAGCTGTCAACTAACAACTAACAACTAACAACTAACAACTAACAACTAACAACTATTTTCAAGCTACTCCCCCACGGGAAAATCCCTCACCTAAACTGTCAACTGTCAACTGTCAACTGTCAACTAACAACTAACAACTAACAACCATTTTCAAGACAGCATCGGAGATTAATCTCCCTGGGGATACTCATCCCATAAGGTAGTAATTTCCCTTAAGCTCTGGTGATTACCATCACCTAAAATCAAATGATCCAATAGGGGAATGCTAAGAAGCTGACTTCCTGCTAATAACTGGCGCGTCAAATCAATATCCTCCTGACTGGGTTCCACATTACCAGAGGGGTGGTTGTGGGCTACTATCAGTCTAGTTGCCCCTTGGCGAATCACTTCCCGAAATATTTCTCTAGGGGGAGCCAAAGTTTCTGTAGCTGTGCCGATGGTAATTACTTTGGTTCCCAGCAGGCGATTTTTTACATCTAGCAATAGTACAGCAAACCGTTCCTTTGTTTGCCACATCAAATCTTGACTCAGAGCTGCTGCGGCTGCCACTGGACTATCAATTTCTGTACGTTCATCAGGACGGGATTGAAATGCTCTTTTCCCCAATTCAATTGCTGCGAGGATAGTAGTTGCTTTTGCTGGACCAATACCCGGTATCTGCATTAACTCAGCAGCAGTAATATTCCGTAGAGCCACTAAAGGATCGCGATCGCATTTTCCCAATTCATGTAAAATATATTGTCCCAAACCAATAGCTGAGAGTTTTCCCGCTCCCTGTCCCGTACCCAGGAGAATAGCAATTAACTCCGCAGTGGCTAAAACTTTCGCCCCATTAGTCATTAACCTCTCTCGCGGACGCTCATTGGTAGGAATATCAGCAACTCTCAGGCAATAAGTCATAGATAAATTGAGGGAACAAGATGATAGATGAACCTATCTTTATTTATCCCCTCTTAGGGATCAAAATCTATGCTGATTTGACTAAATATTTAATATTTCGTTTTGGAGTTGACAGTTGTTAGTTGTTGGTTGTTAGTTGTTGGTTGTTAGTTGTTAGTTGTTAGTTGTTAGTTGTTAGTTGTTGGTTGTTAGTTGTTAGTTGTTAGTCTTGAATTCATCACTCCTTCCCTCCTTCCCTCCTTCCCTCCTTCACTCCTTCACTCCTTCCCTCCTTCACTCCCTCACTCCCTCACTCCCAAACTAGGGATGCATCTGCGTTGCCTTGAGCATATGATAAGTAATCAACAACTGGGTTAAAGCAAGGGGGTAACTTTGTAGGGTTTCTCCAGTTGTACCGGCAACTTTGCCTAATTCTGGATTCACTTCCCGATCGCATATATTTGTTAAGTAGGGCATATCAGAACAAATAATATGCTCTAATGTAGCAACTTGCTCTAAGGTCGCATGACCATCTACTTCTAACACATCAACGGGTTTATTCATATCCCGATCTAACTCTAGGCGAATTGGAGATTGAGTATTACCGTTGCTAATGTCAATAATCTGGGTAAAGTCAGGATGGGGTATGGTGGGACGCAATACCAAACGCACGTTCAAATGTCCATTATTTTGATCCTCATTGTCATCAGATGGATAAAAACTAACTACCATATCCGACCATTGACGCTGGGGACGAATAAACTGTTCTGAGTCTGGTTCTCGCTTCCGCAAGTCTGATAATACTTGTTCTTCTGTGTATCCACGTTTTTGAGTATCTCGTTTAATTTTCCATTGTGACCGTAGTTTTTCGGGTGGTGCTAGGTAAACTTTGACATCATAACTGTCGCGGGCGGCACGGGTAGAATAACCAAGCAAGCCTTCCACAATCACAAATTTAGTGGGTTTGATATATTCTGGTGCTGTAAAGCTTCCAGTTTTATGACTATAGATTGGTTTGAGGATTGATTGCCCCGTTCTCAACAGCGATAAATGCTGCTGCATAATATCCAGATAATTGCAGTCGGGGTGTAGAGCTGTAATACCAATTTCTGCCCGTTGTTTGCGATCATAGCGGTGATAATCATCGGTACAGATAACTGTTACATTTTCTGGCCCCAAAACCTGAGCAATCCCCTTTGTCAGCGTTGTTTTACCAGCAGCACTGTCACCGACAATACCTAAAATGATTGGACGGCTCATGGTTACCCCCTGCTCTTACATTAAAGTGTACTTTTGAGTTGTATGCTAGTTTACCAATTGTAAGAATTAATTACAAATAACTCAAGCAGAAGGATGGTTTTTTATAGATTAATCAGGAAATTTTGACCGGAAATAAACTGGATACAAGCCCCTAGATTTATCCGTGGAGAAAAAGGGTTCATTGTATTTCCAGCCTCCGGGCAAATGACATGGGGTCGCGACTCGCGCTACCCAGAGCGACTGTCGTCGCGGTTTCGCTCGTCAATCCAAACTTCGACAAGCTCAGTTACCAATCCAAAATCCAAAATCCAAAATTGAATGACTTGCACCAAAATGTTCTAAGATATACAAATATTTGTGTAGAGTATTGTTACCTAACGAACAAAATTGATGCTAAATTAATGGACAATGTAGTTTAGGCGATCGCATAATTCAGATTCTGCATAGATACTGTTGCTGTGGCAGATTCCGGTAAAAGATTTAGCTCCTTAGCCAACTTTCCTAGTAGTTCCTTTCTGCGTCTAGAAATTTCGCTTTGGTTCACTCCTAATTCAGCAGCCAGTTGAGTTTGTTTTTTACCTTTAACTAATCCCTGCCAGAGCATCATATACTGACGTTCGGGATGGGAAATAGCCAATTTTTTAATTGCTTGCATCACAGTTTGCAGTAAATCAGCCTGTTCCACAGCTTCGAGCTGGTTAGATTCATCAGCAATAGTATCTGCCAAAGATAAATCTGTCCCAGAAATAGTTTCTTCCAAACTGCGACAATTACGCCGCTTTTCGTAACGGACAAAATCCACAATCGCGTTGCGAGCAATTGTTGCAGCCCAAGGGGAAAAATTGGGCGCCAGTTGGGGACGGAATTTACCAGCTTGTACCGCTTGGAAAATTTTCATATGAGCAACTTGGACGGCATCTTCCCAGTAAACCGAACTACCTTTGGTGTATTTGTAGGCAATTTTGGTAATTAATTGCCGATATTGTGGATCGCTCAGTAACTGTTCGTAAGATTTTGGTAAGGATTGAGTAACCATATTAATATATTCTCCAAAATAACGCTGAAGCGAGATTGATGAGATATGGTATTTATCTTGATAATGGTGGCGTGGGTTAAGGCAGTGTAGAACTATAACCCATTTACCAATGTCATGGTAGCGATAACTAGGTCTCGGTAAATACGGATATAAACGCAGACTTATTTGCTATTTCCCCCAAGGCAATATGCGGTTTTACGCAAACTGTGCTACTGACTTCCTTGATATACTAATAATTGATACAAAGCATTCTGAGGAAGTAACTTTTTCTAGGAAAGCTAGATTGGTTTTGCAGTCAAATTTTTTACTATTTCTATCAACAAATTTTCGACATCAACTCCCATATTCATTGGGAGGCAACCATCGGGGTGCGTAAAAATCAATACTTACACCAAGGGAATAGCTTATTTACATATGCATTACCACTAAATGCATTGATCTATGTATTTATACTGAGTTTATTTTCAGCATATCGGGTACATAATATTTGTGAATCCCTTGTGAATATTGAGATAAAACAATTATGTTGTCTGCGGAACTCACAACCTCTTCCCCAAGTCTAAGAGTATAAAATGCTATATTGAGTTACTTCAGGGTTTCTATAGTATTTTGTCGTCACAGCCAGCCATATCAAGAGGAGTAGGTTGAATTATGAAATCTTTTTACCACCCATTAACAATCATTAGTACTATAAGTGCGGTATTATGTAGCTTAACTGCACCAGCGATCGCAGCAGAATGGGCAGGGAGTGGACGAGTTGTCAGTGGTTCTGGTTATAAAGGAAGCGTCAGCTTGGCACTAAATAAAACTGGCAATAGAGTTACTTTCTATTCTGGCCCAGATAAAGGTAAATCAGTCGTATTAACACAATCATCGGTGAAAACAGGTAGCGGAAATTTTTGGCAGTTTTCCAGGTGTGGCGATCGCTCAGAGAAATTGTGTGTTACCTTAAAGCAAAGCCGACCCCGCAGAGAAATTTATTACTTATTGAGAGCAAAATAGTCATGATAATTGGTTTATTATAAGTAATTACGTGTGATTCTCGACGGTTCCCGTGCTATTGAGTAATTGCCTATCGACTCTATTTCTGTAGAAATAATGAGGAGGCATGATGTTGGGCAATACATCGCAAAATGCAGCTATCTGCCTGGGTATAGGGTTCAGTGTTATTTATGGACTACTGCTTTCTAGCGTACCTGTAGTCAGAAATATAGAAGATCGGGTGAATGATAGCCTAATTTTACTGCGTAAATCGGGAAAAAAAACTGATGAAATTGCATTAATAAATATTCCTGCAAATAAACAGGCATTCTTGAAACCCTCTTTCTATGCTGATTTGAGCGAACGTTTGTTGAAAGAAAAAGCCGCCGTTGTGGTATTGAACTTTCCCCATAGCTGGGGGGAAAGCAATATAGGAGAAGAAGAGAAAATTAAAGAGTTAGTAGACAAGTATCGCGATCGCATTGTTTTAGCAGTCAGGACAATTGCTACCGGACAAGGTCAGACTCCAAGTGTATTAATATATAACCATTTTCTACCTTTTAAAAAAACAGATGTACAACCAGCAGTAGATATAGAAAAAATCCAGGGATTTTTTGAATATGAATCTTACTCAAAAAATTCTACAGTTCCCATTAGACCTGCTCGTAAAATAAAATCCATTGATAAATTTAGCTCAGACGATCAGACAGATAATCGGACAGAAATAGAGTTAAAATCAGCAGCATGGCTATCTTTAGATAAATATTATCAATTTTTAAATCAAAGAGAAAAGCTAATCCTATCTCCCCAATCTGGTCATATTAATTTTGCTGGAGTACCAGGTTCTTTTTATAGTATTAACATCGATAAACTGTGTTTTCTAGCTATATCCGATAAGTGTGTTGTTGACGATCAGAAGAAAATAATTTTCCCCAAATTCCGCGACAAAATAGTATTAATTGGTGTCACACAGCAACAAGATAAATTATCTGTTACTGGCAAAAAAATGCCGGCAACAGAAGTACAAGCCAATCTGATTAATAACTTGATGACAAAATCTTTATATCAGATTCCACCTGATTATTTACAGTTAGGAATTATCTTACTAGGTGGTGTGATTGTCAGTCAATTCATGATTAGTGGTACTACAAAACCTGGTAATTGGCATCAGAGGTGGAGTATTTTGCCGATCCTGGGTGTAATTGGTGGATATGGTAGCTTATATTTGTTATGTTTTTACAAGGGTGTAATATTTCCCATAGCTTTACCAATTTTGATTTGGTTAGCAACAGGAGTTTCCCTAGCCGCTAGTTTGTGGATTGCTCAATTGTTAAAGCAGGATGAGTTAAAACAGCGTCAATTAGCGGAGAAGAAAGCAGCTGTTTTACAAGCCCGTAAACTATTGTATCGTATTGCTTCTGATATTCACGATCGCCCACTTCAAGAAATCAAGGTCGTGATGGATCGAATTGAAATTTGGCAGTTTGATAATCCTAGTTTAAATACTGAGCCAATTTTAGAAAAGTTATTGTCAGTAAATCGTGACATTCGCGCTCAATTAAATGATATTCGTACCATCGCCGATAAACTCAAACTAACACCGGAACTACGCTCTGGTTTAGATATGGGAATCCGGAGTAAGTTAAAGGAGTTAGTTAGCTCTGGTGAGTTAAGTTTAAAAGTCATTGATAATATTCAACCCTTGGAAGAACCAGACTTGGATAGTACATGGATTGATGCGCGGGAAGATATTTTCCGTTTCTTTCGAGAAGCAGTTGCTAATGTGATTCGCCACGCTCAACCACCCCAAGGTAATGCAACTACAGTAAAAGTAAGTCTATTTCGGGAAGGTGCTGAGTGCGTTTTGATGGTGGAAAATGATGGTTCCTTTACAAATGGTTCTGCTACCAAGGGTCATGGTGGTGGTTATGGCACTAAAATCATGGAAAGCATTGCGATGGAACTTCCTGGGGGTAAGTGGGAACGGTTCACTTCAGCTAATGGTGGGATGGTTGTCAAGCTGGTTTGGAAGTTTTGAACTATATTATGTTCGGGTAAATAGTTACGATTAAATCTCACGCAAAGGCGCGAAGACGCAAAGTTTTTATTGTAAGCAATTAAGCGAACTTCATATTAGACATCACTTTGGAGAAACTGATAACTGTTAGCGCAGCTCCTCCGTAGGTTGGGTGAAACGAAGTGGAACCCAACATAGAATATGAGGAAAACAGAAATTATTTAAACAACAAAATGACCTAATTGCTCGGCAAAAAATAACGCTGCAAGCCTCGATATAAGAATTATTTTGGAGAGCAAAAAGGATGTCATAAGCCGAAGGCTGGAAACAAAGCGTATAGCAATTTATTCATTCCCTACAAATATTAAAATGTTGGGTTGCGCTCCGCTCCACCCAACCTACAACTACTACAACTTACTAAAGCTGTGCGGTTCTCACTTGTATCTATTTTAACACTTGATTCTGGAATCTAAGAAAGCCAGTCGAAGGGTTTATCAGGAACAAACTTGTCTGAGACTTCACCAGAAAGTATGCGGTTGTTACTAAGGTCAAGCTTCATAGTTTCCTGACCCTCCTTAAGATCCAATTTTTCTAGATCCACCCAGAAAATAGAAGGTGTGAAAGCAGATTCAAAATAGTAGCGTCGGTTTTTAATATCAAAAACAGTTCGCCAAATAGTAGAAGCGATGTTTGGTCTGTCTGGGTCAGAAATAGTTAGCGGAACTCCAATGTGGCGGATTATAGAAAATACTATTGCAGTCGCCATCTGTAAATCACTTACCTTCTCAGCTGCATTGAGATTCCAGCTGACTCGGGCAAATCGGTCAGAAGCACGATGGGTACCTGGTAACATCTGCAAACCACCAACGTCATTCCAGTAGGTATTGATTGCTAATTGCTCATCAAAGGGTGGTGAGTTTGTCATCACTGTATATTTGGAGTCGTGATAGATAACAAGATGACCCTCAATATATTCAAAAATGGCACTATCACCCGAGGGGTCAGCAATTGAAATATGACCAGTAGTAGGACTACCATCAGGAAGATCGGGCGCAACAATCACAAAGGGTTCCTTCTCAAGGTCATCCACTGCTTCTGCCACTGTACTATAATTATCAAGGATATACTGTAGCCAAGCACCTACGGAAATCTTTGGTTTCTTAGATTGGTCTGGATCTCCATAGTCAGACTCGGCGAGGTAAAGACCGTTAGCAACAAGCCCAGCATCGTTAATGCCATCGGATGAAACAGCACCGTAGACATCTGCTACGACGGAGCCATATTTAGACTTCCACTCGATAGAGTTAGGACCAACACCACCGTCACGTTTCATGCCACGTGGAAAAGCCCAGAGATTAGTTTGAGTATCCTCGTACCAATCCATGCTTCGACCAACCAAGTAATTCTTAGTTTCAGTAGATGGAGCCTCGTATAGGACGCGAGTACACATAGTTAAGTCTTTTGCAAAATAGTTTTTACCAACGTTGATCGTAAATTAAGCTGAAAACTTCCACACCATTCTCCAGACATATGTGCTTAACCCTCTTCTATCACTTTCGGGAGATAATAATCTAGGATGCTTACAACATAAGACTTTTACGAAAAATCTTGATTCCAGGCATTCTGTTTAAAAATAAACGCTCAAATCCCCGACTTATATACAGCTGAAAATTTGGCTTTTATTTTTATTTTCCCAGAGTGACAAAACAGGGTTAATATAATTAGGGCTTGTTGAAAAAGTCTTTTGGCGAGGGTAGGGAACTCTTAACAGTTTTATCCCCATTTTTTCTATTCTTTTTACCAGAAAAAATTCCTAACTGTAACCAACAGATCCCCGACTTCTTTAAGAAGTCGGGGATCGCTCACACCCGCAACTCATCAAAATTAATGGGACATATTCATCCTATTTGATGATTCAGTCATCAGGAAATTGCCAAGCAGAAATACGTTCCACGTCTTGGCTATTACACTTAACACAGGTAGCAGTAAAATTTGAATCCATCCATTCATACTCACAGACACGACAATGGCAGAGGATATTATTACGGTTGGCGTTGTTAATACCCTGATGCCATTGCTGTAGTTGCTGAGGATTTGTGAAAGGAAAACTATCAGACATTGATAACTGAAATAACTTATTGATTAAAAATTATCTCAATATTTGTAAAGCGATAGAAATCATCGACAAAAAAGTTAGAAATCCGATCGCATCTAAGGTTGTGGTCATTAAAGGACCACTAATTAAAGCCGGATCGAGTTTTAATCGCTTCAAACCCATTGGTAATAAAGTCCCCAAGGTAACAGCAACCAATACGTTGACAACCATCACAAAACCAGCAACAAAAGATATCCAACGGTCATCAGGAGGGGACCACATCATTGATAGGGTGGTAAGAGCTAATCCCAATCCAATTGCTGTGCCTAACCCAGCGGTGAGTTCCTTCCGCAGCAGTTTCAAGGTATCCTTCGGTGTTACTTCTCCTACTCCTAACCCCCGTACAGTTACGGATAAAACTTGAAAGGCAACATTCCCACTACTGTTAGCCAAAATCGGCATAATAATTGCTAACACTGGTACCACTGCAATCACTTTCTGAAAAGGTGCGATCGCACTGGCGGCGGTAATATATAAGACAATATTACCTAATAACCAGGGTAGTCGCTTGCGAATAGTAACTTGAGGGGATGCTAAAGCTGCTTCATCGCCACTAATACCCGCTAACTTTTGAATATCCTCGGTGGCTTCCTCCTCCAAGATATCAACAACATCATCAATGGTAAGAATGCCAACTAATCTGTCTTCCCGATCCACCACTGGTAAAGCAATCAAATCATAACGTTTCATGACTTGAGCAGCTTCCTCCTGGGGTGTTTCCGTTTTTACCTTAACCACGCGATCGCTGGCAATACTCCGCAGGAAGACATCGGGAAAGGTAAACAGTAATTGTCGCAGGGAAACTACGCTGACTAACTTACGGTTGTTGTCAGTCACATATGCGTAGTATATGGTCTCCTTATCCTCATCCTGGTAGCGGATTTTACTTAAGGCTTCCCCAACCGTTAAACCTTCCTGCAATCGCACATATTCCGTTGTCATCAACCGTCCCGCCGTACCTTCGGGATATCCCAAAATGGTGGCCGTAGCTTGTCTTTGTTCTGGACTGAGTTCCCGTAATAGTCTTTTGACTACCTTTGCCGGTAGCTCATCAAACAATACTGCTCGTTCGTCAGGACTCATTTCCTCGACAATTTGTGCTACTTGCACATCATGCAAAGAATTAATTAATTCCCCCTGTACTTGGGCAGGTAAATATTCAAATACATCAATTGCCCGATCTTTATTTAACAAGCGAAAGGCAATCGCCCGTTGTTGTTTCGGTAAGTGGGCAATATACTCCCCCACATCAAAAGGTTGTAAATGATTTAAATTCCACTTCAGCTGGTTTAAGTCGGCAATGTCAATGACTGAATTGCGAGCATCCTCTGCGAGCATAAAACCTCCTATTGCCTCCCCTTCGCCGGGAGACAAGCTCGCCAGCTTAGGGGAGGAACGTACTACTACCTTCTTGTGGACTTTTGTCCATAAAATCTCAGAAATTCAACGTCGATGCCCAAATGTGGACACCATTAAGTCATAATACTAACTTGCAAACGAACTATCCGGTAGATGCTGAACACTAATGTGCTTGTTTGTAATATTACGCACAAGTAAGTCGCTCTTTACCCTAACATTCGATATGTTTGAGTAGATTTTACTACTCATTTCCTTTGTGTCAAGTCCGTGAGTTAATCAGTTTGTAAATTTGACAAAGTCAAAAACGTAACACAAATTAAATTCCTAACTATTCATACAATAACAAAATAATCGGCAATTATACTTAGAAAAATGAAATTAATTGCGATCGCTATTTATTTTTTGCTGTTTTAGACAGATATCGGTAATTAATATTTGCTATTAAGTAAGTCGGCGTAAAAAATTCAAAGTATGTCATTGCGAGTGGAACGAAGTGAAACGAAGCAATCCCAAGAATTTTGTGCTAGTTTACATTCTGTTACATAGTGATGTTTATTTGTGCCGACTTACTTAACTTGCTATTAACCTGTTATTAAACTATTAGTAGATTTATAATTACTAGTCTAATTAATAAACCCTGTCCATGTTGAAACCTGGAGTTTCTAATTATTCGGATGTGTCATTGCGACGCAAGGAAGCAATCGCAAATTCATTTTAGAAAACTACGGTTCTTAAGGTAGATGAGGTTTATATTTTAATTCTGGGTAAAAATTGTTAATTTTCATGATAAATGTTGACTGTAAATAATTTGAAAAATATTTATTTAATTTAGATAATATTTTATTCATCAGCTAATCTTAAGTTCAAGAATAATCGTCAGGCACTTGGAGTGGAGCTATGGGTAGTTCAAAATAGAGTTATCTTGATTCTAAAACCAACCATGGCTCAACTCAAAACCCAACTCACCCTCGAAGAATTTCTGGCACTTCCCTCTGGTGATGTAACATACGAATTTGTTAACGGTGAAGCTGTCCCCAAATATAGCAACGATGAAATGTCACCAAAATTTTTTCATTCTACAATTCAAAAAGCTTTACTTATTTTGCTAGACCAATGCTTGCAAAATCAAGGTCGTGTGGAAGTTGAATGGGCTGTAAAATTAAAAATTAATCATCAAGATTGGGTTCCTGTACCTGATTTGACCTATGTTTCTTATGACTTGCTGAGTGCTGATTGGTTAGAAGATGAAGCTTGTCCTGTGACACCGGAATTGGTGATTGAAATTATCTCACCAGGTCAAACTTTTGGGGAAATGACTGAAAAAGCCACTGATTATCTCAAGGCTGGTATTTTATGGGTTTGGGTGGTGGATACAAAAGCTAGAACTATAACTGTATTTGCCCCATCTTCCCTTCCTGTTACTTATCGAGAAAATCAAGTAATAAGTGATGAAAAGTTACCAGGATTGGAAATTACTCCCAATGCTGTGTTCCAACGTGCTGGTTTGATTAAGTAATAATTGAACTAGATTTTAAGAGCGTGTTCATAAAATAATTATTAAAGCGTAGGGTGCGTTATGCTTGGAAGCTAACGCACCATAATCGCAGGTGCGTTACTGGTAAAAATCTGATGAACAATCCGAAATACCTATTAAGCCGTAACACACCCTACTTAATATTTTATTAATAAACACCCTCTAAGAAACCCAGTCCCAACTTGTTCTTACTTGAAAACTGAAACAGATACCTGGATTCAGGTTGTGAGAGACATTATCACCTTCCTTTATTGTCCAGTCGAAGCTCCTTCACCACCCGTGCGCGGTAATAGCTAATCTATGGTGTGAATGATTTTACGCTTTCGTTCTAATATTAGTAACTTTTTACTGACCGGTGGAGGAATCCTCAAATATTGCTCCACGTCGAATTAGGTCAAGCCTCATTTCTGAAGAAATTCCTGTATTATTTCTGAACCGGGTATTTTCCACACTGGCACCAGTGAGGTTGGAACCATTGAAGTTGGAACCATTGAAGTTGGAACCATTGAAGTTGGAACCATTGAAGTTGGAACCACTGAAATCGGCACCACTGAAGTTGGAACCACTGAGGTTAGAACCAATGAGGTTAGAACCACTGAAATCAACACTACTGAGGTTAGAACCACTGAAATCAGCACTACTGAGGTTAGAACCACTGAAATCGACACCAATGAGGTTAGAACCACTGAAATCGGCACCACTGAAGTTGGAACCACTGAAGTCGGCACCAATGAGGTTAGAACCACTGAAATCGGCACCACTAATTGCTGTTTCCGTTACCTTAACTGCTGGAAATGCATAAAATTGTTGGTTTAATGCCTGACGATACTGGTTGAGTTCATTACAAATTTCTTGCTTCCATTTATCATCACCCCATTTATCCCAGCGATCGCATCTGAGAAATTCTTGAACCACTGGTTCTTCATATACCTCTTTTCTCTCTTTATCGTTCAGTTTTCTTGCTTTAGGAAGACTATACTCATAGCGTTGACGTGGTTTTAGAGATATAACAGGAAATGGTTTTTGTGGATTACCAAGTTGAGTAATCTTAACCTTTCCGACTAAATCGTTGATCGCAAATCCATTATTGGTAGTATTTGCATGAATCAGTGTGCGTTGTTTGTCATCAGGTGAAATTAGGATATCGCCATCATTGTAAATATTGAAAATACAGGACTTGGCTCCTTTAGCTTCTTCCTCTATTTCATCTTTCAATTTCGATACTTCTTGACCATTCCCACGACGAACATAACGTTGATTGCCTGCACACTCAAGAGTTAAGTTAATAGGTCTTTGTGAAGTAGATATCCATTTGCCATGATTAACAATGGAGCAAGTTCTCTTCTTATCCTGGCCCTCACAAACTTTTAAAGCCCTATCACAGACATTTTTAATTGCTTCTCGTTGATGACCAGGATCTTTAGTTTGTAATTGATAATTAGAATCTTTTTTAGGATCTGATGGTGCATATGTCAATTCAGAAAGTTGAATATTCCATTGACCACCTCCATTTTCTATGACACTACAATATTGACGGGCATGGACAGCAGCAGATCGAGCAATTTTTTGCTGATCGATTGTTGAGCTGTTTCTTGAATTATGAGGAAATAAACTAAATTTTTTGTGCTTAGACTGAGCTTTATTTCCAGTTTTTAGGTTAATTTTAGTAATTTTACTTTCGTCAGGACTATACTGAATTTCGGAACAACCATTATTACCTTTTTGAGATTTCCAACCAATAGTAAAGCTTCCTTGCGCTCTACAGGGATAAAAGTATTCAGAATAGAATTTACTGAAGCCAGAAGCAGCTAAAAATTCCTTAATTTTCTGCTCTGATTTCGTCTTAAATCCAAGTATTACTCCAATACTTTTATCTGGTGTTCCATCGATACCAAGCCTTCTATCCTCATCATCCGTGATGGTATCACCTTTTTTAGCAGGATTTTTTGGATATCCTGAACCTGATACTATTTCCACCTTCTTACTAATATATATTTCATTACATGGCTTGCTATTATTTTTACGACATATGGCATCAATTATCGCAGATTGAGGTGGAGGTCCTTTATATTCTGAATGTTGGGCTAAGACTGTACCAATGTTGATATAATTTGGTAAAAATATTAGTGAAAAAGCAAAACTAATAACAAGTAATAAAAAAATAAATATTCGCTTCAATGTTCTCTTCGTCATGTTGCCATGTTTATATATGATTTTTTACTTCATGTGGATACTTGTGTTCAGCAATTAACTACTTAAATTATTGTGTAAGTCATTCTGAACTTATTCCACAATAATTTAAACGATGAACTGCTGGTGCTTTGGGAAAATTAAAAATCTTTTTAAAAAGACTTTGTTCATCTGGAATTGCCTCACAAGGCTTAGACCAAGTACATTCAGTATTTTTTTTCCATAACTTTTCAATTTCTATCAAAATATCGCAAGGCATTCTTTTAGCTTCTTCGTCAGTCTTCAATTGACCATCACCATCAATGTCTGCTTTTACTCCATATTTGTCGTACAAAATCCGATAGGTTGTTTTTAATGCTCCTTCTGTATAATTGTCTGCATATTTAGTACTAATATTAGTAACTTTATTGCCTATAATATTGTTTTCTATTTGCTCTTTAAGCAAAATAAAACGTTTGTCAATAAGTAATTTCACTAATTTTTTCTCTGTCTTTTCAGACAATTTTGCCAGCATTTTTTGATTAACTGAGATTTTATTTTGATTGTTTTCTAATAGATTAATTAAATGTATTACTGCTCGATAATTAGTTAAAGCTTCTTCTACTTCGTTATCATTTTTAGCTGAATAATGAAGGTTCTTAGCTTTCTCTAGTAAATATCTTGCAGATGGTAAAAGTTCAGGCTTGGGGAAACCACCTGCTGCTAGTGCTAGAACCTGATTTAATTGAGCTTCTCTATTTTGTTGCCAAGCAATTCCTCCTGTTGCTAAAGCTGTAATTGCCAAAACAGCTGTAGTAATAGCAAATCTAGTTTTAGCTTTTTGTTGTCGCAGTTCTCTATGACTACGTTCTTTCTCCTGTTCCGCAAGGCGATCGCGTAATGCTAGACTACTTTGAATAAATTCCCACTCAGGTTGGCTGATTTCATCTTCACGCTGCTGCAACCAATTCTCTGCCTCTGCCAGTGGTGCGCCTCGCAACAAAACTTCCTCATCATTATTACTTTTTTGCCACTGATGCATTGCAAATCGCAGACCTTCTTGCCAATTACGGAAAGTGCGATCGCTCTCCATCCACTCGCCCAACCGCTTCCATTCCCGAATTAAAGCTTCATGTACTACCTCAACTGTCTCTGTTTTATTCTGCTCATTGCGTCCCGTTACTACTAACCGTGCTTCAGCACCTGCCAAAAATGTCACCAATTCCCAATTTTTCACTTCTGCACGAGTTGCTAACCGTCGGGTATCTTCCGTACCTTCCCCTGGGCGGACTAACTGCACAAACAACTGTTGCATTTGTCTTTGTTCTGCTTCACTCAGATTGTCATAAATTGATTCTGCATGATTTGCTAAAGCCTTCGCCACGCCCCCAATCTCTGTGTATGCCTGATGGGTCAATTTCCCCCTAACTTGTTTTGCCCAAAGCTGAGTCAGGGCGAATTCCAGCAAGGGTAGATTCCCTGCCTCCTGCTTCACATCATCCAAAATACGCTCAGTTAGCCTCGACTCAAGCTCTATATGCTTTTCTTTGGCAGGAGCCTCAATAGCCTGTTTCATCTCCTCCCATTTCATTGCACGGAGAGGCTGGGGAGGATACTGCTCTAATGCTTCTCCAAAGGGAGGGTAATTTAAGACGTAACTATAAAAGTCAGCTCGTAGAGTCAACACCAAAATTAAGCGTCGAGGGGCATGCCGAACTGCTGCCAATAAAATATCTACAAACTGCTGTTGCTCCTGAGTGTTTTGGCAAAGAGTATAAAGTTCCTCAAACTGGTCAACCACTAGCAGCAAATGCTTTTCAGGCTTGTCTTTGAGAATTTCTGATACAACCTCTGTAAATCCATCCTGCTGGATAGATTTGGCAAGTTTTTTTGCTTTGATAACGCGGTCAGTTTTACCAAGTTCAGGTTCTAGCTGACGCACTAGGGCAGAAGCAAGTTCATAAAAAGGCTGGTTCTGAGGTCGAAAGGACTCGATTAGCCAAGTTCCTTCTGCACGCAGAAGAGGAATTAGTCCCGCAAAAACAACGGAAGATTTGCCGCTACCACTTGGACCAATCACAACTACCAAAGGTTGTTTGTGAGTAACTTGAAATAAACTATCAACAAAATCTTCTCGCCCAAAGAAGTAGTCTTTATCTTTCTCCTCAAATGCTGACAAGCCCCGATACGGACAATCTGTATCGGGGCTGATTATTTTCCCTCGTTCAGCGACTTTTTAAACAGCTGTCTAATTGGCTGAAACGCTTTTCTTAATGAATTTTCTGTATCTATTTCTATCTCATAAGATAAAATTCCAGGTACAAGATTAAGTGCTAACTTTGCTTTAGCTGCTGCTGGTTGTCCTGGTTCGTTGAGTTTATCTCGAATTTCCAACAGCAGCTGCATGAATTTATCAGGATAGTTAACACGGGGCTGATTCTCAATTAGTTGCACTACTTCTGGCTCAACTTGAAGAATGGCATAATTTGCCTCAACCTCATTCACTTCATAGGAATCAGCCTCTTGAGCCAGGAGTTCCCAATACTGCTTCTCTATCTGATGAAGTTCTGGTAGTACTTCCCTGCGAATTCTTTGCTTTATAGAATTTTTTTCAAAGATATCGTTAGCATAACCAAGACGCTTTTGTGCCTCACCAAAAGTCTCATACAAGGAATCGAGAGTTTCTTCTACATCAGCCAATCTACGCTTTAGGGACATCCGAGCCTTGCTCCTGCGAGTTAAATTTTTACCTTTGTTTGACAAGTCATACTTTGCCGGAGTATCAGCAACTACCAAGACTACAAAAGTCAAACTTGGTATAAATTATGAAAATAATACCACTGCTTATTCTAGTATTTTTACGAGGTTTTTTAAATAGGTTTTTGAGGATCTCAGTCAAAGGAATAACGTAGATTTGTATGTCATCTTCATTCGTGACAATTTAAAAACAAATGCATTTTGTCAATACGTCCATGTATAGAAATTGTTATAAATAAAAATGATAATTTTAGAGAGGTTTGGGCAGGAGAGGCGAGCGAAGCTCGCCTCTCCTGCCTATACAGCGATAGTCAGCGTAAGTCCTGATACTAAAACAGTCAGTTTTCAATTTTTCAGTTCATAGTGTGTGATGAGACAAAAGGATTTGCTGTAATTTTCTAGGATCTAAATGCACACCAAAGAAAACCGAGAGTTGCTATGGAAGAGAATACAAACTCCCTGAGACTATGGAGTAATTTGTTCCAGCGAAAAAAGATTGTCAGCAACTTAGAACGGTTCCAAGACTTTATCGTCATTTCCCTGTGCATAGGCTTGTTCTGTGTCATGCTGATACGTTTAGGAGAGATGTTCTTTTCTTTCTTACAACCCTTAGATTTGCGACAAATTACCTCAGATATTCTGTTTATCCTGATTTTAGTGGAATTATTCCGCTTGCTCATCGATTATCTACAAGAACAGCGAATTTATGTCGGTGCAGCAGTGGAAATCACAATTGTTTCAGCTTTACGGGAGATAATTTTACGGGGTGTACTAGAAATACCCCGCGATCAAATCTTTGGTATTTCTGTGTTTCTGGTAGTTTTGGGGGGATTATTACTAATTTTGCCTTGGATATCCCGCATATTAGCATCAACAAATATTGCCCACATTGAACCCAACCAGACTACACAGGAGTAACTATTACATGATTGGCAAAATTAGCCAGTTTAATCATTAGTAAAAATATCTCTATTATTTGGTCTAGTTGCTGGTGGAATTGGTTCTTGCCAAGTTCTCCATAGGAGTGATTTTTGTTTATTAATATGTTGAATAAATTGAATAATAGATAAATCGGCTCTAGTTGGAGTTTGAAAATCAAAGGGAATTTGACGTACAATTCGCCGATTCCCTTTCATGAAAAATATACTAACTATTTTAGTCAGAATTAATACAAATGGGTTACAGAAATTCCCAATGAGACCCGAACGTTTTTTAGTAATAAAAATAGGTTGAATCGCAGATTTTTTACCTGGTAACAAACGCAAGGCAAACATAATATATAAATGGAGAAATTCTGGACCAATTGTAATTATACCTATGCTGCCATACCAGTAACAAATGTTATAATTAATATTATGTTTATAAAACCAGCGTATCCAATTAAGCCACCAAAAACCTTCACTACCTTGTATAGTATGGTGGAATTGAATGGCATTATGGTTTAGTTCTTGTTTGTCAAAGAGAATCTCCCTTGACCAAGGATTAATAGTATTAAAGCGATGGGCATCAATAGCATTAATCATAACTACATTGGGATGGCAATTTTTGACAAAACTTGCTCCCAAAATACTTGCACATTCTTGCAGTTCTAACTCAGGAATATAAGGTAAGGATTGTTGGGAAATTTTACCAGTCCAAACCCAAATCAATCCATATTTTTCCTCAACAGGCCAAGTTTTAATTTTTAATGGTAAAGGCTCACCCAAACAAGGAACTTCTACACAAATTCCCTCTGCATCGAACTTCCAGCCATGGGAACTACAACGGATACTACCACCTTCTACTATACCTTTACCCAAATGAGCGCCCATATGAGGACAGTAAGCATCACAACATATTAATTGTCCTTCTGGACTACGATAAATTATTATTTCTCTACCTAAAAGCTCTAGGGATTTTACTTTACCTTTCTTCAGCGATCGCGAATGTATTGCCCAATACCAACCCTCGATAAAACGTTGTGGATGGTTGAAAACTTTTTGTTTGTGGTATGAGTGTTCGGGCTGGTAGTTAACATCCATATGCAATTTTTGATTGCAGTAAAATGGGCTAACTATATAATTCCTAATTTATGGAAATAGAGTTGTATTTTAATAACCTTTTGCAGCTTTATATATTGATCAACATATTATGAACTGCAAAAAATTGATATTCAGCCCTCAAATTTCATACCTTTGCTTACACTCGCCGCAACAAACTATCACCGTGGGTATCAGTACCACAGGTGCAATAAAGACCGTATTTATCTGCCAATTCTTGTACCTGTTGCGATCGCGTATAACTTGGCTTCCAAGGTTTAGGATTATTATAGGCATAGAAAGCTTCTACACCATCAATACCCATTGTCGCTGCTTCTGGAATCAAGTCAAAATGAGATTTGCGATACCGGGCTGGATGAGCGAGTACTGCTACCCCACCAGCTTCATGAATCGCATCAATCACGTTCTCTGCTTGATATTCCTTTCCGGAAGTAATCTTTCTTTGCACATAGGGCCGCATGGAAAAATGTTCTGTATCGAATGCATAGCCCAAAATATGAACTTCTACATCCAAAATGTTGGCATTAATTTCCACACCACTCCATATTTGAGGAGCATCTGCACCGCGATTACTCCACTTCCAGTCTTCTAGCCACGACTGAGCCGCGTAGTACCCACCGACACTGTGATGATCGGTAATCGCTAATCCCTGCAAACCAATGGCGATGGCCTGCTCCATGACTTGACTTGGCTCCAATTTACCATCGGAGTAGACGGTGTGCATATGAAAATTAAAGCACCTAGGACAACTTTGGGCATCGATATTCTGGAATACTTGCTTTAAATCTATACTAGAAGTATGTTTCTGGGCAAAATTTACAACCATAACCCCCTCTAAAATTTATTTGGTGTTTACTAACACTGCAAGACCAAACATTCTCCGCAATCCACTATCAAGACGATAGCTGTTAACCAAGGTTGTTTGGCAATATTTTTCAATATATTAAGAATACGTTAGCAAATTCTTCGGGATATGGTAGTAAAAATTTTTGATAAGACTGATGATTTTTAGAAATCAGAGTGATATGATGGGTGTTTATACTTATTTTTTCCTGACTTTTTCAGCAAGCCCTACTATAGCTAGAAATCCCACGCAAAATTGCGTTCACTCGGTTCTGAGTTTGACTTTAGCCGCATTTAATTGTATTTTTTGCCATTATTTGTTGATAATTCGCTCTACCGAGATAGAAACATCAGGGAATGCCAAGGGTTGAATGTTTCCCTCTGTCACTGTAAATTTACTACCATAATCTCCATCTAAGGGTTCTCGAAACACCACTAAATGCAATCTTTTCAGATTTACAACCCAATATTCTGGGATACCGACTTCAGCGTAGATTTTGCTTTTTCTTTCTAAATCTTTCTCTAAACTAGAGTTAGCATACTCAATCAGCCAAAAAATATTTTCTGGATAGGGGTGATGCTCTCGGTAATCCCGTCCTAAACGTTGGACAATAGCTATATCTGGTTCGGGTTCGGAATCGTTGGGTAAAGTAATTGGCTTTGCTTGGCGAATTTTGGCACGCTTACCTAATAACTCGCTTAAATACTCACCAGCTTCATCACTACAATAAGCATGGGGTTCCCCTTCAGGTGACATTTCAACAATTTCTCCCTTGAGTAATTCAACTTTACGATCGCATAAAATTCCAGCAGCGATCATGCGGTGATAGTCGTCAATTGTCCATTTGGCAGCGATAAGAGTCATTTCAGTTATCAGTTATCAGTTATCAATTATCAGTTACCCCATAGATAAATCGAGGAGCTTGAAACTGACCAAAAAATTTTTGAATCTCCACGGATAAATCCGGGGGCTTGTATCCATTCTATTTTTTGGTCATTGCAATTTTTTCCGACCATGATGATTATATTTTTTCATCCCATCCCTACTGGTATATTAAGGATGGTTTCGTATTTTATTCTGGTAGACCCAAAATTTCCCCAGCACCATGTACCACTTCACCAATGGTAAAAGCTGATATATCCTGGCTTTGGAAAAAATTAATTGCCTGTTCTACTTGTTGTGGTGGTAGTAACAATACAAATCCAATGCCCATATTAAAGGTATTGTACATGGCTTGAGGGCTAACTCCACCAGTGTCCGCCAACCACTGAAATACAGGAAGGGTAGGCAGTTTTTGGGAATCAATATTAATTGCTTGACCTTTCCCCAAACATCTGGGTAAATTTTCTGGTAATCCACCCCCGGTAATGTGAGCCATACCATGAATTTCTAAACCCGCTTGACGTGCAGCGAGGATGGGTTTGACATATATACGGGTGGGTGTGAGAAATACCTCCCCTAAAGTTAGGCCATTAAGTATTGTGGGGCGATCGCTCCACTGCAATCCCTGATCTGCTATAATCTTTCTGACTAAGCTGTAACCATTACTATGTACCCCAGAACTAGGTAAAGCGATCGCTACATCTCCTAACTGTACCTGAGAACCATCTAACATTTGGCTTTTTTCCACAATTCCCACGCAAAAGCCAGCCAAGTCATACTCACCTGCTTGGTAAAACCCTGGCATTTCTGCGGTTTCTCCTCCCAGCAGGGCACAACCAGCTTGTTTACAGCCATTGGCTATACCTGCAACCACATCCGCCAGTTGCTCTTTTTCTAACTTCCCAGTAGCCAAATAATCGAGAAAAAACAGTGGTTCCGCGCCAGATGTCAACACATCATTAACACACATAGCCACCAAATCAATGCCAACGGTGTCATGGCGATGGAGAATCTGGGCGATTTTGAGCTTAGTACCCACACCATCCGTCCCGGAAACTAGAACAGGTTCTTTGTAACCTCCCGGTAGTTGGAAACAGCCACCAAAACCACCCAAACCCCCAATAACTTCCGGGCGAAAAGTGCTGTGAACCAAATTGCGAATTTTATCCACAAAGGCTCTACCAGCTTCAACATCAACCCCCGCCTCTTTGTAGTCCATGAACTCAAAACACCGCAAATCTTTAAAATCATGAGTTACGAATTAACAGTTAGCACAACTCATAACTCACAACTTTAATTAAAATACCTCATTTTCAATCCCACGCCACCATTGTCCTAAATTCATCAAGTCTTGGTGAATGTCTTCCAACTGTTGCATATATTCCTGGGTGGAAAGACTTGCTTTACGTTCTTCCAATTTTTTTAGACGTAGTTGGATTAATAACCAAGGTTTGGAAATTCCGTCTGTGGCTTCTATGTATTGTGCTAGTTCTTGACTATCCATAAAGATTAAATTTGTTTTAGTGTATACAAGTTGCCTATTGCTGATGGGGACAGCATCACAAAGTTTTATTTTAAAGCATCATTCCATGTGCAACTCTTGTAAAATTCTGCAATTCATGGGATAGAGGTTGGAGGTATCTT
Source organism: Calothrix sp. MO_192.B10 (assembly GCA_030065055.1). Classification (GTDB taxonomy): domain Bacteria; phylum Cyanobacteriota; class Cyanobacteriia; order Cyanobacteriales; family Nostocaceae; genus Calothrix_A. The sequence continues at coordinate 35,161 of JASJDS010000019.1, forward strand.
AATTTGAGTAAACAAGCCTTATACCCAATCCAAAAATGTCCAATTGTAGGGGCGCAAGGCTTGCGCCCATCAGCCAATTATGTGTTGCTTCCTGACACTCCTTGCAAAGGAGGGGATTAAATATCAGGCATTGCTGAATTCAGGTATGAATTTATCTCACGCAAAGACGAGCCAGTGCGTTGGGCGGTAAGCCACTGCGGTGGACGGTGAGTCCAGTGCTGCGGGAGGGTTTCCCTCCGCAGGCAACTGGCGCTCGCATAGCGTGCGCGGAGCGCGTAACCCGAAGGGGTTCCCCGGC
>JASJDS010000140.1 GCA_030065055.1 Calothrix sp. MO_192.B10
TCTTCGCCAAGCTACGAGACTCAGACTCAAGGGTTTTCAGCCTGTTTTCTTATAACCATTTGGGATTTTAGATTTTAGATTGTGGAATAGTTTCTTTTCTTAACCAACAAAGGAATTGCTGATACAGGACATGAATCACTTGTTAGAGGTAGGTTGGGTGGAGCGGAGCGTAACCCAACACATAATCGTTGTATTATTTGGGCAATTAACCAACAAATAAAGTTTTTCTAGCCCGTATTTTAGTTGTTGCTTAAATATTTTTGAGTGTTCAAGCATCGGTTTTGTTGGGTTCCATTACATTCCACCCAACCTACGCCCTCCAACTCATACCATTTTGGATTTTGGATTTTGGATTTTTCTACATTACTCCCTCACTCCATCACTCCCTCACTCCCCCACTCCCCCACTCCCCCACTCCATCACTCCCTCACTCCCTCACTCCCTCACTCCCTCATCACGGCACAATAAGTATCGGGCAAGGAGCTAGATTAATCACGCGGTTAGTAACACTATCCGTTGCCCCCTCCTCAGTTAATCCCAATCCCCGACAACCCATGACAATGAGTTTAGCATCTACTTCATCCGCCACATCACAAATGGTAAAAGCTGGTTTTCCCACTTGTTCAATGACTTCAGCCTCAATACCTTGTTGAGCAAACAAAGACTTGGCACTCTCCAACAATTTAGCCACTGTTTCTGGTGAAGACATAATTTCTCCACTTGGGGATTCTGCATCACGTTCTTCCACCACACTCAAAAGAATCAAGCGACTGCCGTAAGTTTTCACAAGATTAGCAACTATATCAACCGCTTCCCTTGTTTCTCGACTTTGATCTATAGGAAATAATACAGTTTTGAACATTAAACTTACCTCCGTACCCCGTCCTCCGGTAAAATCTGGATGGTTCTACATACAAAACAATAACAAAAAGGCAATCGGGAGGTTTGTGCCGTGTCAAAGAAAACTTTAGCAAATTTATCTGCCAGTGAGTTATCTGGTAAGCGTGCTTTAGTAAGGGCTGATTTTAATGTACCTCTTGATGATGCAGGAAAGATTACAGACGATACCCGCATTCGTGCTGCTCTGCCAACTATCCAAGATTTGATCAACAAGGGAGCTAAGGTAATTTTAACCAGTCACTTTGGTCGTCCCAAGGGTAAAGTCAACGAAAAAATGCGCCTCACACCCGTGGCTCAACGTTTGTCTGAGTTGTTAGGGAAGGAAGTCATTAAGTGTGATGACTGTATTGGTGATGATGTGGCTGCAAAAGTAGCAGCTATGGAAAACGGACAAGTAATGTTATTGGAAAATGTCCGTTTCTATGGCGAAGAGGAGAAAAACGACCCTGAATTTGCGAAAAAGTTGGCAGCTAATGCCGATTTATACGTCAATGATGCTTTTGGTACTGCCCACCGCGCCCATGCTTCCACTGAAGGGGTAACTAAGTATTTGAGTCCCTCTGTGGCTGGATATTTGATTGAAAAGGAATTGCAATACCTGCAAGCTGCAATTGAAAACCCCCAACGTCCCCTGGCAGCAATTATTGGTGGTTCCAAGGTTTCCAGCAAAATTGGTGTGATTGAAACCCTACTGGAGAAGTGCGACAAGTTAATCATCGGTGGGGGGATGATTTTCACCTTCTACAAGGCTCGTGGGTTGAGTGTTGGTAAGTCCCTGGTGGAAGAAGACAAATTAGAGTTAGCTAAGTCCTTAGAAGCCAAAGCTAAGGAAAAGGGCGTAACTTTCCTGTTACCTACCGATGTGGTGGTGGCAGATAATTTTGCCCCAGATGCCAATTCCCAAACCGTGAGCGTTGATAATATCCCCGATGGTTGGATGGGTTTGGACATTGGTCCTGATTCTGTCAAAGTATTTCAAGAAGCCCTTGCAGATTGTAAGAGCGTAATTTGGAATGGACCAATGGGTGTCTTCGAGTTTGATAAGTTTGCTGTAGGTACAGAAGCAATCGCTCGTACTTTAGCAGAAATTGGTAAAGGTGGTGCTACCACTATTATTGGTGGTGGTGACTCCGTAGCTGCTGTAGAAAAGGTTGGTTTAGCCGAACAAATGAGCCATATCTCCACTGGTGGTGGTGCTAGTTTGGAATTACTCGAAGGTAAGGTTCTTCCTGGAATTGCTGCTTTAGATGAAGCGTAAATAATAGTAGGGTGGGCACTGCCCTATTGAGGGGTCACAGATCCCCGACTTCTTAAAGAAGTCGGGGATCGCTCACACCCGCGACTCGTCAAAATTAATGGGACAGACCACTAGTACTCCACCACATTAATTTTGATAAGTAAACCAACTTCTAGACTTATCCTCTCCTTCTCTGACTCTGCGCTCTCTGCGCCTCTGCGGTTTTTTCCTCTACCCCTCAGAACTAATGGGACAGACCACTAGGCTGGATTTAATGTAAAATGCCCACCATATGCAGCAAACCATGACCCGTAATCATCTCTACAATTAAGGCAATAAAACCTAACATAGCTATCCGCCCATTCCAGACTTCCGCAGAGGTGGTAATACCCCACTCCCAACGTTCTGGAGGGTAAATCTTCACCTTCTTCTTCATTTGATTGATTTGGGCAAATGTGAGAGGAGATGGTTCCAAACTCTCAACTACCAAATCAGCCATTGCTTGAATGAACAGGGGATGGGTATTTAAAGCCGGTACACGATGGAAGTTATGGATACCCGCTTCCTCAGCAATTTCCCGGTATTCAATATCTATTTCTTCTAGGGTTTCAATGTGTTCGGAAACAAAACTAATGGGCACTACAACTAAAGTATTTACCCCTTTCTTACCCAACTCCTCAATGGCATCCTCTGTGTAGGGTTGGAGCCATTCCACCGGACCCACCCGGCTTTGGTAAGCTAAGGAGTGGTTATTGGGTCGATTGAGGGTACGCATGATTAATTCAGTGCATTCCTCAATCTCTTGCTGGTACGGATCTCCCCCTTCCTCCACATAACTTTTAGGTACCCCATGGGCACTGAAGAAAATATGTGCCTCGTCGGGATTTTCCAACTGATCTAATTCTTGGGCAATCAACTCTGCCATCGCCTGTAGATAATATGGTTGTTTATACCAAGAGGGAATAGCATTATATGGAAGTTGGTTTAACTTCGGGTTTTGTTGCCACATTTTCTCTAAAAGCCGGAAGCTAGAACCACTAGTACTAATGGAAAATTGGGGATATAGGGGTAGGATAACCAAGTGTTCTATATCATCTTTGGTGATTTTGGCGATCGCTTCTTCTGTGAATGGATGCCAGTAACGCATACCGATGTATATTTTGGCATCTTGCCCCAACTCTTGCAGTTTCTCCCTGAGGGCTTCACCTTGAGCCTCAGTAATAGTTCGTAGGGGCGAACCCCCACCAATCTTACGGTAATTATCCTGAGACTTTTGCGTGCGTCTAGTAGCAATAAACCAAGCTAGGGGTTTTTGCAACCAGGTAAATGGCAAACGAATAATTTCCGGATCGGAAAACAGATTATACAAAAATGGTCCCACATCTTCTAATTTATCTGGACCACCAAGATTAAGTAATAAGACACCTACACGACTCATAACAGTTATAATCCCCCTAGCTTTTCAGTTTTTTTACTAATATTCACAATATGTCTTTATTTAATATATAAGTTAATGTGAAGGAATAACGAAGTGGCAACAATTTTAAGGGACTGGAGTTACCGCTATCAATGGCTCTACGATGGTATATCCCGTTTGGCAGCTTTGAGCGTGGGTGGTGAAGGGCGTTTTCGACAACTTGCATTACAAAACTTAACCATTAATTCAGATACCAAAGTTTTAGATTTATGCTGTGGTAGCGGTCAAACAACACAATTCTTAGTCAAATATTCTCAAAATGTTACAGGGTTAGATGCCTCATCTTTATCTTTAACAAGGGCAAAGCAAAATGTACCGCAAGCTGATTATGTGGAAGCATTTGCTGAGGATATGCCTTTTGCAGATGGAGAATTTGATGTGGTACATACTAGTGCCGCCCTTCATGAAATGGAACCGGAACAATTGCAAAAGATTCTCAAGGAAGTATATCGTGTTTTACGACCGGGTGGGGTATTTACCCTGGTAGATTTTCACCAACCCACAAATCCTCTATTTGTACCAGGGTTGTGGTTATTTTTCTGGTTATTTGAGACAGAAACGGCTTGGAAGTTATTGCGAACGGATTTAGGGGAATTGTTGAGAGAAACGGGTTTTCAAGTGGATGAGCCTCGGTTGTATGCAGGGGGGAGTTTGCAGGTGATAAGAGGAGTGAGGGAGTAAGGGAATAGTATCTGTATGTGACTAATGGGACTTAAACCTAAATTTTATAGGACTTACGCAGCTGGCATATTTTTTCTGTAGGGGAGGCAAAATGCGGTGTAGATTTTCTGCCCGCATTATTGCCGTTGCGTGAGGTGCGCGAAAATATTTGAACGTAGCAATAAGACTTATAACGTCACGCACCAACCACCGATTGTGACAATTGCGTAAGTGCTGTTTTACTGAATTTTCCAATTCCTAAATTTTCCTGAACTATTGATTAAAATAATCAAACATACTTATAGGAATCATACTTGATTGAAGCTACGTATACTGAGAAATAAACCTTGGTATAGTAAGCTATTAACTCCTGCTTGTTTTTCAGAAATCAAATACTACTCCTAATATAAAAGAAAGACAAAAAATTAAAACAGACTTTGTCTAATGTTGCAATATCAAGAAATGTAAATATTTTTCATGATTTGCATAATATCAATTCACAGGAATGTTCTACATATTATTATACCCCTGTACTAAATAATTGGAGTTTATACCAATTCTATGTGAAGTTGCATATTATATGTCCACAGGTTAAAGCTTGGGGCTATACAAACCAAGCCTGCCTGCGCAGGCTAATTATATGCATCTTCATATGAAAACGGTATTACATCTGAACTTTCAAAAAATCACTTTGAAGTGAAGCAGAACTTATCCGCAACCAGACGATTTTCTACTACAAGTACAGGACAGTCATACTAGATATGAGTATTCTACGGTCACGTTCAACAATAAAGCTTGAAAACTGTACTAAAGAAGCCAAAACTAGTCAAAGTAATTATTTAACAGCGTTCCAACGCAAACTGCTACAAAAAAGCCTACAAGAAGATTTACCTGAGTCCTACCGTCAGCGCATTCAAATTATGTTGTTGGCAGATGAGGGCAAATCTCAAACGGAAATTTGTCAAACCTTGGGGTGTTGTCCAGCAACAGCAAGACATTGGATGCATATAGCCCGTAGTGGGATGGCACACCAATGGCAGGATTGTCCAATTGGTCGCCCCAAGGCAGTAAATGAGCAGTATTTAGAACGTTTAAAAGAACTGATTAACCAAAGTCCCCGGGATTATGGTTATTCCTTTCGCCGCTGGACAGCCAACTGGTTAAAGAAGCATTTGGCGAAAGAATTTGGGATTGAAATCAGCGATCGCCACCTGAAGCGATTGCTCAAACGGATGGGATTATCTACTATACCAAAACCTGCGGAGGTGAAATCAGCTAGCAATGGGGAAAAAGATGGTCAAAGCATCTTAATTCATGACCTGAAATCCTCTACTGGCTCTGATTCCAATAGTTTTTGGCTATTCAATCCCAGCAACATGGAATGAGATTATGGTTCGAGATACATCTAATTCATTGATTTCCCCTCAGCAACTGACCAATATTCTCGGACATCGTCTTTGCGAACCAGAATTATCACGTTGTCTCAAACAAATAAAATATATAGACCCAAAGGTTGGTCAGTTTTGGCAAACAGATAATGTCGAGGCTGGGATCTATATTGTGATTTCCGGAAAGATCAGACTGATTAATAGTGCTGGTGAGTTAATTACTAACTTAGAAGCTGGAGCTTCATTTGGGGAGTGTACTTTCTTTCCAGAGGATTCTTTTGAGTCTTACTCAGCTAGAGCCGCACTCAAAACAAAGCTCTGTTATCTAACTCCCGAACTGTTATTTCCCTTAATCAGCAAATATCCTCAAATCCGCGAGCATTTTTATCGTCAGGCGCAAGCACGAAATTCGCTGCTGATATCGTCGGAGAGTCCCTTGGGAGAGGGGGAGAAAGAGAGAGTGGGGGAAGAGGGAAAGAACAAAGAAATCCCTGGGTTAGAAAAATTAAGGTCTGAGAAAAAGCTTAACAAAGCCTACTTTCCTAGCCCTACTCAGCAAGTTGGTCATCTGTGGCAGCGAGTTATCCGGCGGTATCCGTTCTTTGCCCAACAGAGTGGTTCTGACTGCGGTGCTGCCTGTTTGGTAATGATAGCTCGTTATTGGGGAAAACGATTTAGTGTGAACCGATTGCGAGATATTTCCAATGCAGATCGTAACGGAGCCTCACTGCGGGGACTATCAGCCGCTGCGGAAAGTATTGGCTTTTCCACTCGGCCGGTGAAAGCCAGTCTGGATCAATTGGCAAAACAACAGCTACCTGCCGTTGTCCACTGGGAAGGAAAGCACTTTATTGTTGTTTATGAAATCACTCACAAGCATGTGGTAATTGCTGACCCCGCTATTGGTCAGAAAACTCTCAGCCACAAGGAATTTAAAGCAAATTGGACTGGTTATGCACTCCTACTCCAACCCACAGCACTATTAAAGGATACCAAAGAGAGTAAGACTTACTTCTGGCAATTCTTTGAATTAGTCAAGCCTCACGGTTTGGTGCTACTGGAGGTGTTTATTGCTTCCCTGCTCATCCAGGTATTTGGTCTAATTACACCAATATTTACGCAGATAATTTTAGACCGAGTTGTGGTACAAAGCAGTGCCCTCACCCTGACAGCAGTCGGCTTAGGGTTGCTGATGTTTAGCCTATTCCGGGTTGCCATAACAGGGTTGCGGCAATATTTGCTCGACCACACGGCGAATAAGGTAGACCTAGCATTAATTGTCGGATTTATCCGCCATACCTTGCGGTTGCCTTTAAGTTTCTTTGAAACTCGTTATGTCGGCGATATTACCTCCCGCATCCAGGAAAACCGCAAGATTCAGCGCTTTCTTACAGGTGAGGCTTTATCCATCCTGCTAGATGTACTAACGGTTTTTATCTATGTGGGATTGATGTTCTGGTACAGCTGGAAGATGGCACTGCTAGTGCTAGTGATTGTACCGCCATTTTTCCTGTTGGCATTGATTGCCACGCCTTTTTTACAACGGATTTCACGGGAGATATTTGCTGCTATTGCTACAGAAAGTAGTTATCTGATTGAAGTGCTTTCTGGTGTCCGTACTGTTAAATCTACCGCAGTTGAGCAGACGGTGCGCTGGCATTGGGAAGAGTTATTAAATAAAGAGGTTAAGACTAACTTTTCTGGGCAAGTTATTGGCAATCAGCTGCAGATTTTCAGCAACACTATCCAGGCGTTAGCTACTACTGCACTGCTCTGGTTTGGAGCTTGGCTGGTAATTCAAAATCAGCTCAGTATTGGGCAATTGGTAGCTTTTAATATGTTGCTGGGCAGTGTTATTACCCCTTTCCAAAGGCTGACAGTGCTGTGGAATGAGCTGCAAGAAGTGCTGATTGCCATGGAGCGGATTAATGATGTCCTGGACTACGAACCAGAAGAAGATTTGCAGCATCAGGTGCGGCAATCATTACCTGAGTTACAGGGTCACATTCGCTTTGATAACGTTACGTTTCGCTATCACCCAGAAAGCGATATCAACGTCCTGGAAAATCTGAGTTTTGAAGTGAAACCAGGGCAAATGGTAGCACTGGTGGGGCGCAGCGGTTCCGGGAAAACTACCATTTCCAAGCTGATTTTGGGGCTGTATCCCCCTACAGATGGTCAGGTGTTGATTGATGGGCAGGATATCGCTAGTTTATCTCTGCATTCTTTGCGCCAGCAAATTGGTGTGGTTGACCAAGATACCTTTCTCTTTGGGGGAACCATTCGGGAAAATATTAGCCTTGGTCATCCAGACGCAATTTTGTCAGAGATTATGGCAGCGGCGAAACTGGCGGGTGCAGATGAGTTTATCCAAAAACTGCCCATGGGGTATGAAACCCAGATTGGGGAGGGAGGAGGAATGTTGTCTGGAGGACAGAGACAGCGTTTGGCCATAGCTCGTGCTTTGTTAGGCAATTCCCCCTTGTTGATTTTAGATGAAGCCACCTCTCACCTGGATGCGGAATCAGAGCGAATTATTCAGACCAATCTCAATACCATTCTCAAAAACCGCACCACCTTGGTAATTGCTCATCGTCTTTCTACTGTACGCAAGGCTGACCTAATTTTAGTGCTGGATAAAGGTGTGTTGATTGAAAGCGGCACCCACAAAGAATTAATGGCGAAGCGGGGACATTATTTCTATCTCAATCAGCAGCAGTTAACTGCGGAATAAACTGGCTTGTAATTGCGCTTCAGCGCGATTACAAACCTGGGTTAACACATATCTTGCACTTTCTCAATAAGGGTAAGGTGGGCAATGCCCACCCTACGAAAAATTAAGGGTTTCAGACTCTAATTTTCTCAATAATCTTATGGTGCAAGATGTGAATTAATCTACCGTGATTTTTTTTCATCTTTTAGCCAACAATCTAAAATTCAAAATACTGCTATGCCTGAAAATCATACATTGAATGGACATATTCCCAGTCAAACTATCCCAGATAAGCATCGGTATGACGACTTACTCACCCAACAAGATGCTTCTAAATCTAACAATAATAAATCACCTCAGAGTCATAACTGGTCTTATGCTACCAAGGAACTCCTCGATACATTACCACGGGTTTGGACTCGGGGATTACTCTATTTTTTGGTAGTGTTTATAGGCATTGCTTTACCTTGGGCAATTTTCTCTCAGGTGGATGAGACAGGGACGGCGAGGGGACGATTAGAGCCTACGGGAAAAACCATCAAACTTGATGCTCCAGTGGCAGGAACTGTGGCAGAAATTAAGGTAAAAGAAGGTGAATTGGTAAAGGCGGGTCAAAAGTTATTGGAACTAGAATCAGAGTTAGTTAGTACTGAACTTCAGCAGCAACAGCGGAAATTAGAAGGGCAACAAAATCGCCTGAATCAATTAGAATTGCTCAAAAACCAATTGATACTTGCCCTGCGTACCCAGCAGCAACAAAACCAAGCTCAAAAGTTAGAAAAACAGGCGCAAGTAGAGCAAGCGCGACAGAATTTTGATTCTCTCAAAGCTGCTTATAGCTTACAGAAAGAGGAAAAATCTGCACAAGTAGAGCAGGCACGGCAAGCTATTGAATCTAGCAAGGTTGCCTATGAATTAGCAAAAATTCGTTTGTCAACTGCTCAAGAAAAAATCCCTCGTTACAAACAAGGTTATGAGCAGGGTGCTTTGTCTCAAGAACGTTTTCTTGATGTGGAACAACTAGCAAAAGAAAACCAGAAAAACCTGAATAAAGCTGACTCAGAAATAGCACAAGCACAGTCCCATCTTAAAGAAAAACAAGGTAGTTATGAGAAGATTATTCATCAGGCATCTTCCGAAATTAAGCAGGCGCGACTTCGCTTGCAAGAACAAGAACGCAGTTATAAAAGTTTAGTTCATTCCGGCAAGTTGGCTGTACTCAAAAGTGAGGAACAACTGAATAATTTAGAAACACAAATTACTACCCTCAAAGCAGAAATTTCCCAGAGTAAAAGTCAGATGAAATCTTTGGAATTTCAGTTAAGTCAAAGGGTGCTAGCAGCACCTATAGAGGGAATAGTTTTTCAGTCGCCGATCAAAAGTGCCGGGACTGTAGTAAAACCTGGAGACACTATAGTCGAGATTGCACCACAGGGTTCATCTCTCTCACTAAAGGCAAAAATGGCTATTCCAGAAAGTGGCTCTTTACGGAGAGGAATGTCAGTAAAAATGAAGTTTGATGCTTATCCTTTTCAAGACTATGGAGTAGTAAAAGGAAAAGTTACGGACATTTCACCAACTTCCAAAATGATGGAAACTGACAAGGGTAAGGTAGCTACTTATGACCTAGAAATTCAACTCCATAAAACTTGTATGCCGACACCAAAGGAATGTATTGATCTCCGCCCTGGAGACACAGCAGCAGCAGAAGTAATTGTTCGACAACGTCGGATTATTGATTTAATTATTGACCCATTTAAGAAGTTGCAACAAGGTGGTTTGCAACTGTAGTCCAGTTATCAGAGTTAGGAGTTTGTAGGGGCGCTGCGGCTTGCGCCCAGGAATTAGTAGTTAGTAGCTAGGAGTTAGTAATTAATATCAAATTCAGAATTCGGAAATATCAATTTTCACTGTTTACTGATTTCCCAATTAGCAATTAGTAATTATCAACAAATAATTACGAGGAAGAAGATTATGTTACCAGCTATTACGATTAACACTGAAGATATTTTTCATCAAATCAAGCTATCCTGCCAAATCCCTGAAATTATTGAAGGGATTGTTAGCCGCAAGATTATTGCTGCTACCGCAGCAGATACTGGCATCAGTCTAGAGACTGAAGAACTTCAAAAAGCAGCAGACCAATTCCGGTTAATCAACAAACTTCAGAGTGCAGATGAAACTTGGTCATGGCTGCAAAAATATAGTATGTCTTTAGATGATTTTGAAGAATTAGTTCACACCAACTTGCTCTGTGATAAGTTAGTTCAACATCTGTTTGCTGATAAAGTTGAACCCTATTTCTTTGAACATCAGCTAAATTATGCTGGTGCAGTTATTTACGAAGTCGTTTTAGATGATGAAGAACTAGCTATGGAACTCTTTTATGCACTCACCGAAGGCGAGACGAGTTTCTATGAGATTGCTCACCAATACGTCCAAGATAATGAATTACGCCGCTCTGGAGGATATCGGGGAATAGTGAATCGCCAGGATTTAAAGCCAGAGATTTCTGCTGCTGTTTTTGCTGCGAAGACACCTCAAATTTTCAAACCAATTGTTACTGCCAAAGGAGTGCATTTGATTTTGGTTGAGGAGATTATTCAACCAGAATTGGATGATAAATTACGTTCTCAAATTATGTCTGATTTGTTTACTAAGTGGTTGAAGGAACAAATAACACAAATTGAAATAATTAAACGGTTAGACTCCCAGATAGATTAATAATGTCTAAAGGAGTATAAATATCTTCTGAACCGGGATTGATATAAGGGCGGTCTAAGTCAATTCCCACATTTTCAAAGTGTTTGATAATGTATTTCATGCGTGCTTCTGGGGAATCGTCTTTGTTGAGATGAGCTTCCATGAGTGCGTTAGCTAAAATATAGCAACAAGTTGTTCCAACCGTTTCTCCATAGTTTAATAATAATTTAGGATGAGGAGATTCAGACAAGCCAATCCCCTTAGCTAGTTGTTTAGTAAAAATAGGTACTTTACTTCTAAAAAGGGAATTATTTTCTATATAAATAGATTCAAAAATTGGTTTAATTAAGAGATAATTACTTTTATGAATTCTTAAAATACCTGAGTTGTAATGATAATAGTTTAAAGGATTATGTAAAACCTTAAACACAAAGCAAACGTTCAAATTATTTAAACTTTGTGTTAATTGTTTTATCGCTATAATTGCGGCTTCAGGCTCAAAATTAAAATAAACATAGATAACCTGATTATCAGGATCTTTCCAAGTGTTAAAGTCTATTTTCCCTTCTCCCATTGCTATATAGAAGTCTCCTTCAAGATTACTATGAGGCATCAAAACTGATACAATATCGCCAACAGAAGCCGATTTTTCCTCGACTTTCAGATGAAGTTCTTTATGTATGTATGTGGTTACACCATCATACTTGACGGCCAGAGTCCCATCAGATTCTACTGCCGTCACTTCCATGCCAGAATGGAACCAGCCTTTACTGTAATTATTGCTTTCAAGTTGTTCATAAAATTCCCAATCTACATCCCGAGATGCTATCTTTTTTAAGATATTTTCATTAGTTTCAGATTCTTCAACAATATCTTTAAGTATAGAACCTTCATAGTGAACCTTATAAATTAAGTCCATAATCTGTAGGATAAATATTTTTTTCTGAATATCATCAGATTTTTTTTTGATATGTTCTATTTGACCTAGGGGAAAATCTAGATTAGCAAAATTAGAATAACTAACTTTAAAATTAAAAAAGTCTAGTTTAATATTTCTGGTAATTTCCGCTAAATGCTGTAATAGTTTTGCTTTTGTCATAATCTTTCAATCATTTTGCTGAAATTTACAATAATCTAATAATTGATAATATCTGCTTCTGTAATCCCTAAAATAGCTCGGAAAGATTGGCTAGGTTTACAGAGTAAGTTTTTAGCCACTTGTAACATACAAATATCTGTACCTTCAAAAACATGACAAGATTCAATCTTAGTGATGATTTCATAAATGATAGCCAAGCCAGAAAACTGAATAACTCGTTGGATAAAATCAGGGTAATTCTGTAAAATATTTGGATATTCTTTGAGATAAGCTTGTATAAAAAAAATTAGCGAAGGTTGTAAATTTTCTAAAGGAATTGTGGCAAATTTTAACGATTCCTCCAAATTAATAGCGGGATTAATCGTTAGACTGTTCAGCCAAATTTGCAAATAACCAGCTAAAATTGTTCCTACATCAAAAGCTGGATCTCCCCAACTACAGTTTTCCCAATCAATTAGTTTAATTGCTGTTTGGTTTTCCTCGTTGGTTTTGGATAATATATTTTTAGATATTAAAATCTTATTTAATTTTAAATTATTATGAGTTAAAGAAAAGCGACGATGGTTAATAATGAGTTCTTGAACTGCCGATTTTAAACTATCGTAACGCTGATAAAAAGCAATAAAACTTAAAGTTTGGGCAGAAAGTTTATAAAAGCTATCAATTTCAAAGCGGTCTAAAAGATAGGCTGGGTAAGGTATATGAAAATTGGGTTGAACTTCATTCATAAAATTGAAGCACTCTTGGGATTGGTTCGTTTTACGATGAAGTTTTGCAATAATTTTTCCAACTTTCTGAGCAATAAATTTTGAAAAATCGTTACTATTTTCATAAAAACTTTGTAAAGTAGTATAGGTGGCTGGATATTTATATATTAGTATTAAGTGGTTTATATTAAAATTAATAATTGTTGGTAAAAAATCCCAAATATCAATTAAACTATCACAGTTTTTTATAAAAAAATAGAGGTTACTTTCTTTTAGAAAAGAAAGATAATTTGCGTAAACTTGATGATATATAAATTGTTGTTTAGCTGTCAAAATAATATTATTTTTTAAATTAAAAACTAAGTAAAATGCCTGACTATTTTTAACACATAATTTAGCTGATTTTAAATTTAACAATCCTTGATTTTCCAGGTTTTCTAAATAATTAATTAAAGTCTTATTATTGAGTTTATTCATATTTTTTTCTGATTATTTAGTATTCTTTCAAAAAAACAAAAAGCAATAAAGTGATTGATAAAGTTTATTTCATTAATCACTTTATTGTCGGATATGAAGGGAATCGCTACGGGTGCGATTATAGCGTTTATCATATCTATGAGGTACAGTCTTTACTGGCACTGATTGCCTTTAAGACCTTCTTACTTCTGCCCTCTGCCTTCTGACCTCTGTCTTAAAAGGATAAGCAAAGTACCTCAATCATCAATTGATAAATGCTTATGATCTACTAGTTGAAAAACATCTACTGCGCCTCCACAGGTATAACTCGTATTGCTATTACAAGTATTACTTGTATTGCTATTATTACCGGAAAGTAGTGGCTCTAGCCCTATTCCTCCAGAAATAATACCGATTTCATCACCGCTTAGTTCCTTTAGGAAACTTTCATCATCCGCAAATAAATCAGTGCCAGCAGGTTTAATATCATTAACTTTGATATTAGCCATTTGATTTTTTCCCAATAATGAATGTGTGTTGCTAACCAGGAATCAATTAGTAATTTTTGATTCCTGTTTTAATCCTATTCAATTTAATTTAGTGTGTCTAGTATTTTTAGAGCTTATTGAGGCTAAACCAAAAACAGTTTTGTCACAAAATTAGATGTAGTTATCTGCTGATAAACCTAGTAATAGCTCATAATTAACCTATAAATTACCTTTACTATTATTCTTATAGTTAACTTCTCTCTAATTTAGGGAATCAACTAAACTAGTTATGTCCACAAAACTATTAAAACTGATAAAAACCATAAAAAATAGCCCAAGACTACTCTTGGACTAAAAGACTAAAATTATTTTATACCTAGGTTTGAGGGAGTAGGGAGCAGGGAGAGGGGGAGTGGGAAAAAATTCTGTGTACCTCATGATTCTGAGAATTGCTATATATCCAAACACTGATAAATATGTTCAGAGTTGGCATTGAGATAAACACGCTGTAAATCAATCCCCAACATAGAAAATTGCCCAAGGATAGCCCTCATCCTTCCGCCCGTCGAATCATCCCCTTGATGCCAAGCTTCTAACAAACCATTAGCAACAATTTGACAGCGATTCATGCCAAAGCTTTCTTGTTGAGCAAATTTTTGATCTGGTTCTTCTGCCAACCCCAAACCTGGTGCAATCTGTAGGGTAAATAAGGGAGTTTCTGGCTGAAAATGGGATTGGTGTTCTGCATATACAGTCTTTAAAACTTCCCCGACAACTTCATAATCACTCTTGTCAAAGTACAGCACCCCCGAATCGTGCCGTTCGTAGTCCTTGGGATTATACAAAACCTTAAAGTGGAAAGGAATTTCCATTTCGTTCAGCCGTCGCGTTAAGCTATCCATCACCGCAATTGCACCTTCAGGAGTTAAATTGAAGTAGATTCGCACAGTTACTGATCGATCCTTTTCCAGACGACTTGCTTCTGCATTGCCAACTGCCATATAAAAGCCACTTTGTACAAAATTCTTAGGCATACGGATTGCTACTGAATCCCCTACGGTGGCAGATTGCTCAGATGCTGGGAGATGCTTCTCACGCTCAATATGTAGCCTCAATCCACCCCTAGTAACTGCTAAAGTCCCATCACTTTCCTCCCTGAGAACAGACCAACCAGAGCCAAAGTAGCCTGTGCCGCTATTGCTGTCGTGCAATCGCTGATAAAATTCCACATCTACTCCTAGGAGTGTATTGTTCTCCAGGTCTAATGGTGCAGCCTCGGTATCCCCTGAAGGTGCGAGAGTATTTCTCATGGAGCCGTTGTAATAAATACCATATAGAAAACTCCGCAGCTGCAGACTCAGGTATTTTTCCTTTATTTCCTCAGGCAGGCGCTGAAAATGTTCAACAGCCTCAGCTGGAATTTCCAAAGGTTTGTAATCTGGATGGCGAATAGAGAAGTTTGACTGGATCTCAACTTTGTTAACAATATCTTGTAGCACATCCAATAATCGCCCATTTGTCAGATTTGACAGTTGAGTTTCCGGATAATTAAGTAATTGCATAATGGTTTGGTTTTGACTAAGTATCTTAAGCAGCAGAAGGACTAAGTTGAATTAATTCAGTAATAGCTGTGCCAAAAATTGTCGGCATAGATTGTTCTGGACGACACAACAATGTCTTGGCCACCTGAAGCATGGCAATCCCTCCATTGCCAAAAGATTTTTGGTATTCAATCATCGCCTGAATCCGTTGAATCAAACCAAAACCTGCAAATTGCACCACTCGTCGCAAGAAATCAGGTCGGTGTTCTAAAATTTCTGGAAAGGTGTCAAAATAAGCTTTGGTTAGGGCAGCAATGGAAGGCTGGAGCTGTTCCAAGGGAGTCATCGCTAGCCGCAGAGATTCTTCAATACTCAAAGACTTACTGATAACCAAGCTACTTAGCCAGATTTGCACATAGCTGCTGATAACTGTTCCTAAATCAAAAGCCGGATCTCCCCAACTAGAGCGCTCCCAATCAATTAACCTGACAATGCTGGTACTTTCATGTTCCCAATCATTGTGCAGAAGGATATTATTCAGCTTCAGGTCATTGTGCGTCACACAACAGGGAGTAAAAATATTGCCCAGTTGTGCGATCGCCTGCCCTAAACTATCGTATCGTTGATATAGTGCAAAGAATTTTAGCCCGTCAGCAGGTACCAAACCAAAAATTTCCGGACCGATCCGTTCTAAACCATGAATCCATCGAGGTATCATGTTAGTGGTGAAAGATTCGGATTCCCTACAGAAGAAATCTTGATAGTCTTGACGATTAAATGTCTGACTATGAATGGTTCCCACAAGGGTACCAAGTGCAGCAGCAATTTCTATATGGTATGTATTTTCCTTAGCGTAGAAATCCATTAAATCCCGATAGTCATCTAGATAGCGGAAAACCATAATGGAATTATCCCTATCAAAATGTAGCACCTCAGGTATCCAAGGACGAAGGTTTTCAAGTTCTGGAAATTGCTGTAAGAATTCTTGAACTCGCCATTCACTCAAAAACTCACCAGCAGCTTTCCCTGACTGGTTATGTCGCTCTTGTTTTACGAGCAGCTTATGACCATCTGCAAAAGTGAGCAACAGGTTAAAGTTCTTGGCTTCAAGTGGCTCAATCTTACTGATAGTTTGCTCTGATGGATTGGATAAACCATGAGCAG
>JASJDS010000309.1 GCA_030065055.1 Calothrix sp. MO_192.B10
TTTATGGAACGAAGTAAAAACATTTGTTTCGATACAGGTAGTGCAAGAAACAATACGTCCGTAATCTTATCCCCTCAATTTATTTATGGGGATTATCTTTTTACTTTTTACTTTTATCTTTTTACTTTTTAAAAAAAAGGGTTATTGCCCGAAGAAACCGAGTTTGCAACCCAGAGCAGCGCGAAAGCAGAAGGGTTATCATAAGTGGGAGGGAGCAACAGACTTATGAAAAGAATAGATGTTGAAAGAAGAACTATTTTTGTTGGTTTATCAGGAAGTCATGGATATGGTTTAAACCGCCCTGATTCCGATTTTGATTACCGAGGGGTATTTATTGCACCCAAACAATACTACCTCGGTTCCGATAGAATTGAGCAAAAAGATCAGGGGTGGGATGAACCAGGGATATTTTCATTTTTGGATGGAAATCAAGATACGGTAATTTATGAATTAAGGAAAATAATTCATTTATTATCTGGAGCAAATCCCAATGTTTTAGAATTATTATGGCTGCGCGAATATCCTGTGTTGACTGATGTTGGTAAACATTTAATCAGCCATAGAAATTTATTTTTGAGTAAAAAAGTCAGGCACACTTATGCAGGTTATGCTTTTGCTCAAATCAAAAAGATGGAAACCCATCGTAAATGGTTATTAAATCCTCCACAAAAGAAACCAGTTCCGACTGATTTTGGCATAGAAGATGAAGCACCACTCACCAAGGAAGAATTGAATGCTTTTTTGGAATATCTTTATAATTTAATTAGGGGCAAAATTGAATTTTTATCAGAATCAGAACAACTATATCAGTTACTCACAGCAGATATTGATTTCAAAGGAATACTCAAGCAATATACTTTACCTGATGATACTTTAGAATATACTCAAAAATTAACAAATAGCCGTAAAGATTTTATTCGTTTACTGC
The DNA here is from genome assembly GCA_030065055.1 of Calothrix sp. MO_192.B10. Classification (GTDB taxonomy): domain Bacteria; phylum Cyanobacteriota; class Cyanobacteriia; order Cyanobacteriales; family Nostocaceae; genus Calothrix_A. Next base: position 929 of record JASJDS010000309.1, read on the forward strand.
AAAAAAGCCAAAGTTACCAAGGTGCTTTAAGGGAATGGAAAGCCTATATCTCTTGGCAAAAAAATAGGAATCCAGCTAGAGCAGAAATGGAAAGAAAGTCTGGATTTGATTTAAAACATGGGATGCACTGCATTAGATTGCTGCGTAGTGGTTTAGAAATATTAAAAACAGGGGAATTGACTGTAGATAGGAACATAGCCGGTGATGCTGATGATTTAAAAGCTATTCTGAGGGGCGATCGCACTTACGAAGAAGTGATGCAAATGGCAGAAAAGTTAATAGCCCAAATGGATATTGTTTACGAACAATCTATTTTACCCTCTAGACCAAATTTAGATCAAATTAATCAATTATGTATACAACTTGTGGAGATGCAAGGATGGAATTAAATAAGTAATAAGTAATAAGTAATAAGTAATAAAGAAAATCCCCTCGTCATGAAAGAAACAAGCCAGATATTCTTTCCTGCTGCCTCCAGCAAAACTGCCTTGTTTCTTCAGAGTTAGGTGTTAGGAGTTAAGAGTAATAATTAAATCAGCAAACCCATATATACCAATAATTAGTAGTAGTAAAGCTGTAAATTGAGTAATACGTTTTTGATGGGACGGAGCAAGTTGTTCTCGAACTAAAATAGAAATAGATGCACCAACCACAAAACTCAATCCTAATACTATGTAAGCTGGTCTTCCGGGAGTCAAAGTGGAAATTACTAACATGGCGATCGCTAGTACCAACATTAACAATTCTACAACCCGAGGAGGATTGTGTTGACTAGCAAAAATCAAGCTATTAAACCAGAAATGCCAACTTCTCATAATTTGTTTAGAATTAATTAATTTATTTGTCTTGGTTAGTGAGTTTTAACAGTTGTCAGTTATCAGTTACCAGTTACCAGTTTTATCACCTGGATCTAAATCTCCCACCATATGCCTGATAACTGTACCTCCTGTACTCTTGTGCTGCGCTCACACTGATTTAAAGTAATAGTGTTGAGTGCAAGACTCAACACTTAAACATCAAAAACTGCTAAAACATTGACTCAGTTATAAAATCAAAGACTGAACTACATGGAACCAGTTTCTGAGATGAATCAACAGGTTTTCTAGCCTCTCGCGCCCAATTTCTGACCTGTACCATTTGCTTGTGCCGTATCCTCTGGTAATTCTACTCCAAAAACACGAGCAAAAGCTTTTTCTACTTTATACCCAGAGTCAATTGATTCCAAGGGATCTTTCCGTAGTCTGTGACGCAAACAAAGGGTAATTACCCGTTGAATATCTTCCACGGTAACTTCAGTACGTCCCTCAAAGGCAGTTATAGCTTTAGCGGCGCGATTGGTAACAATATCACCCCGCAAACCATCTACATTCAATTCCGAACAAACTTCAGAAATTTTCACTCGCAAGTCATAGTCAATATTTACCGAAGGTAAAAGCTGTTGAGCGTTGACTATACGTTGTTGCAATTCTTCTTGTTGTCCTTGGTACTTTGCTAAGAATTCAGGTGGATTTTGGTCAAATTCCGACCTTTGTTCCACAATTTCGACTCGTAATGCTGGTTCTCGAACAGTGTGAATTTCCGAGTGCATCCCGAATCTATCTAGTAACTGGGGACGTAATTCCCCTTCCTCTGGATTCCCAGAACCAACTAGTACAAACCGGGCTGGGTGACGAATGGAAATACCTTCGCGTTCTACGGTATTCCAACCACTAGCAGCAGAATCCAATAACACATCTACCAAGTGGTCATCAAGAAGGTTAACTTCATCCACATAGAGGATACCCCGGTTTGCCTTGGCTAGAAGACCTGGTTCAAAGGCCTTCACACCTTCAGAAAGAGCTTTTTCAATATCAATGGTGCCACAAACCCTGTCTTCCGTAGCACCTAAAGGTAAGTCAATCATTTCGACTTTCTTTTGCTCTGTGGGTATATCCTCACCTTGCAGTAATTGTTGTCTTACCTCATCGCTCATCAAATCGGGATCGCTGGGATGGCTGTTGAAAGGGTCATTAGCAACTACGGGGATTTCTGGAAGTAAATCCGCCAATGCTCTAATAGTAGTAGATTTACCTGTACCGCGATCGCCCATTATCATCACACCGCCAACTTTAGGGTCAATCACATTTAAAATTAGAGCCAGTTTCATTTCTTCCTGACCCACAATGGCTGTAAAGGGAAAGACTGCACGACGCGCAGTAGGGGTAGCAACAGAAGTAGGGCTCACTAAATTACCTTTATCTATAAATTTCTCTTCTTACCGTTTTATTTTGCCATAGGGAGGGGATTATCAGTTATCAGTTGTTGGTTGTTGGTTGTTGGTTGTTGGTTGACGGTTGACAGTTGGGATTACCTCAGAAGATAAATTTAATCCTCCCTCACCTCATAACTTGCACCATTCTCAATTAGCCCAAATGTCCGCCTAGGAATTAATTCCTAGGCTCAAAGACAAAGTCTGATAAATCAGACTAGGCAAGGCTGGAGAGCGCGTTTCAACGTGCTTGGTTTATTAGCCTTGAAATTTATTTCAAGGTAGGAATGTGGGCTAATTGAGAATGGTGCAAGTTATCAGTAACTCCTTCCCTCCATCAACTATCAACTATCACTCCTTCCTTCCATCACCTCATCAACTATCAACTAACAACTAACAACCATCAACCATCACTCCTCCTGAAAATGGTAGGATATTGTAGTTTCTGCTGTTGGCTTCGCTGTGAATGAACAAAATATTGGATGAAGAGCTTTCTATACAAATAGGCGATCGCATCAAGAGTAAGGCGAAAAAACCTTTTGATAATGCTTATCAAGCTGCATTATCAACAGCAGGAGCTACCTATGTACAAGGTTTTGTTGTCAGCAACCATAAACCATATCAACCCATAGAACACGCTTGGATTGAGTTAACAGATACATCCAGCGACGAATCCATCACACGCATTGTCGATCCTACTCTCAAACATCTTAAGAAAAAGAGCGATAATTTTTGGTATTTTCCAGCACAAAGTCTAACCGTGAAACAACTGAAAGCAATTATTGAAGAATCTCAGGAAGACTACCCAGAAGACGATCCCCTGCCCATCTACGGTGATGCACCATATGAATATTATGGTGATATTATGTTGGGTGGCAAGGAATATTTGACGGCTTATCAAACAGCGCTCAATCAATGCCAAGAGTTAAGCCAGCTAGATCCAAATAATAATGGTAGATAATATATTAAACCGCGTCTACCTTGAAACCTATAGTTTTTGCTTACGAATTCCAATGGTACGAAAGGGCACGGCATTAGTCAGATTATGACCTATACAAGAATATTGTAGATGCCGTGCCCCGTAAGGATAATTTATTTTTTGGTATTCCCTGGAGGGAAAATTCCAGTTCTCAAGATGGATGAGGTTTATTACGCTGTGTGCAACTTTTTTTAAAGCCCCCTTTTTAAGGGGGTTGGGGGATCTTAACCTAAGTAAATAAACCTGTTTATCTTCCCTAACCCTAATTTAATCATGCGATTAATCAAAATTTCCACATCTTGGGTCTAAACCATTACGTAAAAAGCCAAAATTTTTATTCCCAACTTGTTTAAAACGAACTACATTTTTATTGCTATTGAATATATTTTCCATGACTTCAATTTCTTGGTCATTAAAGGCATATTTGTCTGTTTTAATTTTTTGATTAAATTTATCTCTATCTATCCAACTGGTGAAGTAATATAACTTCTTTTTATCTTGCAAAGCTGCTCTAAAATCTGATTCATCAAGCTCTGTAGAAAATATATAGTAAACATAGTATAAACATCCTCCACCATTAGCAACACTAGATAAATTATTGTGATGATAAATTAATTTTGTCTTGGGGATAGAAGTAATTACGGGTATGACAGTTTGAAATTGAATATCCAGATCCCTATTATTAGCTAGCATAACTAAATAACCAGGTCTAATTGTCAATAAACAAATAACAAAAACTGGCAATATGATAATGAATTTTACTTTACTGAACATTGAAAAATTAAGCGTTTCTCCCCTGCTACCCTGCCCCCTGCTCCTCTGCCCCCTGCCTCTGACTGACTACAACTGCTGACCGAACAAGGCAAAAGTAAAAAGTAAAAAGGCAAAAGTAAAGAAAAAGAAAAATGGTCACCAAGCCCCTAAATTTATTTATGGAACGAAGTAAAAACATTTGTTTCGATACAGGTAGTGCAAGAAACAATACGT
>JASJDS010000310.1 GCA_030065055.1 Calothrix sp. MO_192.B10
CGAACTGCAAATAACTGGTATATCAATGCAGACGCAAATGGTTCTGCAAACATCATCCGCAAAGTAAGCAGAACGTTAGGGTTAAGCCTTAACCGACTGTCTAGGGGCGTTTTGACTCGTCCCACTCGGATTAACCTCTTAGAATCCCCGTTGCTTTTAGCACGGGGAGAAGTCAAAAAAATCAATATGAAAAAAGTTTGCCAGACAGTAACGCAATCTGAGAAGATCATAAAATATGGGCATTTTGGATATTGCCTAAGTTGACAATAAATCATAGATAGGCATTTAGGGAAAAATATGGCTGAATCTTCAGAAATGACCGCAACAGAACAGGCAACTCCCCAAGAACTAGCAGAGGTGATTGCTGAATTTGAGCAATATCGCGAACGCCTGGTTCATGACACAATGGAAGCGGGGAAAAAAGCTAAGTTGACAAAATCAGCGGTAATGGCTCAACTAGAACCAGAACTGAATAAAATTGATGGTATTCTCGCACAACTACGTCAACAGCAAGCTAGTCAATAGTTAGGAGTTAGGAGTTCGGAGGAAAAATGAGTGTTTCTACTACTTTTTTTCTCGGTTTATCAATGGAAAAACTAATAATTGTTAGCGCAGCACAAGAGTGCAGGAGGCTAACTGAAATAACTCATCAATAATCCTGAATTCTGATCCAACTAATCTCAAATTCTCAGTCGAAGGTGATAGGTAATTAATAATAAGTAATATGCTCAACTCCGAAACTAAAGCCGGGGATGACCCTATTTTGCAGGCACAAGCCCAAACAGATGCTTTAATTCAAACAGTCACTGAACAAATCACGCTACACACCTTTGACCCCAACGATGAGGAGTTAATGGGGCAGATGGTGGAGAGTTTTGCCGATTCTCGGGGAATGGTGAGGCTGAGAATTGCGGAAACATTGGGAGAAATTGGTGAACCCGCAACTCCCGTGTTACTGGAGGCTTTAACCAATCACCCCAACCCAGTTGTCAGGCGAGCTTGTGCCAAAACATTAACCTTGATTGCTGACCCTAAGGCTATTCCTACCTTAGTTCATGCCTTCCTCAATGATCAAGACACGGTAGTGCAAGGTTCTTCAGTGGGTGCTTTGGCAAGAACAGGAGAACCAGCCGTACCAGATTTATTGAAGATACTAGAGTCTCCTGAACATCCCGAAAGTATTAAAGGACACGCAGCTTGGGCATTGGCATTTATTGGTGCAGAGGCAAAAGAGCATTTGTACCAGGCACTTTCTTCTGATTCAGAGGGTGTGCGTGCGGCCGTGGTAGGTGCGATCGCCAAAGTTGCCCAAGAAGACCCGAAAGCGGGAGCTTTTGATATTTTGATTAATGCTCTTGCTGACCCATCGGAAACGGTCAGATGCGAAGCCGCAGCGGTGTTGGGTAATTTAGCCCATAAACCAGCAGTTCCCACACTTTTAGAGTTACTCAAGCACCCGGAAGCAGAAAGCCGCAAGTCGGCTGCTTTGGCATTAATGAAAATCCGCGATAATTCTGCCGTAGAACCACTGCAAGCGGCATTAAACCAGGAGCAGGAAGCGGGGGTTCAGTCAGTCATTAAATTGGCGATTTCTCAGCTGGAGAAGCAGTTAGAGGAAGATGATTGGGAATAGAAACCTAAGTTGTGAGTCTTAGGAATTTGCCATGGTCAAAAATATATTGTTTCCCTAAGTGCAATATTCATGGTCAGGGCACGGCGTGTGTAATCTTTTTGGCAAACCGGTTATTTTATCGGTGCCGTGCCCCTACGGGGGATGTGTTGGGGAATTCAGATTTTCTGCAATCATCCCTTGGGCGGTTTCCTTGAGGGACATCCCATAACCATTAATATTTATGGTAGGGGCACGGCATCTACAATCTTGACCAGATGCGACCGGCCCAATATCGCCGTGCCCAACAACCCATTATTTTCCCCAGGTGTGTTGGCTGCAAGGCTATTCCCCAATTGCGTTAACTTTATGCTGACCAGAAAATTCGAGAAGGCGAGGCGAGTCACACCAGAAGAAAATCAGAAATTCAGGGAAGCGATTTCTGAACAGTTTGGTATGAAATTGAGAAAGAGGGGAAGACCAGTCAAAAATAAAGATGAGAAGTATGAGCCTATTTCCATTAGACTTCACCCGAAAATACTAGCTTGGGCAAAAGAAGACGACTGGGAATAGAATTATTAGTTTAGATTTAGTCTAACAACAACAAAAACCAGCAGAAGCAGTAAATCTTCTGGGTTATTTTCTTCCAAGCCACTACTACGTCACGGCGTTATACTCAATCTAAGATTTACTAAGAACTATGACAGATAAAGAATTACTCAGTCGAATCACCGTTAACCCAAAAATCATGGTAGGTAAACCAGTTATTAAGGGAACACGCTTAACAGTGGAGTATATTTTAAATCTTCTTGCACACGACTCAACAATAGCAGAGATCCTCCAAGAATATGAGGGATTGGTAGAAGAAGATATTAGAGCTTGTCTTTTATTTGCCTCCCGCTCAATGGAAAGTACGAGTTTTATGCCTTTTGCTATGGAGACGGCATAAATGCGCTTTTTGGTAGATGAAAGCACTGGTGTAGTTGTAGCACGCTGGCTGCAAGAACAAGGTCACGAAGTGTTTTCAGTTTACGAGGAAGCACGGGGAATGGATGACGACAGTATCATTCAAAAAGCCTTTGCAGAGAACTGGATACTCATTACTAATGACAAGGACTTTGGAGATAAGGTATACAGAGACAATTATCTTCACAAAGGAGTTATTCTGCTACGTCTTGAAAATGAACGGGCTGCGAACAAAGTGGATACTTTACGGCGGTTGTTGGCAGCATATTCTGAAGAGTTACCAGGTAACTTCACAGTGGTAACTGAAACACAAATTCGCTTTGCAAAATGCTAAACCAAATCATAAGTTATATCTACCTCCAAGACACAGACAAGCTTGATGATACCTCTCAAGTCTGATCACTCAATTTTGTTGGGTGTGTTTTGTTTGGTTGTAAATTTAGCTTACTTGCCAAAGTGCTTAGATTTAAAGCATCTTCAGAATCAGCGTGTTGCATCCAAAATTCCCGCAATTTCACTTTGCTGATTACGTGCATCCTTTCTGCATTTTTACCTAGGTAGTTTCTGGGAATAATTTTACCAATGACGAGGGCGTAAGCCTTAACTAGTGTCAACTTCACGCAAAACCCACACCCCGCAAGGAAATTAATTTCCACAGCGAGTAGACTAAGTCATCTAAAAGATGACTAAATAACCTAAACCAAATCATAAAATGATGCAAAAATATTCAACTTTTTTCTTCCCTTACTTTCTGCTCCCTGCTCTCCTAACCTCTCTCACTCTTTCACTCCCTCACTCTTTCACTCCCTCTGTCCCCTGCATCTTATCTAGCTTCCGCCTTTCTAGCCATATTCCGGCGCACCATTGATTCTAAAACATCTGCGGTGACACAACGACGTTCAGAACAGTAAGTCATCAAGTTTACACCATTCATCATTCGTACTGTGCTGACACGAACCCGAAAATCGTCAGTAATAAACCAACACCTTTCCTGACCTTGGTTGTTTCCATACTCGGTATCAATGGTCAAAATACCATCCTTACCAAACCAATATTGGCAGACAACGGGTATCTTTTCAACATAACCCTCATTGCGTACCAGTTTGCCAGAAAGACCAGTTTCATCATCGGGAATATCAATGAGAATAGCCGCATAATCAGGATTTGGCTGATCATTATCCAGATTTGCTTGCCACAAAAAACTAGCTCCACCTTTTGCCCTGCTAGGATCTATGCCTTGGCGATCGCATACTTGCTTGACTTTTGGGTCATCTGGTTGTACGACACTAACAATCAAATTAGATTCTCCAGATTCATCAGCCACCAAGTCAAAGTGATGGACATTACGTTGGGTAAACCAAGTACCTTCACTTTTGCGGAAAAAGTCCATCATGGTCATGGGTGGAATTAGTTGCATGGGCTATTGTCACCTCACCATTTGATTCTATCTAAAAGCAGTTTACGGTAAAATAAGCCTGAATAGTTCCCAGACTTCAACTGATGACTAACAGCCAAATTCAGCTCAATACTCCAGGCGATCGCATCAATTTCAGCTTACCATTAACTCCATCCTCAGAAATTATAAATGCTCTGAGGGCAGGTTTGGCAAGTGATTTGCCAGACTTGAGGAAATTGGATTTGCGGGGAGTAGAACTACAAGCAGCTAATTTGAGTCAAGCCAGTTTGATTGGGGTTAATTTCAGTGGTGCTAACCTCAGTGAAGTGAATTTCATTGGTACTGATTTACGGGGAGTTAATTTAAGTGCTGCAAATTTACAGGGAGCCAACTTACAAGGAGCATATTTAAGTAGAGCAAATCTCCGCCAAACAGACCTCACTGGTGCTAATTTAGACGGAGCAAAACTACAGGTTGCATCCTATGACTGGCAAACTATTTGGCCGGAGGGATACGCTTATAAAAAATCCGGAGCGGTGGGACCTGGGGCAATTTTAAATGGTGCTTATTTAAACACCGCTAATTTAAGAAACGCCGATTTACAAGGGGCTAATTTACTAGGAGCTTACTTGAGCGGTGCAGACATGACAGGGGCAAATCTCGAAAATGCTTGCTTAAGTGGTGCAGATTTACGAGTAGCGTTTTTGACTGGTGCTTATCTGTGTAATGCTCGATTTAATGGTGCAGATTTACGCGGTGCAGACTTCCGCGCAGCAGATATGACTGGTGTGGAGATGGAACACATTCAAAGCATTGCTGGAGCAGACTTTACCCTGGTTCAGGGACTCAGTGAGGAGGCAAGAGCTAAACTCTCCACCCGCCCTGCTACAGAACTTGATGTTTGGAACGCTTACACCCGTAGAACTACCCGTGAGAGTCTGGTGGTAGGAGTGAGGGAGTGAGGGAGTTTACGTCGGAGGTGTTCCCATAGAGTAGGCTACGGTCTTTTGGTAACACTAACTACAAATAGAGAAGTTGACTTCTCCCCGTGCTAAAAGCAACGGGGATTCTAAGAGGTTAGGGAGCGACGGGTTAAAACCTCGTCGCTCCGTTTCTTCTTAGCTGTCACCCAGAGGTTAATCCGAGTGGGACGAGTCAAAACGCC
>JASJDS010000138.1 GCA_030065055.1 Calothrix sp. MO_192.B10
ATCTAGGAAACCTAACCCCCCTATCCCCCCTTCCCTACAAGAGAATGGGGGTTTCAAAGCCTCTCTCCTACTAGGAGAGAGGTTTACCAGAGAGGTTTTAAGTAAGCTTTTAGACTTTCCAAACAACCTCTTAGAAGACTAGCTTAATTGAATTGTTTAATACTTGACAAACATCCTCTAATTAAATTAGCTTTATCTAAATTAGCTTTAGTTAAGTTAGCTTTAGTTAAATTAGCTCTATATAATTTAGTATCAATTAGACTAGCTTCACTTAAATTAGCTCCACTTAGATTAGCTCCATTTAAATTGGCTTCCATTAAATTAGCTCCACTTAAATTAGCTCCACTTAAATTAGCTTTGAATAAATTAGCTTTGAATAAAAAGCAGTTTATACATTTTTTTGTAGTTAATAATTTTTGAATAGGGTTTGAATTTTTTGCATCAACATTTTTATCCCCCGATAATAGAAAAATAGTTCCTATACTCAATAAATAGATATATTTATGCATTTGTATTATTTTACATAGTTTAACGTCATGTAGTATTATTAATCAAAATGGTACTTTATACAACAGTAAACTCTAATTTTTTCGCAAAGTTAATAGCTTTAAGTCTTCCTTAATGAAGTTGGAGGGTTAACTTCCATTCTTCGGGAGAACATAAGTCCCACATTCCGTAGTTATTTATAACATTTTGGGAGCGTCACTACTATGAGTGAGTCACAAGAAATAACAAGAACTCAGTCTACTCGTGTTACCCGCCGGGGACGCATTTTCCCCGAAATCCAGTGGACGGAAGAACAATATGCCCAATGGAAAGCAAAACAAGATGAGTTTTACCAACGCTGCAAGCCAATTTTTGATCGAGTCCAACCCTCACTCATTAAAACTCACTACAACTGGTACATGGCAGTCGAACCAGAAAGCGGTGAATATTTTATTGACATGCAGGAGATGAATGCTATTCAAATGTCTCGTCAAAAACACCCAAAATCTCCAGTTTTTGTATTTAAAATTAACGAGACTGGGATTGCAGGGACAATATGATATCGGGAAGATTTGGTGATGAGGATGAATTGATTTTTGAAATTGAATTGATTACATTCGATGGATTGGAATTACCAATTGATGCGGTTTTAGATACGGGTTTTTCTGATTGGCTGGCAATTGATAAGCAGGATTTGGAGGGATTTGATTGGGAATATTTGGGTGAGCGAAATATGCTTATGGCAAGGGGTGAATCCAGATTTGATATTTATGCTGGAAAAGTCAAAATTGATGGTGAGATTTTTGATGTTCCTGTTTATGCAGGTGATGGAGTGCCAGAAGTTTTACTTGGTCGTCAGTGGTTAAAAACACGGCGTTTGGTAGTTGATATGTCGTCGGGAGTGTTGACTTTAGGAGATTGATATCAGAGGGAGCATCCCTTTAGGGCAGTTCTGGGGGATGGTACACCCGTAGCGTTCAAATCAACCGTTTGTCAAATAATTTTTGAGTGCAGTCTGGAATGCTGTGTTTAGACTTTGTAGTCCTCAATAGCAACAACTGATGGTCATTAATTAATTTAAATCTCTCATTTGAAAATTTCTATGCATATCACCACACTGGTAAAACGGTGTGGTTTTTATTTTCGCGCTTTAGTTATGAAATTAAATCCTTGCCAACCACTTTTCAAGTGATAAATCAACTAGTGATTCTAGAGTATTAGAAACATTGTTGTAACCTTGAGGAATTGGTACTGGTGTAAATGATTTAGAAGAACCACTATGAAACATAGATTTAGGTCGTTTTTCTCGTGGCATAGCATCCCATTCAGATTGCAGTTTCATCCTACCAAAGCCTTCTGGTATGTGGCCAACATGAGTAACCGTAGAACCATTTAGCCATAGCCGCAACCGACCAATGACTTCTTTTCGCCATGATGTAGGTGTTGGCAGCCACAGAAATATAACTGGTTTGTTCGTCTTTCTGTAATAGCATAATTCGGCTACTGGCTTAGTTTTACCCCTACCATATCTAATAGCTTTTTTACCTTCAATTTCTTCCTTGATTCGCTCATCAAAACTCAGTATTTGAGAGCGCATATTGAGTATTGCTTGTTGTTCTGAACCAGTACAGACACCAAGCCAGTCTAAAAGTAATTGGGGCGGGTCAGAGACATTATCAGATAGACTGCTAATATCAAGCTCTTGATAGGGTACGGGAATTGACCAAGTTTGATTAGTATCGATATCAGTTAACTGCAATTGGAAATCTTGATTATTACGGATAACTGCACATTGTAAAAGCTCAATATCAAGCAGATTATATTTACAATCAATCAAATTATGTCTGTGAAATGAAGGAGCGATCGCTATTAGACGAACTGGCTTTTGATAATCAATTCGCTCTGCAAATGGCTTGGCATTTATTAAATTGTCGTAGTAGCGGGTTAGTTGCTGGACAATATATCTATCTTCGCTATTTTTAAGTTCGATAATGGTTAGTTGTTGTTGATGATTGATGGCTAAGATATCGCAGTATTCGCCTAATTCAGAATGCTGACGTGCTAAAGGGGTCAGGTTTAATAACTGGGGTAGATTATCCCATACAAAATATAAGAGTGCGGCTTCAGATGCAAATTCCCAATTGTCACCAGTCTTACGTAGTGCTGCACCAGATAGCATATTTTTATCATTGCAAAGTTTCAATAATACTGAATATTATGGCATAGTGCGATACGCGCAGCGTCAAGCCTCCGGCTTATCGCTCATCTCAAATAATGAAAAACAATCTTTTAAGCCACTATATAATTAGGGTGTTATGCAGTATAAATTATGAAAATCAGAGACGGCACAATTAAGTTAAATCAGTTTTTAAAGTTGATGGGTATAGTGCCGACTGGAGGGCAAGCCAAGTTGATGATTCAAGGTGGTGAGGTGCAAGTCAACGGTATGCTTGAAACCCGACGGGGGCGACGACTACTACCAGGCGATAAAGTAACGGTGGAAGGACAAACTTTTGAGGTCGATTTGGACAACAGTGAAGACTAAGATACTGATTAATGCTACAAATTTCTAACAAAGTCATTATCCCAGAAAGTGATATTGAAATTAATGCGATTCGTTCCCAAGGAGCGGGAGGTCAAAACGTCAACAAGGTTTCCACAGCTATCCATTTGCGCTTCGATATTGGGGCTTCATCATTACCCGATTGGTATAAAGAACGGCTTTTGAATTTGAATGACCGACGCATCACCTCTTCAGGAGTTGTTGTTATCAAAGCCCAAGAACACCGAAGCCAAGAGCAGAACCGTTCAGAGGCTTTGAAACGACTTCAAGGACTCATTAAAAGTGCAATTGTACTGAAGAAAAAACGCAAACCCACAAAACCGACTCGTAGCTCATTATCAAAACGCCTTGACCGCAAAAGCAAGCGCGGACAGATTAAGTCCAGCAGAAGGAAAATAACGGATTTTTGAACTTAACCATTCCTCATTAACATTTGAGCGATACGCGCAGCGTCAAGCCTCCGGCTTATCGCATCCACCCCAAAACTACTCTTCCCACACTGCCATAAATTCTTCCCACTCTTCGTCTGTCTCTGGTGGTTTGTCTTTGGTAAGTCCCACTATTCGCGCAAACTTCCTGGCTTGGTCTGGGCTTTCACCCAGTTCTATCAACTGGAGTTCTAGGTTTGGGTCATAGCCCTGGGGTGATGGGGTGCGGTAAGCGAAGCTATGCCGTAGGCTTATCGCTTATTTCTCTTCTACGTAAATCAAGAAAGACGATTAACAGCCCAATCTATTTTTTCAAAATCAATTCGAGTAGATTCTGTTTCATCTGACGGAATGTTTTTCTTAACATAAGCATATTCACTCTCAGCCCTTGATTTATCTTTAGACAACAAAGCATCTTTAAGATAGCCGATATGGTTAGGTAATTCCGTTTTCATTGTTTCTGGAAGCTTAGAAGAAAATCGCTTAACCTCATTCTGAATATGTTTGATTACCTCTGAAATTTCACCATCTGGTAAATCTTCATGTTTTATATCTGCAATAAAGAACTCATCATCCTTGCCATTATCTAAAGTTACCCGGTATTTATTTCGTAATAAACCCACCAACATTTCGCTACTAATCTTACCGTGCTCCTTTCTGTATCCATTTCCTTGCACGACAACACGGTCACCTATATAAAATGCAGTCATAGCTAGGTATCGCACTCTTCTTTAGAACATTAAATGACTACATCGTCACCTGGTACTATTTCGGGATTAAACTCACCCTCATATCACAGCTTTCTCTCTCCGGGTTGGGCTGATTACCAACAAGCGACGCTCTTGCAGAGCCGCTACGCGATCGCCCAATACCCCCATTCGAGCGAGGAAAGTTTTATGCATCCAAAGACAAATAGCGATCGCCTTTGTTTGTCTCTACTGAGAGTATAAAAAATATCCTGGTTTGATTAATTACTTTTGAATATTTAACTAGTAGATTTATTTTGAGCCAAAAAATTAAGTATAGATAAGGCTCATATTTTCTGCTGCGAAAAAATAGTTGAATATATCAAGGATAGTAATAATGAATAATTTTGAATATGGCGATGAATTGGTAAATGAAGGGAATGATAAAATCAGAGAAGCTCTGATAGAAATTAGGAAATTATTACTTAAAGGATATTCTCAAAAGCGAGAAGCTTGCTTTTATATTTGCGAATATCTTTCTTTAAGACCTGACCTTATAAAGGAATTTAATGACTTGTGGGAATTATGTGGTTCCTGTCATGGATACAGTCCTAAAAGATAAAATAAAAAGAATTTAAGGTCCATTTTTCTCCCCCGTTACGCTTCTGAACTCTTGCTTTTATATTCAATTAGGTTCAACTGAACCAGTATAAACTGTGATTTTTAATGAAAATCGGGCTCCTTTGCACAAGTTTTAAATACTTGTAGATTGTAACCAATCAATAAATTGGTGAAGATGACCATTCAAACGTTCCAATTCTGTTTCAGAAAGTTGATTAGGCTCTTCATTCATCATCTCTGGAATTATTTTATCAACTATTATTATAAATGCATCTCTATAGAGAAATTTTGGAAATCCTAATTTGATAACTCCCTCATAAATTGGCTTAGGTCTTTGTGATTTAGAGATATAAAAACTGAGTTCTTTTAATAAATTATTTATGTCCTGATAAAAACGCTCGACTTTATCAGATGAATCTAGTATATTTCCTGTTGAAGTCAACGTATTATTATTCTCAATAACTGTATTACCAGCTATACATTTGATATCTTCTCTTTTTCTATCTAGCCATTGTCCAGCAACTTGGTCATATTCCTTAAGCTGTTTACCCTTTTCTCGCGTTGTAACTCCCTCTTTTAAATCTGCTAATTTATCCATTATTTTTTCCTTGGTAGGAGTATCATAATTAACATTTTGTTCCATTATAAATTCAATATAAGTTTTAACTTCTGACAAAAGAGGAGTAAGTGTATTTGATGTTGATTCAGAAGTTTCTATATTGATAATTTGCAACGCTCTATCAATTTTTTGAGTTACTTCATTCAAAGTTTTTATGTCACCAATCAACTGAGAATCATCTTCTAATGTCATTTCACGAATTAATTGAGGTTTTTCTGGATGAAAATTTTGATCATATATAGCTTTTTCCCAATTATTAGCATCTTGTACCTGGAGTAAACTTAGATTTTTAACACCTCGTAAATCAGTTCCTTTAATATCAGCATTTTTCCAGACAGTTTCTTTTAAATTAGCACCTCGAAGAACTGCATTTTTTAGATTAGCATTTTCAAGATTTGCACCTTGAAGATCGGCTTCATATAATCTTGCATTCTGGAGGTTAACTGTATTAAACGTTACGTTCTGTAAGCTCGACTGATTTAAATTAGCTGCTTCAAGATTCGCTAGATATAAATCAGCTCCATTAAGATTCGCCTTTGTAAGCTCAGCACATTCTAAATCTGCGTTTTCAAGATTGACATGCTGAAGGTTTGCTCTCTTTAGTTTTGCTCCTTTTAGATTGGCTTCTCTAAGATCAGCAACTCTCAAATCAATGTTAGGTAAATCTGCATTAGGTATATCTACCCCTTTTAAAGAAACATTATCTTTATTTAAATCTTGAAGAGCATGATATCTTGCATAACTGGTTTCAATATCTTTGGCACCATCTATCATTTGCCATGATTGGCTGTGAGACTGCTTCTTACGGTCTCCATATTCTAGTGCAAACAATATTGCAGCAGCAATAATACTATAACCTTCAATTAAATTTACAGTTTCTGAATTCTTTAACTGGCATCGTAACCATAGTGCCCCCTTTATATTATTTTTAGGGTCACATTCTTTTGAAATTGGTTTTTGATTCGTTGTGAGATAATTTCCTTCAATAATCGCAAGTCCAAGAATAATGACTAACGGCAACAGTAAAGCAATTAAAAATTTAGGAATACTACCTAGAAATCTCAACCTCAAAAATCTTTGTTGTAAATAAGAGGTTTTAGTTACTTGCTCTCGTCGATTTTCCCTCATATGATACGTTGCTATTATTTTTTATTGCAGTATTTTTGCTCATACTACCATAAAGTAAGTATATTCACTTAATATTCTCAATAAGAGTTAACGTTCTTTCTACAACGGCTCCGAAATTATTCAACCACCCCAGCGATTTACACTCCTACGAACAGTTAGAACTGCTGAACACTCACCCGATGTTTACTGGTATAGCTGTAGCCATCGAGATTAGGACGTAAAATATGTTTTAGTTCCCATAGCATCTACTCTAGTTCAATGGCTTATAGTTATGATTTTCGGCAAAAGGTAATGCAAGCGATGCTCCGAAGGAGCCGCCGTAGGCGAACGAATTGGATGGTCTCAAAAAGTGTGAAGCCAGTCAATTATTTAATATCAGTCGCAACACAATTAACTTGTGGTGTCAGCGCAAAGCCGAAACGGGTGATGTCAAACCCAAACCTCCCAAAGCATCGTCGCACAAAGGAAAAATCAGGGATTGGGAGAAATTTCGAGGCTTTGTCAAAAAGCATGGGGATAAAACCCAAAGTGAAATGGCACAACTATGGGAGGAGGAAATTAGCCAACGCACAATTTCCAGAGCATTACGAAAGATAAGACATACTCGTAAAAAAAAACATACGGGTATAGTCAACGTTCGGAAACAAAGCGGGCTGAGTTCTTGGCACAAATAAAAAACCCTAAAGCACCTCACCTGGTATATGTTGATGAGTCAGGCATGGATCAACGGGATAATTACGGTTACGGATACTCTGCTATTGGGGAACGCTTTTATGACCTCAAATCGGGTTGTCGTAAGGGTCGTATCAACATGATTGCTGGCTATCGAAACGGACAAATAATTGCACCATTTACGGTGGAGGGCGGGTGTAATCGCACCGTGTTTGAGACTTGGCTAGAAACTTGCTTGATTCCAACCCTAAATCCGGGTGAGTGGGTAATTGTAGATAATGCTACCTTTCCAGAGTGGTGGTCGAATTGCTCAACTGATTCAACAGGCTGGATGCCAGTTGGTTTACCTACCCCCTTATTCTCCTGATCTCAATCGGATTGAAAAGTGTTGGGCAACTTTGAAAAATAGGGTTCGCAAGCTTTTACCCACATTAAATAATTTACGTGATGCAATGGAAATCGTTCTCAAGCAAGCAGCGTCCTAATTCATCTGGCTACAGCTATAGTTGCCCCCAGTGCGGCGCATTCATGAATAGAGATTACACCTCAAGGGTTCACTGGGACTGCGATAACTGCGGGTGGAAGGATGATTCTGTGTAGAGCGTAAGCGCTTGTCGTCATGCTTTTCATGAAAATCTACATCTAATGATTTACTCAATCATTTCTCTCGGAAAAATCTTTACAAGGCATTTGATACCGCTCTAATCCAGTGGGGTGAATCGCACAAAATAAACCTGAGTCTAAAGCGCAGGAAGAAGCGCAACGCAGACACATTTTTTGTTGATTTTTGACTAGATCTCTTGCTTGCTGAATTTTATCTTTATTCTTTTCAAATATAGCAAGATAAGTATCTCGCTTATCAAGCCAATTTGAGTATTCTGATGCATTATTAGCAAGAAATTTCTCCACCCGCTTGCGGGAGTACAGCTTGATTGGGTGGGTATAGCTGTGGGGATTGTCCGCCATTTTATCTGGCTCTCCCAATCGTTTTACCCATCCTTCTGATAGTAGGTAGATTTTTTTTAAAGTCGTTTTAGTTAAATACTGGTCTGGAGCGAAGAATTCGGTGTCATTCGGGTGGTAAAAGACTGCAAAGCCTCCTCCTGTTTCCTTTTCCCAATAATAAACTCCGCACTTACGGGCATTGGGTTTGGGTTGCAAGTGCATTTTTTCTAATTGATTCTTGGTTTTATATCCAAGCTTGTCCTTCTCCTGTTTGGTCAGAATTAAGTCTGGAATGTCTTCAAACCGTTTCTTGCAATCAGAGAGCTTGTAGCAGTAATCGTGGCGATAGCTTCGTTTGTGGTGGTAAGCAATAGGTTTCGCCTCACGTTTTTTAGTTAAATTATTTCGGTAAAGGTTGAAATCCCATATAGCACATGAAGGTAATTCATCATGTCGGATTGCAGGAATACCCTGGCATTTAACCTTGGGCTTGCGCTTCCAGGTTAAGCCACAAGTTTTGCAAATCCAGATTTTATCTTGTTTTTCCAGTAGATGCTCTAGTTGTGCCATTGTTCTTTATTAGGTTCAGCACAGGCAATATCATTTGTTTGTAGAATTAGATAATTATCAACCGTTACATTGTTTCTTGACAATTTTACCAAAGAGCGATCGCCTCTCAAAAACAAGCCGAAAAATTTATAGATGTTCAAATGCAAGAGCGAATCCCCTAGTAAGTGCAATTTCCATTAAGCTATCGAGCCCCAGCATCTATACATGGTGTAGAAATGCCTTCAACTGAACGGGAATCCATCAACTTCAAACTCCCCAAAACCTTAACAACAGAGTTGCGTAAAGCAGCCAGGGCACGCAAAACCACTGCCACAGAATTGGTAATCCAAGGGCTGCGCCATGTCCTCGGAGATGTACCCGGTGTAGAAAGCAGTGTAGAAGTCCGTCTTGCCCAACTGGAAGAAGAGTTTTTCCGGTTCAAGGAAAGCATTGGGTCAAGTACCAATTCCCAGGACGAAACCAGATTGACGAATGTTGAAGCCAAGCTGGAAGAACTATCTAACAAACTTGCTCGGTTTGAAGGGGCGAGCCCTGCAGCTGCAATCGAGTGTAAATGCAGGGCGTACTGGTTCGCTTAGGGTCATCGCGCCGTTATTCGCCTTACCAGTACAACGCCCAGCCGCCACAACTCGAACCCTTGGATGAAAACAAACTAGCAATGCGCCTCAGTACAAATGTTTCCACCCTACAAGAAAGACACTCAACTATGGGTAAAGAAGAATTTGAAAAGTGGTGTAGTGAGCGTGACCCCAGTAAACGTAAGTGGAGATATAGCTCTGATGGTCTGTACCATCCAATTAAATAAAATGTCCCCCCAGTAGGGTTTAATGGGGATGGATTCAACATAAGAATGTACAATGTTGAATGCTTCCACCCTCACTAATACCGAACTCATTGACCTCTGGCTGCACGGTAAAAGCACCAATACCGTTGATGGGTATCGTCGCTATGCCACACGGTTTTTTACCTCGGTTGGTAATAAGCCCATGCAAGATATCACCCTCATGGACTTCCAACTATGGCAGATGAGTTTAAAGAGTTCTGACAACAGCCAGCGGGTGGCTATTGGTGCAATTAAAAGCTTGTTTTCCTTTGCTAAACAGTTGGGGGTGGTATCGGCTAACTTGGGAGTGTTGGTTAAATCACCCAAGGCAAAGAATCGATTGGCAGAGCGAATTTTAACTCAAGAAGAAGTACATTTACTGATAAATTCCACGACCAATGGACGAGATCGCACTCTGGTTCGCCTACTTTACTTTGCTGGTCTGCGGGTGTCGGAATTATGCGCCTTGAAGTGGCGCGACCTCAAAGCTAGAGGTGACGGCGGACAAATCACCGTATTTGGTAAGGGTGATAAAACCAGGACTGTGTTAGTGGGTGCTGGTGTATGGCGAGATATTCAAGAGTTAAAGGATAATGCTAAAAAAGATGACCCAGTGTTTGTTTCTGCTAAAGGTGGTCATCTGTGTAGAAGTATGGTTTTTCATATAGTTAAGAATGCAGCTTATAGGGCAGGGTTGGAAGGTAATGTTAGCCCCCACTGGTTAAGACATTCTCACGCATCCCATAGTTTAGATAGAGGTGCGCCTATTCACCTGTTACAAAAGACTTTGGGGCATAGTTCCGTGGCGATTACTGAAATGTACCTGCACGCCAGACCTACTGATAGTAGTGGGTTGTATTTACCGGATGATGAGTAAGGGGTGGAGCGATCGCTTCCCACCTTAAGAGCTTGGTAAAATTCAATAAGCCCCCAAACTTTGACACCCCAATGCTGTTGAACACGTACCCAGATAATTGGACAGAAATTGCCACCGCAATCAAGCAAGAAGCTGGATGGTGCTGTCAAAAATGTGGTTTACAGTGTATTGCCCCAGGTGAGGACACATCACACCTGTCCCGTTCCGAGCGGATGAGACGCACGCTACAAGTTCACCACTGGAACCGCAACCCATCTGATAACAGAAGAGAAAATTTAGTGGCTCTGTGTACTGGCTGTCACCTTTCGTACCACCAGGGCGGTAGGTCTAATGTTTCGCCAGGACAGTTGTCTTTGTGGTGAGAGTTTTAAGTCTACTTCTACGTACTATTCACATATAGTTAAATAACTATTTATACTTTTTCACTTGCATACAATACAGTTATTTGTCATAAATCATCTAATTCATGCACAGGAAAACCGTTGATATACAATATTTTTTCTTGTACCAAATCTACACTTTCTAGTATTAGTAATGTATTGCATTCAAGTGAAAATCATATATTGATGCTATTGTATTTTGGGGTTAGATAAAAAGACATAAACGCCCAAAACTAAAACTGATTTATTTAAATATTTTAATCCAATCAAAAAATACCTTTGTAGTCTAAAAGACTTATATAGCAACAGCTTTAAATATTACACTGTTACTTATCAACCTCGTTTATATCTCGCTTTATTGACACTAAATATGCCTTAAATTGCCACATAAATTTATTTTGTTTTTAGAGTATATTACAGATATTTATAAGTAGACATTGGTAATATTTGTCATCTAAAATATAACGAATGTGATTACAGGTGCGTTAAACACAATCTTCTATGAACCATTTATGTGTAGAACTACCAATAAATACCAATAAGTCAAGAAGAGGCAGTTTAGATAATGGCTATGTGGTGAAAGCCGATATTATACTGCCTGCATTAATTCAACGGAATGAGATTGTTCACGATTTTCTAATAACGAATCAGCAATTAGGTTCAGAAGCTCAGACTTACGTGCTACAGACATAGACATGATGAGCGATCGCAAATCTATATTTTCGATAACTGATTCTCCACCAATGCAGGAGAAATAGTAAATTTTAGCCTCATTTGGCAGTGCGGCTATCAAACTAAAAAGAGTCTCAGACATCAAGTCTTTACCGTTCCTAAATTGGCTAATCTGTCGCTCTTGCACTCCACTCTTTCGCGCTAATGACTTAGCGGTAATGTTGAACTTTTTCAGTGTCTGGTTAAAAGCTTCCCTATGATTCATTTTTTATATATAGGTACGATTTTTGCTCATTTAATTGTATCATGAGGCAATTAGGCAAGAAAATAAAGGAGGTACGAATACTCTAATGCTATCAGACTAGCCAGGCATAATACATGTTTAAAGCAAGCTTGGTCTTAGTTACAAGTATAGCTAAGAGCGCGGGAGCAAAGGCTTTCAAAGAAATAGCTCCCGGAGTTTAATACAGAAACCATGCGATTCGGGAAAGACGAATGCCTGGACAGGGGCATAACGTCTAACTGGACTGCACGCGGATGCGGATTATAAGGAAAAAATTATCCCCAGTCTGGCAGGACAGGGGGCAATTCTAGCGTGATTTTTTTTCTTTCCATTTGTGAGGTAATTATGGCGCAAAGCACTACCAAAGTTCAAGGGGAATTTTACCCGCTTCAGCATAAAGAATGGTTAAGGTTGCATTTCAAACTGATGCAAAGCTCTTTCTTTGAGATTACCTTCACTTTTGAGGTTGTGGAAGGGGGTGATGTGTAATGTCGAAATCAACTCATTACCCTTTAATAGCAGATGAATTTTTGAAGCTCAACGCCCTTCTTAAAGATGCCGAGCTAAGGGTCTACCTCTATTTGATGGTTCTCAATCCGTTTCAAAACTCCGTCATCGAGATAGATACAGCTCAAATTTCCGAGCAGTTGGGACTGACAAGACGCACAATTCAAAGGGCTATTAAGCGACTACAAGAACTACATCTAATTGAAGTTGAAATTACCCGATTCAAGTACAAAAAAGCAGTACATGGTGCCTCATCACGGCTAGGTTCTGACGACACACGGATCGCCAGTGGCGACACACGGATCGCCAGTGACGACACACGGATCGCCAGTGACGACACACGGATCGCCAGTGACGACACACGGATCGCCAGTGGCGACACACGGATCGCCAGTGACGACACACGGATCGCCAGTGACGACACACGGATCGCCAGTGACGACACACGGATCGCCGACACCCCCCTCAAACCCTTGCCAGACAAAGATTCCAGCACCTCTCAGATCAATAAGATCAAAGATCTAAATACTCTCTCAGAACTCTCGAAAATCTCAGAAGCAGAGAGAGAGAGTTTTATTGAATTTGGGAAAAAGAAAGCAGCCCAACTACCAAGACCACCTGAACTACCCCTGAAATGGATTGAAAAGAACTGGGAAGAGTTGCTCACGCAGTGGCTCAAAGTCCGCGATGAGAATGAAAATCTTTATCAAAAAACTAAATACAATTTTGCGGCTTATAGCGAACCCCAGCATCAAATGTGGTACGGACAGTTACAAGTTGTAGCTTCTGGAGTTATTGAATTGGGAGACAGCACTTCGCTGGAATTATGGTTAAAAGACGATTTTAACAATAGCTGGCTGGGCTGGGCGAAAACTGCCCGTCAAGACGTGCGTGAATTTTGGGCAAGTCATCCGATACTGGAGCAGAAGAGTTATGTCTCCTGATTTAGATTTCGGTGCAAATAATAGCGACAAGCTGCCTCCCCAAAACATCGAAGCTGAGTCAGCAATTCTGGGTGGCATTTTGCTAGATCCAGAAGCTATAGCCAGAGTCAGCGACATACTTGTTGTGGATGCTTTTTGTATTAGTGCCCACAAAGATATTTATCAGGCTGCTTGTCGGCTTTACAACCAAGGAAAACCCACAGATTTGCTAACAGTCACTAGCTGGCTTACAGACCATGATTTACTAGCATCATCTGGTGGTAGGAGTAAACTAGCATCCCTTGTAGACCGGACTGTATCAGCAGTTAATATCGATGCCTTGGCTGCTTTGGTGATGGACAAATACCACCGCCGCCAGTTAATTAAAGCCTGTGGCTATATTCACAACTTGGCGCACGACCACAGCTCAGATATTGACACACAGTTAGAAAGGGCATCTTCAAAAATTTTGGAGATCAGCAGCAATGCGATCGCATCAACATCACAACCAACACTGCTCAATGATGTGTTAATAAATGCGTTTGAGCGAATTGAAGAAAAAAGTATGGGTAAAGAGTCGCCTGGGGTGGGAACTGGATTTTACGACCTAGATGCCACTCTAGGGGGATTTAAGCCAGGAAAACTCATCACAATAGCTGGTCGTCCGGCAATGGGAAAATCATCGTTCCTGGGCAATTTAGCCTTGAATATCTCATCACTAGGACAACTACCAACGGTAATTTTTAGTTTGGAGATGGACTCAGAGGAGTGGGGGAATAGGTTCTTGTCCCAAGATGCCAAGATTGAATCGAGCTATTTGCAGCAAGGTAACATTAACAAGCACCAGTGGGAACCTTTAGCAAAATCAATCGGTAGATTGAGTCAATTGCCTATCTACATAGATGATTCACCTGTATTAACTGTAAGTGCCATACGTTCTAAGGTGAAACGGATTGTTGCAGAACGTGGTCACCTTGGCATGGTTGGCATTGATTACCTGCAACTAATGGAGGGGACTGACAGTGACAGTTACCAGATCGCGTTTGCTATTGGAAAAATTACTCGGCAGTTAAAACAATTGGCGCGTGAGTGCAACACCACTGTTGTCATATTGTCACAGTTAAATCGCAGCGTAGAGAATCGCACTAATAAGCGTCCTTATATGTCGGATTTACGAGAATCGGGGCGAATTGAGGAAGATTCGGATTTAGTGCTGCTGCTGTACCGGGATGAATATTATCACCCTGACTCCATTGATAGAGGCGTTGCAGAGGTAATCATTGCCAAAAATAGGGGTGGACCAACAGGGACAGTAAAACTGCTGTTTGACCCACAGTTTACTCAATTTAAAAACCTCGCTCGTCCCAGCTGATAACAAATAATGCTGACCCACGCTGATTTTTTTGCTGGCATAGGAGTATTTAGTCTGGCTGCCAGGGAATTATTAATTGATACCAAACTGCTGTGTGAGTGGAACGAGTTTTGTCAAAACACCCTGCACAAAAACTTCCCCGGTATTCCCATCCACGCCGACATTGCTAACTTTAATCCCTTCCCCTACGATGGAGCCTTTGACATCATCACTGCCGGAGTCCCCTGTCCTCCCTTTAGCCGCCAGGGACAACGACTTGCCACAGCCGACAACCGCAACCGCTTCGATGATTTCCTGCGAGTCATTACAGGATGCAGACCCCGATGGGTCATTGTTGAAAACGTGCCCGGACTGCTCGACGCACCCCTCAAACCCGGAGCCAGCAGAGGTTCATTCTTTAGAAACTTACTCTGGCAGCTTTCCCAAGTCGGGTACATGGGGGAATGGTTGGTTCTCGGAGCAGCCCAGTTTGGATTGCCCCAAAGCACGAGAGCGATTGTTTATCATTGCCTACCCCCACAGCACTAAGTTCGCGCAACAGCCGACCGCCTGGGCAGAACAAATTAGAGGTGAAGCTGAAAGAATTAGGTCTAATTCAACGTGGCGAGGTAGCCAATCCAGAGTTGCTGGAAGCCATGTTTGGCTTGCCGATGGGATATTCATCCCCTGTGGTGTCAAAAGTGGAAACACCACCACTCGCAGACGCAGAGAAGCACTTGGAAATACCATCTGTCGAGAATGTGCGATCGCAGCCCTCCAAAGAGTCCTCTACCTCAACTCGCTTTGCTAAATCTGTCAAGGAACCGAGCGGTAAATATTCCAGTATCACGTCCGCTACTTTAAAAGCCATCAGCCTTTGGCAACCCTGGGCTTCTTTAATCCCCCTGGGGCTGAAACATTATGAAACCAGAAGCTGGAAGACTAATTACAGGGGCAAGCTGTTGATTTGCTCTACTCTCAACAATCCAAAACATTACCGTGAATACCTAAAAATTAAAGACGAGCTGCAATTACCACCTTGGGATGAAACTAACTTTCCACATGGGCAGGCGATCGCTCTTTGCGACTTAGTTGACTGCATCCAAATGACGGCTGAGTTTATCGAACAGCAATCAGAAACTGAAATACTCTGTGGTGATTGGCAAGTAGGACGTTATGCCTGGAAGCTGGAGAATATACAACCCATCACAGAACCGTTTGCAGTTAAGGGTAAACAGGGTCTTTTCAACATTCCCCTGACTAACATCCAGGCTCAAAAAGAACTGACAGAATTACTAGGGGATAAACAGATAAACCCCAGTAATGACAATTTACTAGGGGACATTTCAAACAGCCCTAGTAATAGCCCTAGTAACAATTTCTCCCCGGAGTTAGATAGCCCTAGTAAAAAGCGCAGACGGGGGGAAGGTAACGGTTATATCCATTGGCGCATCATTACCAAAAAGGGCAAGGATTACCCCCAGGCTTACTATCACTGGAAGGAAGGTAATAAGAAGCGAAGCAAGTACATCCCCAAACATTTACTAGGAGCGATTCAAGAAGCGGAAGCTGCCAAACGCCCAGTTATAAAAATATTGGAATTACTAGGCGTGGCAGTAAGCCCTAGTAATTTACTAGGGGACAACCAGATAAACCCCAGTAATGACCAATTACTAGGGGACAATGAGAGTAGCCCTAGTAATTTAGAAAATAGCCCTGGTAATAGCCCTAGTAAAGTTGATTTCTCCCCTAGTAAAAGGCGTAAGGGTGAAGGCAGTGGCTCTATTCACTGGCGTACTATTACTAGGGGTGCTAAAGATTACCCCCAAGCTTACTATCACTATGAAATTTGGAACGGGGGCGATCGCCTGGTCAAATCCAGCAAGTACATACCCAAGCGGTTGCTGTCCCAGGTGCAGCTTCTTGAGGTGGAGAAAGCACCAGTGCGGGAGATTTTGGGGGTGTTGGGGGTAAAGTTGTAGTTAGTAAGTCTAAAAAATTGTGGTATTTTATCCTAGTTTAAATAGCATTTTGAGGGATAATTTATATCACTAAAAGTTTGATAATTATCAACATATCTTGCTATTAACTACAGAAAAAAATTGGATTGGGTGTAATCAATTGATTTTAATTATTCGGGAACGTGCAACAAAGGAACAATTAGAGGATGTTTGAAAAGTATTGTTATTAACATTAAAATCTAGGAAACCTAACCCCCCTATCCCCCCTTCCCTACAAGAGAATGGGGGTTTCAAAGCCTCTCTCCTACTAGGAGAGAGGTTTACCAGAGAGGTTTTAA
>JASJDS010000139.1 GCA_030065055.1 Calothrix sp. MO_192.B10
CGTATTGTTTCTTGCACTACCTGTATCGAAACAAATGTTTTTACTTCGTTCCATAAATAAATTTAGGGGCTTGGTGACCATTTTTCTTTTTCTTTACTTTTGCCTTTTTACTTTTTACTTTTGCCTTGTTCGGTCACCAAAATCCAATATATAATCACATCTCCAGAATATTTCTGGGAGATGTACCCTTAGGATAGTAAGAATTTAGCGATCGCAACAGCAACACCATCTTCTGCTACACTGGGAGCTACCCACTGAGCTTTTGCTTTCACTTCTGGGGGCGCATTGCCCATAGCTACGCCAATGCCAGCATATTCCAGCATTTCCACATCATTGAAATTATCGCCAATAGTCATGACATTTTCGGGTTGTAATCCCAAGATTTGTTCTGCGAGGTAACTCACAGCAGCACCTTTATTTACCTGGGGATGAGCAGCTTCAAAGAAAGTAGCAACAGATTTAGTTAGGTAAAGTTGGCTTGGGGTGTATTGGCGACGTAAATTCTCAAGTAATTGGTTGATCACATCTGTGTCTTCACACAGGGCTAAAATTTTAGTGGGTTCCCAATCTAAAACAGTGCGTAAGTCACCCACAGCAATAGGATTGATACCAGAACGTTGTGCATAAGCTTGCGTATCTTTACTTAATTCACGCACGTATAATTTATCGTTGATGTAGAAATGTATCGATAATATATTTCTTAATGATGGTTGTTCCAAATAATCTAGCAACTGCTCTGAGATTGTCCTAGAAACTGCCAAATGATGATGGATGTCCTGGGATACCGGTTCTTGAATCCAGGCACCTTGATAGGCAATCAAAGGTAAATTGGAGCCAATTTCTTGGTGGAAACGCAAAGCGGAACAGTACATCCTTCCTGTGGCGATCGCAACTTGGATTCCTTTAGCTTGAGCTGCGGCTATTGCTTCCTTGACAGGTGAGCTAATACTGTTGTCATGTCCGGCGATGGTACCATCAATATCTACCACTAGTAGTTTAATATTTTGAGTAGCGATCGCTGGATTTATACTGACAGCCGATTCTGTCGCAGATGCTTTCTGCATAAATTTAAGTTTTTAATCATATTAACTCATATTTGACTTCTATCCTGGCTAAAGCCGAGGAGATTCTAAACGGTTGTTACATGGCGGGTTAAAACCACGCCACTTCACTTCTTGATTAGCTGTCACCCAGAAATTAATCCGAGTGGGACGAGTCAAAGCGCCCCTAGATGCTTTGATATGCTGATGAAAAACATCACATACGTTGCACTTACTTTAACTTCACTCACTTCACTTTCAGAGTGGTTTTACTCAAATCAGAGCAATAAAACACTATTCGTGCTGCCTGCTTGTCTGTTACCTTGGTCTTTGTAGCGACATAAGTCCTACTAGTTTCCTACCGACGGGAGTTTCACACCTACTAGCACGAGGTCAAAGTGCCAAACCTTGTTCCTACTCGTATTTTGGTATTATCTCATAAATTCAAGACAACAAAGTTGGGTAGAACTCATAACTTGTAGCATTCTCAATTAGCCCAAATGTTCGCCTTGGAATTAATTCCCTTTTCTTAAAGACAAAGTCTGATAAATCAGACGCTCGTAAGGTATGAGAGCGCGTTTTAATATGCTTGGTTTATGAGCCTTGAAATAAATTTCAAAGTGGGAATGTGTGCTAAATGACATTGGTGCAAGTTGTTAGGTAAAACGGAGTGAAGAGGGAAGAACGAGAACTTTGCCAGAATCAGGTGTGTAGTTTTGTTTGGAAAAATTGATATAAACTACCAACGGTATATGTCAGGAATTAACCATTTATCATCTTCATCAGATACAAAATAATTGAACAGGCATAAGGCAAATTAAATAATATTTTGTTATTGGCTTACTTTTGGATAAATATATCCGTAACTCCCAATGCAGTTATCCTATATTACCTCATTTTTTGATGAATTAATTACATTATATGTCCAGAAAAAACAATAGATTATTGCCTAAAACATCTATAGGATACAAGATTAAAAATCAAAATATATTGGCGTTCTATGATGCATCTTAATTGACTTTTGAGAGCTATTAGAATATATTTTTTGTGAAAATCATGACATTTGTTAACAAAATATTAAGTCAAGAAAATGTGTTTAAATCACACTTGAAAATTTGTTTAATAATGAGATAAAAATTGGATATAAACCAGTTCTCAATAAATAGTATGCCCACATCTCTAACAACTGCGAAATCCGATAATTTATCTACAGTTAATACGGAATCACAATATACAGCATCATCCATAAACACTTTTGAAAAGTCTGATATCTCTGGGCAGAGTCTGTATGGCTCTTCGTCTTCTGATGCATCAGCAGCCAATAACTTGTTACCAATAGACTTACCTGTAAGTTTACCTATTACAAATGGTCCTAACCCCAGTCCCTACATAAATAGCCCCGCTATTTTTGCTGATTTTAACGGTGATGGTAAAGATGATAAGTTTTGGTACAACACCGAAACTGGAGAAACAAGAGTTTGGCTAATGGATGGGTCAAACATTGCTGCAGAAGGTAATCTTAATACCATGGCAGGATCTAGTTTTAAAATTGGCGATTTTAACGCTGATGGTAAAACAGACGTAGTTTGGCAAAACCTACAGACTGGTGAAATGACTATGTGGCTGATGGATGGCACTAACATCAGCTCCCAAGCCTCTTTAGGAACAGTTACTCCAGGTTTAGACTATAGCGTCGCTGATTTTAACGGTGATGGCAAAACAGATATCTTCTTCCGTAATCAGACAACAGGGGAGAATGGTGCTTGGTTAATGGATGGTACTACCATTACCTCTGCAGAGGCACTAGCAACTAAAGATTCATCCTGGACTTATACTATTGGGGAATTCAACCCTAATTTCAATACCGATATCTTCTGGCATAACACTGCAACTGGTGAAAATGCCATTTGGTTCATGGATGGCACCACAGCTAATGAGACGGCGCTCGATACCTTTGGTGCTGGTTGGGATTATAAAGTTGGTGATTTTAATGGAGACTTCATTACAGATGTTCTCTGGAGTAATTCTGCTACTGGAGAGAATACTCTCTGGCAAATGAATGGTAGTCAATATACTGCAATTACTCTAGATACAGTAGGTGCAGGTTTTGAATCTAATATTGGAGATTTCAACGGCGACGGCAAAATGGACTTACTCTGGCACAACAAAGAAACTGGTGAGAGTAACGTCTGGTTGATGGATGGTGGCAATGTGTCTAAGAACGAATTACCAAATTCTGGTCCTGGTATGGAAACTACCATTGGTGATTACGATGGAGATGGCGATACCGACATCCTCTGGCGTAATTCTGCCACTGGTGAGAATTTCGTAACTTTGGCTGATACTAACAATCCTACTACTGTCCCTGTCGCTACTCTTTCTCAGGAATGGGTCACTTTTTAGATAGTCTGTATTGCTTGTCCGATTGAGGACTCTCATAACACCGGAGCTGCAACGGTTGCCTAGATTATAAAAACTCACCCTGCCTGACGGCACCCCTCTCCTTGATAAGGAGAGGGGATGGGGGTGAGGTGCAATCTTACATTAACCCCTCATTTCTCGTTCCTTGCCAGAGGCAAGGAATGCAGCGATTGAGGCTCCTGCCTCAAATCCTGGCTGGAGGCGGGAGCCTCTAAAGAGTGCATTTCCAGGCTGGAGCCTGGAAACGAGAAAGAACCAGATTTTATGAAGCGGCTACTCTGTTTCCAAGTATTTTTAGGTGTTTTAAGGTGTAACACTGAACTAGTACTCTGTCCCATAAGTTCTGATGGCTAGTTCACAGATCCCCGACTTCTAAATCAATATCCGCACATAGTAGCAATTCCTAGGATAGAAGTCGGGGATCTAACCACCCGCGACTCTTAAAAAGTAAAAAGATAAAAGTAAAAAGTAAAAAGATAATCCCCATAAATAAATAAATTGAGGGGATAAGATTACGGACGTATTGTTTCTTACACTACCTGTATCGAAACAAATGTTTTTACTTCGTTCCATAAATAAATTTAGGGGCTTGGTGACCATTTTTCTTTTTCTTTACTTTTGCCTTTTTACTTTTTACTTTTGCCTTGTTCGGTCAAAATTAATGGGACAAAGTACTAGGTTTGGATGTTTGGATGTGTTGATATTTAGCGGGTATTAGAACTTTGTTCTTACTGCCTCTGTAATTGCGTGCATTTACCACCCGCTTCTTTCATAAACCTCATCCATGATGAAACCTGGAGTTTCTAATTATTCTCATATGTCATTGCGACGAGTCATGTTATGAAACTACGATTTTCAAGGTAAACGAAGTTTAGAGTTAATATGTCTCTGATTTATAAATGGTTAAGAATCCATAACAAATAACTCAAAAAAATATATATCATTAGCAACATTATCGAAAATAAGCAGATGTTGATCAATGACATACAATATTAAAAAAACAGGTAAAAATAATGATAAATATCAACAAGAAGTATTATGTTATCTGCTGGAAATCCTGTAAAAATGACTCAAGAGACTGTTGATTTTCAAGATGTTTCTACATCAATTAATAGTTTTGATGAAAGTCTGGATAATACAAATAAAAATCTTAATTTTAGCAGTTCATCACAACCATTATCAGATGAACCACAGTTTGAAGTAGCAGGAAGAAATCCCAATCCTAATCCTATTTTTAGTAATGCAGCAATTGTTGCAGATTTTAATGGTGATGGCAAAACTGATAAATTCTGGCGTAATAATACAACAGGTGAAACTGCCATCTGGTTGATGAATGGAGAGAACATCTTATATGCAGAGAATTTAGCAAATGTTGACTCTGCTTGGACTGCTAGTATTGCTGATTTTAATCGTGATGGTAAGAGTGACCTATTTTGGCGTAACCAAACTACAGGTGAAAATGAAATTTGGTTGATTGATGGAACAAGAGTTATCTCAACTGTAGGTTTACAGAATATTGATTCAGCTTGGACTCATAGTATTGCTGATTTCAACGGTGATGGTAGAAGCGATATTTTTTGGCGCAATAATACGACAGGTGAAAATGCAACTTGGTTAATTAATAATACAACTGTTACCAAGGCCGCATTTTTATCCCAAAAAGACTTAACTTGGACTGCGAGTATTGTTGATTTTGACGGTGATGGTAAGAGTGACCTGTTTTGGCGCAATAATACGACAGGTGAAAATAAAGTTTGGTTCATGAATGGCACTAATTTATCAGAGTATTCTCTATTGAACTTTGACTCTGGTTGGGATTTTAGTGTGGGTGACTTTAATGGTGATAGCAAAACTGATATTCTCTGGCGTAATTACGAAACAGGGGAAAACTCTGTTTGGCTAATGAATGGCATTTTCTCTATTGGTGGTTCCTTGGAAAAACGGGATTCATCATGGAAACCCAGTATTGGTGATTTTAATGGTGATGGGAAAACCGATATTTTTTGGCATAATGAAGCAACTGGAGAGAATACTGCTTGGTTAATGGATGGTAGCAGAGTGGCGACTGCTGCCTTTTTACCAGCAACTCAATCTTCTGCAAAACCGAGTATTGGTGATTTTAATGGTGATGGGAAAACAGATGTTTTCTGGCGTAATTATGAGACTGGTGATGATACTCTGTGGTTGATGAATGGTACTACTGCTAGTGAAGCTACTTTGCCACAACTTTCTCCAGAATGGTCCAGTTATTAGGGAACTCCAGGAAATAAATTATCCCACAAGAACGGTTGACAGTTGACGGTTGGCAGTTGACAGTTGACAGTGAAGTTTACATATTTTGTTGCCTGATAAATATGGGATGTTTTTTTATCTGGAAGTCCCTTAGAAAGGAGGGAAGGAGTAGGGGCGGGGTTTCCCCGCCCTGGAGGGAAGGATTGAAAGGAATTATCAATTACTGATTCTTTGTGCGGTATTTCTTTTTTATCTTTCGCACCTGTTTTTGAAACTTTAAACCTTTTTCTGGATTTACCATAGCCACAAAGTTGGCAAAGCCAGTGATGGCGGCGAGGATGTTGGAGGAGTTTCCCCATTTTTTACCTTCTAAACCATCTTTCTCAATTTGATAGAGGGTGGCGCGAAAGTTTTTCAAGGTTTTCTGGGAAAGATTGAGTTTGTCGTTAACCACAATTCCTGTGACTTCTTGTTGGCGAGAGTTACGCAGGATTCTCGTTTTTTTGTGGTTAATGGTGAAACCTTCATGGGTAACTATTGATTCTGTATTCTTGAGGATATTACATATATGACGTAGGTTATCACCAGAGGCGGAAAATGTTAGATCATCAGCATAACGGGTATATGTAAATCCAAAATTGGCTGCGATCGCGCTTAATCTTCTGTCCAATCTACGACACAGTAAGTTGGTAATTGCTGGACTGGCTGGGGAACCTTGGGGGAGGTGTCTTTCTCCTAAAGCCACATAGTAATTTTTCCCGTCTAATTCCAATTCCTCAACTTCGCTTGCGGTACATAACAAACCGAAAATGGTGGCGGCGGCTTCTGAATAACCCCAGGATTGAAACAGTCCTTTGACGCGGGGATAGGAGATGGAGGGAAAGAAGTCTTTGAGGTCAAAGTTAATAATTACATCTGCACCAACATGGGGGGTGGCGTTGGTAACGATGGAACGTCCTTGACAAAAACCATGTGCTGCATTATCTACTTCTAGTTTTTCCAGGATATTAGTTAAAATCCATTGCTGCGCCTGCTTTAAATGGGGCATTGGTGCTGATATTAGCCGTTCTCCCCCTGTCTTTTTCGGCATTTTGAAGCGGATATAGTGGGAGATGGTAGAAGTTTTGCGATTGAAGGCTAAAAAGCGTAGTTTACCGACGCTGATTCCCATGGCTGTGGCAATTTCTGCGGCGGTGTGATGGGGGGGTAAACCATAACTTGCTAACCTTTCATCATTACCCTGGGTATGGTTTAATCCTCCAGAAACTCCTTCCCCTAAGTAAACTATGTCCTGTTGTTTTTTCTGTTGCCAAGCTGCTGCCCGTTCTAACCGTTCTTTCTCTCGTCGTTCTTTCGTTTCCTGTTGCTTGCGCCGGGACTCTTGTAAACGCTGCTTGAGCATCTGCTTTTGTAGTGCCTTTTCGTTGCCCAGACGACTACTTTCTTGGCGTAATTGTTGAATTTCCCGACGAATCTCCCCCATGCGGCGAATTTCATTGGCTGGATCTTCAGGAATTGTTCCTTCTGCAGGCCAGAAACCGTGACGGATCATCTCTTCCAGGATAAATTCATCTCTGCCAA
The DNA here is from genome assembly GCA_030065055.1 of Calothrix sp. MO_192.B10. Lineage (GTDB taxonomy): Bacteria > Cyanobacteriota > Cyanobacteriia > Cyanobacteriales > Nostocaceae > Calothrix_A. The sequence goes on from JASJDS010000139.1 coordinate 7,275, forward strand.
CTTCGCGGATCGTATATTTCTTGGTAGGTGCGGTTTTGGTTGGACATGATATTTAGGAATTAGGAGCTAGTAGGGGCGCTGCGGCTTGCGCCCTAGAGGAATTAGGAGGTTAACGGGTTTTACTGAGCTAATGTGTGCCTATTGTATCCAGTGTATTCGCTGTTTTGGAATTTGAGTAGGTGATAAATGGGTTAATGTAATGTCTAGCAAATCACCCATAATTTAAGACATGGTGCAAAAATCTTAAACCTCTTTCTCCCCCTGCACCCTGCACCCATGCTGTCCTCACAATAGTTCTTTAAGCGAACATGGTATTAATCCCTTGTCTCTGAAAACTGCATCTCTTGTATCTTTCTTGATCCTAAAAGTTTTAAAAATACGGTTTTATTTGTAGAGGGTGTATACTATACGCACAATCGCATAAAAGTCGAGTAAACTGTATTTAATGCTAAAAGTTTTATCTTGCTAGATGAGATTCCCCAATCCACCTATAACTGAAGCTGTTTTTGATATACGAGTTAAACTTCGTGAGGATTTTAATTACGAAGAACTTTTGGAATTCCAAAACAAAGTAAAAGAATCTTACCCAACAAAGAAAGAGATAAGAGGAATTAAAGGAGGCATTCAAGTAAATTTAGAAACACCAGCAAAAATACATCCGAACATACTTTCTGTTTCTAATGATATTGAAGGTTATGTCTTTATTTCTAATGACGATAAAAAGTTGATCCAAGCTAAATTACAAGGATTTACTTTTAGTCAATTGAGACCATATCAAGGCTGGGATAAATTTTCTGATGAAGCATATCAGTTATGGGAAAAATATGCTCAAACTACATTACCTTTAAAAGTAGTGCGTCTTGCTTTGCGCTACGTAAATCAAATAATGATTCCTGTAACACAAGAAGAAAAAATAGAACTGAGCAACTATATAAAAACTTTTCCAGAAGTATCGAATGATTTAAGTGATTTATCAATTGAAAGCTACTTTATGCGATTAGTTTTAAATAGTAAAGATTATGAACCATCTAGAGCAATTATTAATCAGACGATTGGTCAGTTAACTAAGAATAATGAAAACCAAGAATTTCTTCCTTTGATATTTGATATTGACGTTTTTCAGGAAGTCGATATTCTACCTAACAACATAAATTTAATTAAAACAATTTTTGAAGACAATTTCAAAAAATTTAGGGACGATATTTTTTTCAATAGTATTACTGAAGAAACAAGGGAACTTTTTAAATGAGCAGCACTGTATGTGTTTCAAAAAAGTATCAACAGGTAGATTATACGCCTAGCAGCAGCGTCTATGAAGGCGATGTCGATCTCATAGTCAAAGAGACTATAAAGGTTGAGAGATACGTATTGGAGTCTGAAATATCAAAATTAAGTACTTCCATGTATCTTTGTTCGAGTAAAAGCATTTCTGAATTTGAAGATAGAATTGAACATATTAGAGATCAACTACTTGAAGGGTATAATAAAATCTTAACCAAAGAAGATATTCAGTTTATTGGTGAGCTTGTTAAATCTAAATCAAATTGGCTTTACCTCCAATATATTGCACGACTTATTGAACCTCTTTTAGAGATTGAATCTGACTCAGAGAAAGCAGCTCTAATGATTATAGAGTTACTAAAACATCCAGCAGCACAAGTAAGGTATGCTGCATTAGAGGCAATAAGTTTTTCTCTAGGAGAAGTAGAAATAGCAGACAAATTACTTACAGAAGCCAAGGAATTACTTAGAGATGAAAAAACTACTTTTGTACGCAAATACTTGGAGTCACTATAAAGCGTGAGTGTAGTCTGTTATTACAGAGGTGTGAGGAGTCTTGGTATGTGGGAAGAGGGATTTGAGCAAAAAATAATTCCATCTCAAGAACACTCCGATAAATATTTAAAAGATGTTATGCAAGGGACAGGATACCCCTCCTTGTGGCTACCTTCATGTGATGATGACTTAGAAAAAATTGCATTAGGGATAGCATTGGGAAGAAAAAGTCTTGACTCTGTAAGATTGGTTGGATTCGAGAAATCATGTTTTCAGAGGGCTGGAATACAGGTAAAACAAGTTAATGACCCTAGTTTTCCTATACCGTCAGTCAGCTCTCTGCATTATGAATTACAAACATCAGATAAGGATAAATTAATTAATTCCATTCAATTTTTATTACAAGGAAAAAATTACTGCCAAGACTTCCCTAAAGCTAATCCAAAAAATAACAATAATATTCGTGCAATTGCAGCAAAATACATAGATGAGGTAGCACCAGAATATCAAGAAAAAGCGAGAAAGTTTGCCGGCTCCTATTTGGAATAAAAATCAAGGTTTATTTTTTATCCTCCTTAATCGCGCTTGCGATCGCAATTTCTGTATAATTTCAGTTGTATAAATTAACTGCCAAGATATGTTGTCAAATCCGGCACATCAACCCAGGTAGAAGTATTATTTGACTGATGAGATAAGTCCATTAATAGCTGGGAGTAAACCCCTTCTTGCAAAGATGGTACAGTTGCCTTACCTGCTTCAATTCCCTGTACCCATGTATCCACTACACGAATAAAGGCAGAAATCCTACCATCAGCATAGTTTTGAGGAAAGATTAATCTGTGAGGTATTTCTATTTCTGTCAGGGGTTTACCCGGTTGGGAACCCCAAACCCGGAAACCATGAATATAATCTTTTTGGTTTTCGCTACCTAGAACTAATGTACCCTTCTCCCCATACACTTCCAACCAGTGGGTGCGTTGGGCATGAACTACCGCACTAATAGTCAGTTGACAGGGCGTACCGTCGGCTAATTCCAGCATCAGCATACAGGTATCATCCGTATTGACTGGCTTTAATTCTCCGGTGTTGGCATCTGGCCTTTGGGAGATGGCAGTAGTAAGATGGGCATTGAGTCGGCGTACTGGACCAAATAGCCAGTGGATATAATCAAAGGCGTGGGAACCCAAAGAACCTAATGCACCTCCCCCCATGTCTTGGCGAGAATACCAATTCCAAGGACGTTCTGGGTTGGCACGGGAAGAACCCAACCAATCAATCCGAATCAAACGTTTTTCACCCACATAGTTTGATGATAAAAGCTCGGAAAATAACTGCCATCCTGGTACAAAACGAAACTCAAAGTCTACGGTGGCGATCGCCCCTTTTTCCTGAGCTAAATCATGGAGTTCTTTGGCTTCGGCTACATTGAGGGTGACTGGCTTTTCTAGTAACAAATGTTTCCCAGCTTGCAGTACTGCTTTTGCCATTTCGTAGTGCAAAAATGGCGGTGTGGAAATACTGACTGCTTGCACTGACGGTAATTTAACAATATCTGCGATGGTGTTACAGGCATGGGGTATATTGTGAGCCTGGGCAATTTCTTGGGCTTTACTTAAGTCACGGTGATAGACTGCAACTATTTCAGTGCCAGGATATGCCTGAAATCCTGGGATATGAACCTTTTTACCAAATCCTGTGCCAACAACTGCAACACCAATCACAATTAGATAATTCCTTCGTATTTTTCAACCGTTGAGATATGATACCACTTTTGGAATCGCAGTTATTTTTATTGCAAAAATCTCATGGTAAAAGGATAACGGTAGTGTTGTCCTTTGTAGGCTTTGAAAGCAGCGAAATTGACTAATATTAATTGTACAATAGCAATAAAAATAAGCAGCCATAATAAAATGGTGGATAATCCTCTAAACACATCACCTACATGGTGGGTACTTTTATTGATAATCAGATTAATTCCACAGGTAATAACAACTAACAGTAGAGAGAAAAAGATTACTACTAAGCTGTAAATAACTAGAGATAATTGGAAATTTAAAGACTCCCTACCTTGTAAATCTACCCAAGGGAACTTTGTTTTTTTCCACAACCAAATAATTAAGGGACCGAGGATATTCAGAAAAGGTAGATATAAGGGAATACCTACAAATATCAAACCAGCCAACGGTATCCATAGAAGAGCTGAGAGATGGCATAATACAGCCCAGATTTGCATTTGTCTTGAGCTTTTTCCTCTCATAGCTTTTTTCTTTTTGGGTGTTCGTAGATAATTCTCTTCCTTTATTGTTCTCAAGAATCCAAATAAAACCTTAAAATTTTATCATTTCTCGATCGCAATTTTCTGAGATGGGTTCTAATTTCTCACACCATGTCTTCTCCCGCTTCTAAAGCCACTTAGGAATCATGTAAAATAAGTTTCTCCCCTTTTGAATTGGAAGGCTTATTTTCCATACATCCTAGCAAAAAACTTTATCAAGTTATTTTTGCACAACTCCTTACACAAATAATTGCTCTACGACAGAGCTAGGAATTTCTTTGACCGAAAAATAAACTGGATACAAGCCCGACCCAGTCGCTCATGGGGGAAATCACGCCATTTGCACTCTTAGTGGGAGACCACGCCAGTTCCTCCATTTGGGGAGACCCCAAGACCGGACTGGCTCCACAAGACCGCTGCGGGCTCCCCAAGACCGCGCTGCTCTGGTGGATTTATCCGTGGAGAGTCAAAAATGTTTTCCTTGTTCTCATTAGCCCTTCGATTCATCGATGGGGTAACTGTTAGCGCAGCTCCGACCCAGGAGGCTAACTGTTAGCGCAGCTCCTCTGCAGGAGGCTAACTGTTAGCGCAGCTCCGACCCAGGAGGCTAACTGATAACTGAAATGACTTAGCCAAAAATCTGTATGGGGATAAATTCTCTCGATATACCCATAAAATATCAGAGTCATACGTAATTAATTATAGAAGGGTTAAACACCCATAAAAAATAATAATTTAATTAGGTGTGATAACTATGTTAAAAACATCTTTAGGAATTGCTGTTGTTACTACAGTATTAGCTATCACTTCAATTGCTCCTGCAATCGCTGCACCTCGTGATTTTATTGGTACTTGGGTAGCTAGAAATAATACTCGGGGTATTACTAAAGTTATTATCACTAGGGGTTATGGTAGAAGATTGATTGTAAAAGTATTTGGTTCATGTACTCCCAGAGATTGTGACTGGGGTAACAGTCGTCTCATTACCTATGGTAACAGTGTAAGAGATAGAGACCATGTTTATGGAACTACTCTATATAACAAGAGGTTTGCCAATAAGTTCTTAACTATTTACCTCGGAGGTAGAGGTAGAAGGAGGATGAGTTTACGCCAATTTACACAGTTTAAAGATGGTAGTCGTCGGCAAAACTATTCTACCCGTACTGTGTTAACTAAACTCTAATGTCAACATTACTTCGGTGCATTATGGTCAAGGATAATGCACCGAATCAAATACCATATACCATACAGTACTTGGAAGATAAATGATTAAAAATATGTTCAATACATTAAATTATGTATTCTGGCTTTTTCTTTCGACGTTGATATATTGATACTCCACCCAAAGCTAACATTCCAAAAATTCGACTAGGTTCAGGTACTCGTCTTTTCAGATTAAATGCAGTCTTCCCAACATGGAATGTATGGTTATCAGTTTCAAACCCACCACCCGTATCACTGGATTGCTGAATGATAATTTGATTAAATGTTTCATCATCCGTTTCTGCAAAAAAGTGGGCGAAGGTATTATATTCGTTGTGGTGTGATGCTTTAACTGCTTGTGGATTATCTCCTTCTGCTAGTTCTTTAAGGTTAAATGAATCTATTTTATTACCATTCTTATCTTGAACTTCAACAACCGTCTTGTTTTCTTTACTGATAAATTGTTGTAATGTGCTTTTACCTGTTTTGGTATTAACAAAAGTGATTTTATTATTGTCACTAATAGCACCCCAGTTAAAACCAAAGTAGTTCATTTGTTTTTTGAAGTCAATGATAATCTCTGAACCATCTTTTAAAGCTTGCAAATACTGAGATTTATTCTTTTCCCCATTGGGACCACTAGGAGCCCAGTTACTTTCAGCTCCTCCTGCACCATCTCTAATCTTAGCCTTTGGATTCAGAGTGTATTTTATAAATGGATTATCTTTATTTCTTTCTTTCCCTTTTTTGTTGAATGAAAAAGTTTTCTTACTTGCATCTATATTATTAAAATCAATCGTAGTCGCCTTGTCCTTAAAATCAGGATATAAATTATAGTAGTTAGAAAAACTACCCATTTTTCCTTCTGCTTCTATTTCATTTGTATTGGGATTATCTGATATACCTAAATTAAATCTCAGACCAATTGCATGTGCAGAGCCAGAATAGATAAAAATAGGGAGAGTTGATAAAGCGGCAATACCAAAAATTTTTGTTAAATTCAACATTTTTTATGGCAATTAAGTTTCATTACTTGCATTATCATCTTTTTTTCAATGCCAAACATCCGTTTGAATACCCTATTCCTGGAACATAATAACAATAGGAATTACACAAGTTACTTCACAATAATTTGATTTTTATGGGGCAATTTTTTTTGGGGGTATTAGTTTGGCAAAAAAAACGATTGGTTCACGCTTTTTATCTCAGTAGTTTTCCGAAATGAGAATGATTTGATAATACAAGCTGCAATCTGCTGTATGTTCTCTGGCTTTGAAGTTTTAAAAATGGTTGCTTATTTCCGCTGAGGAATGGTGCAACATCTGGCTAAAATAGGGCTATGTCCCAAACAACACCCACAAACCAGTTGACTTCCTATTCTGACAGCACAACCCATCCCAGTTTCATCCTTGTAGATGGACACTCCTTGGCATTTCGTTCTTATTACGGCTTTTCTAAAGGTAAGGACGGTGGATTACGAACTACCACGGGTATCCCTACGAGTATATGTTTCGGTTTTCTCAAGTGTTTATTAGAGGTAATTTCAACTCAGCAACCCCAAGCTATGGCTATAGCTTTTGATTTGGGTTTACCTACTTTTCGCCACGAGGCTGAAGATACTTACAAGGCAGATAGGGAGGAAACACCTGAAGATTTTCTCCCTGACATGGAAAATCTGCGGGAGTTGCTTGCGGGGTTACATTTACCTATTCTGACTGCGCCCGGTTATGAAGCGGATGATATATTGGGTACTTTAGCACAACGGGCATCGGCTGCTGGGTATAGGGTGCAAATTCTCACGGGTGATAGGGATTTATTTCAACTGGTGGATTCACAAAAGGATATCAGTGTTCTCTATTTTAGTCCGGAAGGGTTCAGGCGATCGAGTAATGGAAATGGAATTAGTGAGTTTTTGACTGAACAGGTACAGGCAAAGTTAGGAGTTTTACCTTCCCAGGTAATTGATTATAAGGCTTTGTGTGGGGATAAGTCGGATAATATTCCCGGTGTTAGGGGAATTGGGGAAAAGACGGCGGTGAAGTTACTCAATACTTACGGTTCCTTGGGTGATATATATAAGTCATTGGATAAGATTAAAGGTGCTGTCAAAACTAAGTTGGTTAATGGTAAAGAAGATGCATACAAGTCTCAATATTTAGCAACCATTGTTTTAGATGTCCCCCTTGAGGTTGAGTTAGAAAGTTGTAAACTCCAAGGTTTTGACTCCCAGGCTCTCATCCCCATTTTAGAGAAATTAGAATTTAAGTCTTTCCTGGAAAAAATCAACCAAATCCAACAACAATTTGGTGGTACAGTCATAGAAACTCCTACATCTTCCCAAGATAATGAAGATGATGATTTGTGGTTTTTTAGTGCTGAGGATACTGCTGCTAACCCAGCACAACCAGATATTCCTATTCAAACCCAGATTATTGATACGGAAGCTAAGTTAACTGAGTTGGTACAAAAATTGCAGGAGTTTACTAACCCAGAGACACCGGTGGCTTGGGATACGGAAACCAGTGACTTGGAACCACGGGATGCTAACTTGGTAGGGATTGGTTGCTGCTGGGGAACGGAAACTGATGATATGGCTTATATCCCCGTAGGACATAAAATAGGCACAAATTTACCATTAGATACGGTGATTGCAGCACTACGTCCTATTTTAGAAAGTGGGGATTATCCTAAGACTTTTCAAAATGCTAAGTTTGACCGTTTAGTATTCCGAGTTCAAGGTATTAATTTAGCTGGGGTAGTATTTGACCCCATGTTAGCAAGTTATGTCCTCAATCCTGATAACAGTCATAATTTAAGTGATTTATCTCTGCGTTATTTGGGTTTGACAGCACAGAATTATGCTGATTTAGTTCCTAAAGGACAAACTATTGGGGATATAGATATTGTCAGCGTGGCTAATTACTGCTGTTTGCAAGTCTATGCCACGTACCAATTAGTAGGTAAATTGGGGTCAGAATTGGTAAAAATCCCTGCTTTGCACAAATTACTCCTGGAAGTGGAACAACCCCTAGAACCAGTGTTAGCGGAGGTGGAGTACCAAGGAATTAGGATAGACAGCGACTACTTACAAGAACTTTCCCAACAGTTAGCTGTAGATGTGGCGAACTTGGAAAAACAAGCTCATGAGATTGCTGGGGAAGATTTTAACCTGGGTTCCCCCAAACAATTAAGCCAGATTTTATTTGAAAAGTTGGGGTTAAGTACCAAACACTCCCGGAAAATCAAAACCGGATATTCTACCGATGCAGCTACCCTGGAAAAAATGCGCGATGTTGATGAAACGGGGATTATTGATGCCATTATTGAGTATCGCACCTTGGCAAAGTTGAAATCTACCTATGTGGATGCACTACCAGCCTTAGTCCGCTCAGATACTCAACGCATCCACACCAACTTTAATCAAACCGCCACATCCACAGGTAGGTTATCCTCTTCCAGTCCCAACTTACAAAATATTCCCATCCGCACCGCCTTTAGCCGACAAATCCGCAAAGCATTTTTACCGGAACCGGGTTGGTTGATGGTAGCTGCCGACTATTCACAAATTGAGTTAAGAATATTAGCCCACTTAAGCCAAGAACCCGTATTAGTAGAAGCTTACCGTAACAACGAAGATATCCATACCGTAACTGCGCGGTTGATGTTTGAAAAAGAAGAAGTGACAGCAGATGAACGCCGGGTAGCAAAAACCATCAACTTTGGTGTCATCTATGGTATGGGTTCGGTGAAGTTTTCCCGCTCCATTGGGGTAGATAAGGCATTAGCAAACGAATTTATCAAAAAGTTTTATACTCGATATCCCAGGGTATTTACTTATCTAGATCAGGTGAAAAAACAAGCGATCGCCCAAGGGTTTGTGGAGACTATTCTCGGTCGTCGGCGTTATTTTACCTTTACTGGGAATAGTTTACAAAGGTTGAAGGGGTGTAATCCAGATGACATTGACCTGGGTAAATTAAAGAAACTGGGTGCTTATGATGCGGGATTGTTGCGTTCTGCTGCTAATGCTCCAATTCAGGGTTCTAGCGCTGATATTATTAAGATTGCTATGATTCAAATGCATCAGGTTTTGCAGAATTATCAGGCACGGTTATTGTTACAGGTACATGATGAATTGGTGTTGGAAGTTCCTCCTGATGAGTGGGAGGAGTTGCAGGTGGAAATTAAGTCGGTGATGGAAAATGCGGTAAAGTTAGATGTGCCTTTGGTGGTGGATGTGCGTCAGGGTGAGAATTGGATGGAAAC
>JASJDS010000311.1 GCA_030065055.1 Calothrix sp. MO_192.B10
GGTTGTTCGCGCCCTTGTTGCTAGTCTCGGCTTTACGTGGTTGTTGTGATTACCGCCTTCCCACGAACGGCGGATGGACTAGACCAACTGTTTAATTATACCATTTGTGGACGGACAATAAATTGTCCGACGGACTTACCTCATCCTTAGAAAGCAGGGGCTTGCGTCCTACGATTTTCGGTCATTTTAGATCGACGCGTGTAACTTCTGGCTTCTAAAACTAAAGGATTTTGCTTAAATGTATAGTTTGGAGGGAGATATTTTGATGAACCAGTATATTTTCTTGGTTTTGCTTAATATTAATAAGTATAATTACTCATCTGAACGGCAAATAGTTCATGGGGTCTTACATTTTTCCTAGCAACTATTCTCACCAAGATTGTGAGGAAAATTTAATTGGTAGTTGCGAAAAATCAACAGTTATTGATAAGCTGATACACCAATATAGCGTTTTTCGGTTGGCTGAGGTACACAATCAAACCTCAACCGGGCAAAAGCCACCCCTCTCCTGATTCTAGAACCAGAGCAGCTTGCCGCAGGCTAGGGCTTCGGTGCAGGGTAGGAAAAGGGAAGGGGGTGAGGTAAGCGTCTGTATTTTATCCAAGTGAAACCGCTGTATCATATTTACCTCCTAACTCCTAACTCTTAACTCCTAAATATTTTCAAGACATTGGTTCTTCTACCGTTAACATCAGAATTAGCACACATGACTTGGGAGAGTGGTTCGTGAACGCATCAGAGATGGCGACAAACCTGGAATTTGCCAGTAAAATTGCTACGGTAGTCAATTTATTCAAATTAGAGTTTCCTGATGCTAAACCGGATCTAAAGCCTTGGTGTAGTGATCCAGAAACTTTAGATTTAGTAGATCCGGATTCCATAGATCTTGGATTTCATTTTCCAGGAGTAAGTAAATCTTGGCGCAGTCGCAGTATTTTAATTCAGATTCGTTTTTACCAAGATCCATTAAATGAGTCTCCCTGGCGAGCAATTGGGGTAGAAGTTGCAGGATTTAACCATCTAGGGGAACAGTGGCGGCTCTCCACCATTGATGATTGGAGTTTTGTTGGTGAAACAGAACCTTCAGTGGAAGTCGGGGATAAGTTAAAGCAATTTTGTCGGCAAGCTTTGGAGTTGTTTAATCAAAAAAGTGAGTCAGGTGACAGTTGTTAGTTGTTAGTTGTTGGTTGTTAGTTGTTGGTTGTTAGTTGTTAGTTGTTAGTTGATGGTTGATGGTTGGTGGTTGGTGGTTTAGTTCTTTCCCTCCATCACTCCATCACTCCATCACTCCATCACTCCATCACTCCATCACTCCATCACTGGTACTAGTACAGCACGGCGGAAATAAAGCAACCATTTATAAAACGTCAAAGCTAGAGAACAAAATACTTTTGACTTTTGACTTTTGACTTTTGACTTCCGCGAAGCGGCACTAGGGTACTTGAAGGGGGATGAAAGTATCCTCCGGTAAATACTGACGGAAATGCCCTTCCTCAGCAAAAACAAATACCAGTTGTAATGGATAATCTGGAGGAACTTGTAAATCAGCCCAAGGTATGGCCACTTCTAAACATTTATTAAAGGCTACTTGGGCACGACTGGCACGGCAATGCCATTGAAAGTTTTCTCCAGCTTCTTGAAATAGGACTGATTGTGTGAGCAGGTGAATTTCTAAATGGTGATGGAACAAGTAATTCATGGGGGCTGTATCTGGCACATCATCCAAAGGAATGGGACTGTTGTGCATGGTTTGTTCGGGATAAAACCAGAGTAAATTTAATTCTGCGGGTAAATCCTTTCCTGGTTGTACGCCACTTTTCAAGTCCATCCGTAAATAGAAATTCAAGTGATCTACTCCATACCACAGACGCTGGACAGGACTGCTGCTGTGCATTGTCCCCCTAGCACCACCAATTTCTATGCGTCCGGCTCGATCCCAATCTTGCTCGTCTGCTACCCCATCAATCACGGGATGAATAAACCCTTGGGGACCGTGTTCTCCTTGGGGAATATGTAGCTCTACAGGTTGTAGTAAATAATCTGGAATGGGTTCGTTTAATGCTTTGTAAACGCCACAAAGGTGTTCCCGGAATAATTGGTCAAAAATGGCATCCTGGTTGGACGAATGTCCTTCCCCAAACCACCAGAACCAGTCCGAACCTTGTGCTGCATACATGGCTTCCCAGGCTGCGGGATTGTTCTCTGGAGTCGCTTCGGGATGATTGGCTAATACTTTCCTAGCTTGGGTGAGGTAATCCCAAGCGCGATTTTTTGCCGGATCGCCGATCCAGGTGGTGAAACTACCATCTACCCAAGAACCGCTGTGTAATTTTTCTGTTGGTATGGTGGCTGTGGGGGGAAATTTGTCAAGAAATTCCGATACTGTCACCAGTTGTAGGTGTGGTTCTTTGCTCAGGGTTGTATACAAAGCCTCTAAAAATGGTTTGCCATCTTCGGGATAAAATTCCCAGCAATTCTCCCCATCCAAAGCGATGGTAACTAACCAAGGTGTGTCTGGGTTTTGCTCCCTTTGCATTTTGGCGATCGCTTCTAAATGTCCGACTAAGTCAGAAGCGGCTTGCTGGGGTTTCATGGCACTGTAGGTAAAGCCAATTAAGTCAGATAATCTGTGATCCCGAAATACAATTGCCAAATCTCCGTGGTCAGTTTCCAGGCGATAGGGCCGATATAATAACTCTGGCTCTCCCACGTTCCCAGCTTCATCCCGGTGGAAAAAATGGCGCAAACTCCATCCCAAGACGGCTTCATCTGAGCAAATCCACTTAAACCCTTGTTCTTTAATATACGGCAATACTTCTGGGCTAACTGACTGTTCTGATGGCCACAATCCCCTAGGAGTTCGTCCAAATCTATCTATATATAAATCCCAAGACTTTTGTAAATGGCGGGGAATATCTTCCGGCCATTGAAACTGTGCTTCTGGCAAGGTCATATTCGGCACAGCTACTTGACCAGAATCAGTATTAGCTAGCAAGGGTAAAATTGGGTGGGTATAGGGGGTAGTTGTTACCTCTAATTGCCCCGTATCTTGCATTTGCCGATGTTGGGGGATGATGCGGCTAATAATTTGTTGTTGTTTGCGATAAATTTGTTGGCGATCGCTTAAAGTAAAGTTACGTCCTTTTTGTAACCATGCCTCAATTTCTGGATCGTCCCAAAACAAGGGATCTATCCATGCTAAATTATGCCAAGCCAATAGATCGTCATAATCTGATAACTCCCAGTTTGCCAAACACCAATCCAGTCCCTTATCCTGTTTTTGTTCGTATAACTGGCTGTAGCGGGGATGGGGATCTACCAGGGTATGGTGATTAGCATCAAAAAAGTGCTGGATAATAAATTCCTTCTGTGCTGGAGAAAGTTGCTCTGTCGGTATGAGACTAATTTCCAAGTAAGGATCTACAGCATTCCCAGCCACATAATCTTCCAACTGTAATATCAAAGATGGGACTAAATTGACCGTTTGATGTAACTTGGGATATCTCTCCAGCAGTAGCACCAAATCTAAATAATCCTTAGTGCCATGCAAACGTACCCAAGGAAGATGGTAATTATGTTGGGATGGCGAAAAAGCACCGCTATTGGGAGATTTGTATAGCGGTTGATGTTGGTGCCAAATAAAAGCAATGTAAAGAGGATGAGACATAAATTGAGGCAGGAGTATTGAGTTAGGGAGGTAGTACAAATTCTATACTCATAACCTCTAACTCATAACTCCCTACTTTTAAAAGAATGTAGAATGAGCGAATAAGCGAATTACGTGGGAGCAACGGGGATTTTACTCCGACGCAAAACGCGCTGCTTGTAGAAGCAGGGGAATTTAACCCCCAAAGTTGGTTAAACTACTTGTTCTACTTCTGCGATTTCTGGAATCATTTCTCGCAGACGACGTTCAATACCCATTCTCAAAGTCATTGCGGAACTGGGACAAGAACCACAGGCACCTTGTAAACGCAGCTTAACAATGGGACCTTCGAGGTCCACAAGCTCCACGTTACCGCCATCAGACATGAGATATGGGCGCATCTCATCTAATACAGTTTCTACGTTTTCTTTTGTCAGTTCCATTGCGTGCGACCTCTACAAACTCAAAAAGTTTTATCTTCCATGCTTATTACCTACATGGTAGACCTAATTGCTGGGATATTTAAGCTAAATTTCTCAAATAAACGGTTAATTATTCTCAAGATTTTTCAATATTAACCATCAGCTATTGACCATCTTTGAAGTTAAAAGGTAAAAGGCAAAAGGCAAAAGGCAAAAGGCAAAAGAAAGAAGAAACAGACAAATTACCAATTCCCATCATCTCCCTTGTCTCCTTATCTTCAGATTAACTGAATATTGGTATAATTAAATTCAGTGGTACTGCATTCTCCATTTTGATCTTCCTGGATACTCTGCTGAATCATCAAGTAATAGTTGCCAAATTTATCGTAAGTCTCTGTAAATTTCAGCACACTATTTATTTCATTTGTATTCGCATTACTAAATGTGGCATCATATTTAGTAGCAATGTAACCAGAACCAGTATCTAAGGTTTCATAGGTAGCGATCGCAACAGCCATACGTCCCATTACCCGTCTTACGTGGCAAATTTCTCCATTTTTAATTGTATACTTTGAATCCATAGAATCCCCTCGAACCAGTATTTCTACAGTTCCAGCTTCATCAGCGTCACCAAAAATAAACTCATGTTTACCATGAGCCTCACTAAAAGCAATTCTTTGACGATGGGTGACAATATCCTGCAACTGGGTATAAATACCCGCTTTAATTTGTTCATCTGCAACATCTGTAACATCTACACTCAAGTCGCTGTGAATGGTAATTTTACCCGTATAAACAGATGAATCTTGAACTAATTGCACATCCGCAGTGTAACCGGGAAATTTTTCGTCCCAAGTGTAACGACTTTCATAAGCGATTTGGAATAAATCCTGGGGTGTTGCTCGATCTGTCATATAAACACCTAAAAGTACGTAGGAGAATGGTAGCCCCGCATTTTTAAATCGGGGCAGAAATATGCCTTCGGCAAGCTGTGCGAACGACACGGGCGAACGCCACTTGACGGCAGTTGCTTTATGCCGGGGAACCCCTTCGGGTTGCGCCACTTGCTTTATGCCGGGGAACCCCTTCGGGTTGCGCCACTTGCTTTATGCCGGGGAACCCGTCCACCGCAGTGGCTTACCGTCCACCGCAGTGGCTTACCGTCC
>JASJDS010000136.1 GCA_030065055.1 Calothrix sp. MO_192.B10
AATTTATTTATGGAACGAAGTAAAAACATTTGTTTCGATACAGGTAGTGCAAGAAACAATACGTCCGTAATCTTATCCCCTCAATTTATTTATGGGGATTATCTTTTTACTTTTTACTTTTATCTTTTTACTTTTTAAATCGTTTCTTTTGATGATAATTTTCTCAGTTGCATGGAGGTTCGGGTGGGAAAAAAATATAGGGGTTTTCAGTTGAGTGTGACACGCAGCAGCTTCGGTGTAGGGTAGTACACAAATTTTACAATTAAACTGTATTGCACCCATCAGAGCAACACTATTCTTAAAAAATAATTAACTAGTTGTGTATAAAACAAAAATGCACTTAGGATTTAAGTGCGGTGTATAGGTATTCCATTTTCACTTAATGTTAATGTACAACTAGATATTGCCTCATTTTTTAGTATGATTCACTAGTAAATGCCGTATAAAAAACAACCTAATAACGGATAATCATTCAAGAACGTTGACCTGTGACTATATATGCTACTCGTTGACCAATATTTGTAGCATGATCTGCCATCCGTTCTAAACAGCGAATTGCTAAACCCAACAACAAGATAGGTTCTACTACACCTTGGATATTCTTTTGGGAAGCTAGGGTTTGATATAAACGCTCGTAGGAGTTGTCTACATCATCATCCAACTCCTTCATCCTCTTGCCACTAACCTCATCCAATTCCGCTAATGCCACCAAACTAGTAGCTAGCATAGTTTGGGCTTGCTGTGACATGATGGCAACCTCCGGCAAACAAGGATGGGGAGGATAGGGAAAGTTCTTCACCGCAATTTCCCCAATATCCTTGGCATAATCGCCAATTCTTTCCAAGTCTCTGACCAATTGCATAAAAGCACTCAAACAGCGTAGATCGTGAGCTACGGGTGCTTGTAAGGTCATAATAGCAGCGCAATCAACCTCTATTTGCTTATAAAAGCGATCGATTTGCTTATCTAAAAGGGGGAGTTGCTCCGCTGCTCGTAAATCCCGGTCGAATAGAGCTTGATGACTCAGGCGGAAAGAACGCTCTACCAACGCTCCCATACGTAAAATGTCCTGTTCGATGGCTCTAATTTTTTTTGTTAACTGGGGTCTACCAGAATTGTCATCATAAAGGAGTGATTTAACACCAGTAATTTCAAACATAGATCAAATATAAACATTTTTTTAAATATAGTCCTAGGTCAATGGATTTGCCACCTCCTGAGGCAGTAATATTTGCAACTTTGCCCCACGAGTATGAGGATCGTTCATAGCCTGAATCGAGCCTCCATGGGCGACAATAATTTGCTTGACAATCGCTAAACCTAATCCACTTCCCTCCATCACTGCACTGCCATTCCCATTTGTTGTTTGGAAGCGGGCGCGGGATTCATCTCCCCGGTAAAACCTTTCAAACACATTGGGTAAATCTGTGTCTGCAAAACCCTCCCCAGAATCAATGATATTTATTCCTAGTAACGGTTGCTGATTTCTAATTATAGCTTCGGTATTAATATAAATGTTTCCACCATTAGGACTATATTTAATGGCATTATCCAGTAAATTCAGAAACACCTGATACATCCGAGATTTATCGACATTAATTAATATATTTTCGCAATCTATATCGGATATTTGAATTTGACGGTGTTTCGCTAATGGTTCTAGGGTTTCCCAAACAGAATAAATTAGCGATCGCAGTTCTATGGGCTGACGGTGTAAGCTAATACTGGTGCTGGTTTCGAGTTGAGTTAATTCTAACCAACTTTGGACTAAATGAATCAGGCGATCGACTTCTTGTAATAGCCGACTCACCAAGCGATTAAAGGGAGCATCTAAGCGAGCTTGCAAAGTTTCCACCACCAGACGAATGGATGTTAGGGGGGTTCTCAGTTCGTGGGCTAGATCAGAAAAAGCGCGATCGCGAGCCTTGTTAACCTCCAAAAGCGGTTGCAGGTTTTCTAGGAATACAGCTACCTCTCTATTTGCCAAAGGGAAACTAGAACCTCTAATGGTTAAAGACTTTATATTAGACACATCTGCGTCATGATCGCAAGAGGGGTGATACACCCATTCTCCCACCTGTGACTGTTGGCGATCGCGGGTTTGTTCAATTAACCGGTCTAATTCGTAAGAGCGTACCAATTCCAACAATAACCGCAACTGTCCTGGTTGCCACCTTTGTAGACTCAGCATGTGTTTTGCTTGTTGATTGCACCATAGCAATTGATTGTCTTCATCTACGTGCAAATATGCTATTGGTGCTACATCTAGTAAATTTTTGTAATTGTACACCTGTTGTTGTAAATTTAACTGCTGCTGTTCTAAAAAAGTAATCTGATTGTGTAATTGAGGAATTAGGGGTAGCTCTATCCTAGAAAAACGGCGTGCAAGATTTTTCGGTACTTTTCCTAAATAGCGATCGGTGTGTACCTTTTGCCACATCCAGAAACAGAGACCTAGAGCTAAACCTGCCAAAAATAATAGTAGCTGCATTCTAATAGCTAGTTACTATCCATCAAGTAACACTAACGACTATCCAAATCTATAACCAAAACCGCGTATAGTAACAATATATTCTGGACGACTGGGGTCTTGTTCTAATTTTTCTCGCAACCAGCGAATGTGAACATCCACAGTTTTACTATCTCCCACAAAATCTGGTCCCCACACTCGATCCAATAGCTGTTCCCGAGACCAAACTCTGCGGGTGTAACTCATAAATAATTCCAACAGACGAAATTCTTTCGGTGATAAATTGACTTCTTCACCCCTGACTAATACCCGACATTCCTGGGGATACATAGTAATATCCTTATATTCTAGGATTGGTTCTGGCGTAACACTCAAACGTTGGCGACGGAGTAAAGCACGACATCTAGCTACTAACTCCCTCATACTAAAGGGCTTAGTTAGGTAATCATCTGCTCCTACCTCTAATCCCAGTACCCGATCTGTTTCGCTACCTTTGGCACTCAAAATCAAAATTGGTATGGGGTTACCTTGATATCTCAGTAAACGACAGATATCTAATCCATTGATTTGCGGTAACATCAAATCGAGAACAACTAAATCAAATGTATTTTCTCCTGAATTCGATTCAGAATTAGCCAGACATTCCAAAGCTGCTCGACCATCGGCAACTGCCATCGCCACATAACCTTCCCCTTCTAATGCTAAAGCGATCGTTTCTCGGATCAACTCCTCATCCTCTACCACGAGAATGCGATTGGTAGTATTGATACTTGCTTTAGAAGTATATTGGACTGGTTCACTGGTATACATTGATATCAGGGTACTTTTTTGAGTTTTTGTTGTATCACCACAATTATCCAATTATTTAGTAAATCTATCTAGATGTTGAGGGGAGATATTTCCTAGAAATTATTTACCTCAACATTTCTCCAAAAAGCAATGTAGAAATGTAAACTTATCTCTGCAATCAGCCATCCCCACCCTGCGTTAATTTGACTAAGCCTTAGCCCTTGAGCAGGCGGGTATGGGGTGTGGGGAAGAATTATCCCGTACACCCTAAGCCATGCAGTCTTAGTGATAAGTCTTTCAATCAGAGCCAGAGCCTCCTGTTATCGAAATTGGTGCAAGTTATTACTTAAACTCTTGTTCTTCGCGCCTACCCTTCGGGAAGCCGCTTCGCGTCTAATGCGTCTTTGCGTGAGACAAATTCATATCTTGACACTACCTAAATTATATAGTACAAATATACTATATAATTTAAAGACTAGGGAAAATCCAGCCTAGCTCAGTTGTGACGGTTCAATATTCGTCTTGGAGGCAATATGGCTATAGTTTCAGCATCACAAGCTAGCAAGCAAGAAATAATGCAAGCTTTTCAGCAAATTGTTGCAGAGCGGAAAAATTTGGCATCAAAGATAACAACAAAAGAACAAGAAGCAGAGAAGGAAAAAAATCAAGAGGTTCTTGAAGTTGCTGCTACTTATACTGTTGATAGTATCGTCAAGGGTATAGCAGATTTACAATTAGAGTTTGGCGGTATTATTAAAGATTTATCTGAGAAAGTAAGCCAAGAAAATTCTAAGTTAGATGAATTAAATAGAGCTATAGAAGTTGAAAATCAATATTTTAAAGAGCTGAAAAAAATTAGAATTGTTGCAGACTTAGTTGATATTTTAACAAAAGAACATCAAGAAAAAATTACAACCTTAGAGCAAGAGATTGCTGCCGAGCAAGAAATCTTGGAGCAAGACATTACCCAAAAGCGTAAGGAATGGGAAAAAGAGCAATCTAATTTTGAAGAACAGTTAGAAGCTGATAACAATGCTTTAATCAAAGAGCGTAATTTAGAGAATGAAGAATATCAATATAAATTAGAAAATACCTCTAAAATTAATGCCAACGCTTACGAAGCAAAAAAACGCAATTTAGAAAGAGAATTACAAGAGCAGAACGAATTAAAAGAAAAAGATTGGTCAGGAAGAGAGAAAAAAATCAACGATAATAAGAAAATATTTGCTGAATATCAACAGAAAATAGCGTCTTTCCCAAATGAGTTAGAAGAAGCAGTAAATAAAGCCAGAGAATCAGCCATTAAAGAAACACATAATAAAGCAAAGATAGAAGCTGATTTATATGAAAAAGAATGGCAAGGCATCCAACAAAGTTATGAACTAAAAATTCAAGCATTAGAAGAAAATATAGAGAAACAAGCAGAGCAAATAGAGAATATTTCTACTCAATTACAATCTGCTTTACAACAAGCTCAAGATTTGGCAATGAGAGCTTTTCAATCTTCTAACTAATAATAAGTAAAAGGTTTTTCACCTAAATCAAAAATAATCATCAACAAATATTTGAAAGTTTAATTATGGCAACCAGAAAACCAAATGCTAAGAATACCAAAGCTGAAATTCTTCAAGCATATGAAGAACTGCTAAAGGAAAAAGCTGCCCTTAAATCACAAATTAACCAAAAGATAAAACCCCCTTCTACTAACCAAACTTCCAGAGCAGAGATAAATATGTCTACAAATCAGCCTACTAATATTCAACAAAAAATGAATTTTATTATTGATGGATTAGCAAAAATTCAATTGGGTTTTGGTAGTGCTGCAAGTGAATTATCAGAGCAACTGAGTACCCAGGCATCTAAATTAGCAGAAATTCAAGACAACATAGCTAATGAAGTAGAAGAATTAAAAAATTTGCATAATTTAGAGATTTCAGAAAATACCTTGGATAATTTAATCCAAGCCTATGAAGATAATTCTAAAGTATATCAGGAAGAATTTAAGAATCGCTCGGAGAATTTATTACAAGAATTGCAATCACAAAGTGATGCTTGGCAAAAAGAACAGGAAGAATATCGGCAAAGTATCAAAGAAAGAAATGATAATCTGCATAAAAATCGTCAAAGAGAGGCAGGAGAATATAAGTATGATTTAGAACTCCAGCGCAAACTGGAAATGGATGAATATCAACAACAGCAGAAAGAATTATATAAACAACTGGATGAATATCAACAGGAAATAGAAAAACAGTGGGCAGAAAGAGAAAAAACTATTTCCACACAAGAGGAACAATATGAAGAATGTAAATCTAAGGTAGAATTATTTCCAAATGAAAAAGAAGCAGCAATCAAAAAAGCCACAGAACAAGGCAAAGGAATTGCTCATTCTCAAGCAAAAGTTAAGGCAGATCTATATGCCAAAGAAGTAGAAGGACAAAAGCGTTTTTACGAACAAAGATTGCAGTCTTTAGAAGCAACCATTACCAATCAAGAAACAAGAATTACCAATCTATCTACACAACTCGAATCTGCCCTCAAGCAAGTCCAAGATTTGGCTGTGAAAGCAATTGAAGGTTCTGCTAATGTAAATTCATACCAAGCAATGAAAGAAATTGCCTTAGAGCAAGCTAAAGGACAAAGTAAAACTAAGTAAGTAACTGGGTCAAATTAAATATAAAACCTCACCCCCAGCTCCTCTCCTTATTAAGGAGAGGGGTGCCCTCAGGCGGTGTAAGGTTACCTCTTAATTCAAGAGAGGGGTGTCCTCAGGCGGTGTAAGGTTATTTGAGAGAAATAAGAACCCCTACTTTTTGGAAAAGTCGGGGTTCTGGGTATTTAAATACTAGTCAATATTTATTGATTGGGGACCGCTAGATTTACCATTATGTGCCTCAGTTGTGGCAGATGTATTAGTACTAGAAGTGCCTTGTTGATTCAACCAGGTTTTGACAGGATCGTCATTCAGATTGAGTCGCAGCACGCCGGATACAAAACCTCCCATAAATGAAACTGGGTGCTGAGTAAGTTCTTGAAATAGTGGTTTTAACTCATTTAAAAACATAAATAACCTCCTGCCACTGAAAAATTATCAGCCACTAATTTATCCTAACTTGTTTCGCAAAATCTGGTTAGCGGTGATGCACTTTAGTTCATACATTCACCGCTTTCGGTTGTAGAAGAATTAATTGGGAGTTTCTTCCGGCATCATACACTTATCAGAATCGCAACCCGCAGGTCCTGCTTCCAGTAATTCACCAGTATCATAATGGCTGAGTGCAGCGTGAAAATCATCGGTTTGCCGACGTTTTTCCACCTCTTGCATTAATTCCTCATACTGCTGCTTACTTATAGGCTCAAAGGGTAAACGGGGAAAAGTTTGATGATCATCAAATCGAGCTAACAATGCAGCACTAATATAACCTTCATCATCACGGATGGCTTCATAAATCCGAGTACCCAGGGACTCCACCTCATTTTCCCGCAATTCTATGGTTGCAGAGGTATTGTGAGCTGTATAAAACTTCTGTACCTGCATGTAGAAGTCCATTTGAGCCAAAGCACTGAATTTACTGATATCAATGGTATCAGCACCTGGTAAATCTGCCCAAGGTACGGCTACGGGTATTTCTACCAGCCATTCCGTACACCGGGGATCGAAAGGATCGTGGAGTAAATTACCATTGTCATCCTTATCTGCCTGGGAAGGCACAATGTTGTAACCATATTCCAAACAAGCCAAGGCTACGGGATCGTTTTTGCGGAAAGTAATGCGGCGAATGAATCTTTGAGCTTTGGGAGGATGCCATCCTGGAGAAGCACCAGTTAGCAAAGACTTGGTCCCGCTAGGCTGGACTGTTGTACAACGATTGGGACGTTTGATATGGTGGCGATCGCAATAATCCCACACTACACGATGCACAATATCTTGCCAACGACTGAGATATTCTTGTTCTTTATGTTTAAAGGTTAAACCTTCTGGTGTTTCTGGTCTACCTTGCTCCCACCAACGCAACCAATCTACCCCAAATGCACGCACAAAGAAATCAAACAAGCCAGTGAAGGATACACCCACAATCGGATCTAATTCCCGGCTGTATTGATAGCGGGGTTCTACAAATTTATGGTTTAACAATACGGCTACGGATAAAGCACCAGCAGTAAATGCTTCCTCCTGTTCTTGATAGTTTTGGGGATCGATTTGATTTAAGTGTATTTCCGCAAGATTGCAATTTCCAGTCAAAGTATTGCCAAAAACTCCCTTATGATGTTCAGGTTCGTTAAAGCAGTAAGTATCGTGTAGTCCTGGTAATTCTTCAACACTATTGACAATTTGCCATTTGCCCTTATACTTAGGCGGCTTACCTTTACTGATATCCAAACGCTGACAAGGAATTTCACCACAGTCGGTAATTTGCAAGTAATATAAATCTCGACTTCTCACGCCCAAATTAGTTACAGCACCCTTATGGGCACAAAGATTTAAGGATGAGCTAATGCCACATTTGGTGAGTAATAACTGGATGCGATAAGCACGCTCGTAATCAGAGATATATACTCTAATTCCATTACTGTGAGTATTTGAGCCATCTGTATCCGCCAGACCAGCGATAAAATGTAAAATTGCTTGGCGATTCCAACTAGCTATCAGATTTATTGCTTCTGGATTTGTTTTTAATGACTTTAACAACTCTCCAGAAAACCCAATCTCAGTTACATCTGTAAAAGCTGGCAAATAATCATATTCTCTTGCTGGGGATTTATTCCCAACTACTGCTAAAGCAGCTTTCTGATTATATAACCTAATCTTGGCATTATTTTTCTGGTCTGTAGTTCCATCACCTACAGCTACACCCAAAGTATAAGCATAACTGGGATCTATGCCTATCCCATCTGTATACTCAATAGTAAAAGGTTGGGTATGAATGGCATATTTACTAACATCCATCAAGTCTTTTGTTTGGACTTCTTTGTAGTTTTTGTTGAACCTATCTTTCACAAAGAAGCGATGATATTCGGTTGCATCCACATAGGTTCCGTCTCCAAATCTAACTCGATAGAGTTTGCGGTTATTACCTGTTTTTAATGGTGTGACTTTACTCCATCTTGCACCATTCCAAATTTCCACTTCGCGCCCAATTAAATCTTTAATTTTGTGCATTCCATCCCTAGTGATCAGTAGGGTATCACCACTAACGCAATGAAAATTACTGCCAAGAATTTCACCGCAATTATGAGCAACAACTCCATTGGCATCAAACCGCGAGACTGCTGGTACAGTACAATCAAAAACTTCCTCTACACCATCAGGTATAATTTCTTTGATTTTTACAGTAAACCGTTCACGATTTGGTTTTCGTTTGTATCTGCTCAGTAATTCTTGTACTTGTTGAGCTTTTTTAGGTTCCTGGAATCCAACAATCTCCTGGAAAATATACAGATTATCATTGGATATTACTAGCTCATGTTGCGTTTTACAAAAATAAGGAGCAAGTTCACGATTACTATCAGGAAGGCAACGATAACCCTCTGAACGACGTTCTTGATAAATAGTGGAAATAATGCCTAATCGTGCCAGCATTCTTTGAACAATTTTCAAAGTTTCCAGGTTGCTTTGTGCAAGTCTGACACTAACACCCTTTTGCTGAGTTCCTTGAACGCTACCATCAGCATCAAATAAACCCCTAAGAAAGCCACGATAAAATTCATAACTAGCTTGCTCAACTTCGGGAGTAATCACCTTCAGATGTTGATATAAGCCAAAGGAGTTCGCAAGCTTTGCCAAATTTGCTGAACTTACCTCGTAGTATTTGTTATTGCTGTTATAACATCCTTGGAGATTTTGTGAGTAGCAAGGGGATTGCGGTAGATTATTCACCAAGGCTAAAGCATACTCTTTCATTTCAACTTGAGTATCTCCCCAATATCTCAGTTTAGCTTGATAGGAGTAATTAGACTGGTTTGCAGAAAAACAGCCATCTCCGAGGAAACTTCCTAACAGCCATCCTTCATCAAAACTACCCACACCATCCCAAGGCAGTAGATTTCGATGATTGTGAACCATAATATAGTCGCCGGGGTTCAAATTTTGAGTTTCTACCCATTCGGTGTATTGTTTTTTCTGTGTTTGAGCAGTTACCTTAAGTAGTTGATGGTTGCCAGTCAAGCGCAATTCGTAACCCTCTTGAGTTACAACTTTAAAAATTGGCTTGACCCCAGTAAAAAAGAAGCCATCTTTCGTAGTGCTAAAAAGCTCTCCATCAACATAAACAGATTGCTGTGTGCCAATTAAATCTTTAACTTGTCGCGCACCTTGTTCTGTATGAATCCAAGTATCACCAGTAATGCACGGGTTGAGTCCATATCTACCCAAACGATGCTCTAATTCCTGAGCATCCATATTGGGATAGCGTTCTTGTATCCACTCCTTAGCTTTACCTTGCTCGTAAGCCTGTAAAAATTCAACCTTTAACCCAGAGGAGGAAAACAAATCATTATTTGCCCTGACTAAAGCTTCTCCAGCCCACTGAATTGCACCTTCCCCACTGTAATATTGTTTGCGAACAGCATTAATACATTCTTCTAAGGTAGGCTTTTGATGGAATACCCTGGTATGGTTGGCCATCCGCAAAGCATCCCGCTCTGGATCGATGCGCCAGTTACCTTCTGCGTCTTGTTGCCATAAATTAGCCTTGGCATCAGCAAATAAATTGTCGTCGCTGATCCCTTGACGAATCCCCGCACTTCTGCGGATATTACCTGCAACAATTGTTACAGCCGCTTCATCTATCAAGAGACAGCATTCCACAGAATTTAGTTGTCTGCCTACAGCTTTATTGAGGATGGAGGCACAACGCTGATAAAGTCCAGTTAATTTCACTGGGTTGGCAACTCCACCGAAACCTTTGAGGGTTTCCCCTGCTTGACGGACATCGCTGAGATTCACCAGAACTTGAACCTCTCCAGAAAATTCCTCGCTGGCAGCCAACTCCAACAGGGTTTGATAGGATTTTACCCAACCTTGGCGACTATCACCAACATAGATGGTAACTGTATTGCCCTCAATTTTGACCTCTGTCTCCTCCCGGCGCAAATCCTGGGGTGTAGAACCAATTTCCCCTTCCATGGTGATATTTAAGGGGTTACGGATGGCTGGTAGGTGATGAATATACTTTGGTTCCAGGATAGCCCCAGTTCCCGCTCCCATCATGGCCAAATCCATCATTAACCCAAAAGCTCGCCAATCTGACAAGTTGGTGGAAGTGCAGTTATACCCCCCAGAGAAGTTACTAGGCTTGGCAATCCAATCCGTATTACCCTAAGCCACATTGTCGCCAACATGACTCGGCTCCAGAACCGTGCTTGATATTTTCACATCACACGGCTCCTCAATGATTTGGCTCTTTTCATGAGTACCATCTCGTTTGGTTTTGATGTCATGGCAGTGTCTATGTAGTAGTTGGTAATTTTTGTAGTTGTCTACTCCTCCCTGTGAGCGAGGAATAACATGGTCTACTTCCATTACATCTCCATCTCTGAAGTACATACCACATTCTGTGCATTTTCCCTTCTGCTTTTTCAGCAGTTTGGAGACTCTGGTTGGTAATTCCGCACTTTTTCCCATACGGGTAGCCCAATAGGTGAGGTCGCTATTATAAGGGCTAACTTCCCCTTTGACTTTGACGTATTTCTGGATATGGAAGTCACCGTGATACACAAGATAGAGATTCTTGTTCTCTGTGACTGCACGAAATACCCAGGATGATCCGTCTTTAATGCCAAAATATTTCCTGATCCACCGTTTTGTGGACTTGTGTTGATGCCTAGCTTTAGTCCACGATATTAGCTTCCATGTTAGAAGATTATCTAAATCCTGAAAAACCTTAGCACTGTTTACTTTGGAGTAATAGTTACTCCATCCAGTGATGATTGGGTTTAATCGTTTGATTAGTTCAATTTGAGATCGACATGACTTGAGTTTGTCAATTTCGTTGGCTAACCTTTGATAGTGGATTTTTATGGCTTTTTTGCTTGGCTTAACATACGTTTTATAGCCTAATGGTTTGCCGTGAGTGTTTTTGCCTGTTGCGTATTTTCCTACTGGATACTGTCGGATATTAAATCCTAAGAAGTCAAAACCTGGGGTTTCTTTTCCTATTTTTTCTAGGGTATGAGTTATTCGAGTTTTTTCTGGTCTAAGTTCTAGACCAATTTCATGTAGAAATTCCTCAATTAATGCTTTGGCTTTCATAACTACTTCCAGTTTAGGATGTAGGATTACGAAGTCATCGGCATATCTAACTAAGGAAATTTGGCTCTCGTTATGACTCTTTTTCCCTGGAAGGGTTCGGGCAAATTCCTTGACAATTTTCTCCATTCCATGTAGAGCGATGTTTGCCAATAGAGGGTAAATTATACCACCTTGGGGGGTTCCCTCTTCTGTAGGGAACCACGTTCTACCATCATATACACCAGATTTTAGCCACGCTTTAATCTGTCTACGAAGTTTTGGGAACGTGTTGATTTTTCCCAACAACTTCTTGTGGTCAATTTTATCAAAGCATTTGGCAATGTCAGCATCCAGAGCATATTTGCTCTTTTGCTTAATTGCCGCTTTTATGCCCTCAATGGCATCCATACAACTTCTACCTGGTCGAAATCCGTAACTGTTAGGTTCAAACTTGGCTTCCCATTCTGGTTCCAAAGCTAGTTTCACAAGTGCTTGTTTAGCCCGTTCTGTGATAGTAGGGATACCTAGTGGTCGCTTTTCTGTTTTCCCAGGTTTGGGAATCCATACTCTGCGTATTGGCGTGGATTTACGACTTATTTCTAGCTTTTCTACTAGTGTTAAACGAGCTTTTGGCGTTAATGCCTTTTGCCCATCTATTCCCGCCGTATTTTTCCCTTGGTTATCCTGTGTCACTTTGCGAACGGCAAGCATTTTGGCAGACCAGGAATTCAGAAGAGTCTTTTGCAATTTATGTACTGCTTTAACATCTCCCCGAACAGAGGCTTGATAGATTCTCTTTTGCAACTTGTACACTGTGCGCTCTAGCTTTCGCCAGCTCACTTGTGCCCATACCACCATCGGTTTTTCCCGTGTTTTAGTCTTTTTCATTGCTTTGTTGAAACTCTACCTTCCAAATCATCGGGAATCTGTCAGCATATCCGTACCCATTACAGGTAGGCATTTGCTTCTGATTCCATCTCTTCCTATTAGGGCTTGCGGATTGGTTCCTGCTCTAAAATCGACCTTTTAGAGAGCCACTAATAGGATTACTTCGTTCCGTATAACCTTTTGTTTGAGTGTTTAGGACGGTACTACTCAGCCGGAGACAGGAAAGCGTGACCTTTATGGAGGTACTTTCGGGTTCCTATGTGCCTCAGTGTCTTTTGACCGCAGCGTATCAACCATTCTTTTCGCTACTTATTGGGTTACGACTGTTCAAGCGTACCTTCACTTGCGTTGTCCATGCACTCTTGCTTGCTGGGATTTACCTCATGGTTTGGTATTACCAGCGTTTTTCCCCGCTTTACCCTTTGATAACCAGTCGCTGGGTAGGGGAAATGCTTTCACTCCCACGCTTGGAGGATAGGACTTTGTGATTATCCATCACATCACCTATAAGGTTATACAGTTATCAAGGTTCGGTTATCCGTACATTACCAATTCGGTTATACGCTTTGGGTATTTGTAATGGATTTTTAAGAACCAAGAGAGTCATCCCAAGGCTAGGAACGGACTGAAAAAGCCTTTTCCTATAGCCGGTTTCGACTCAACGAATCACACGCCTCCTACCCACAACCAGCGCCCGCTAGCCAGGGATTTTAAGCCAAGCTGCATCCGGACAATAATGTCTGCTTCAGTGCTAGTTAGCTTACCCAATTCTACCAAGCCTTGGATCGTGCGATCGCACACCTGTGACCATGTTTCCCGCAAACCGGGTTGAGTCCGGCGGCTATAGGTTCTAAAAAACACAGGATTGGCTGCTGGAGCCGTTTCTGGAAATTGTGTTGCACTCTGGCGGTTTCTCTCAAGCTCTCGAACCATAATTCCAATTCAGGACTTTGTTGCTTTTCGACAGATTATGACTATACGCCAAGAACATGTAAGGGTAAAAGATTGTCAAATTGTCAATTTTACGCTATCTGTATGGCTAGGTGAAATGTTAGGATATTCTGATGCCTCTTGCCCCTTGGCGATCGCTCATTAGCCGTGCCCTACATCGCAATCGTAGTCTGGTTTATGCCCGTTACCTCCAATTAGCCACGGTTAAACAAAATGGTCGCCCTGCAAATCGCACGGTGGTTTTTCGGGGTTTTTGGCAGGAGACAAATAAGTTAAAAATTATCACAGACAGCCGCAGTCAAAAATTTACCGAAATTCAAGAACAACCTTGGGGAGAAATTTGTTGGTATTTCCCTAAAACCCGCGAACAATTTCGTCTCACTGGGGAAATTACCCTGGTTAATAGTAATAATAATAACAACGATTTACAAAACGCCCGTCACTCAACTTGGCAAGAAATATCAGATAATGCTCGCATCCAATTTGCTTGGGCACATCCAGGGGAAAAACGAGCCAATCTAGAGGCTTTTTCGCCACCGCTTCCTGATGGGATTGTACCTCTAGATAATTTTTGCTTATTATTATTTGAACCTGTGGAAGTTGACCATTTGGAGTTAAAAGGGGAACCACAAAATCGTTGGCTTTATACTAAGAATGAATTGGGTAATTGGGAAACTTTGGAGGTTAATCCTTAGATATCAAAAAGTAAGAATTGAGAGATGATTTATCAAGTCAGACTTAAATTTTCAAATACATTATATGCTACTTTGATATATTATAGATAGTGTTATGTTACGGCTCATTATTTTCCCCATGAAAGGCTAAAATCCTTTCATCGCCATACATTATAATTAATATTTACTACTTAATAATGTCAAAATAATGTCAAAACAAAATCATTTTTTAGTTTTCTGGGGCGCAGTTTTTGGCTGCATAGTTACATTTATTGGGTTTATAGTGTTTGCTAGATTTGTACCACCTTCCTCCCCAAATTCTTTGATGGCTGATGTCATCAGTTTCTATCAAAGCAACTTGTTTGGTATTCGCTCTGGTATGGTGCTGATGCTGCTGGGAGTCTCATTTATGTTGCCGCTTGTTTCCCTGATCAGCTCACACATGCATCGCATGGAAGGAGCTAATCCGATTTTGGCATCTACTCAACTGATTTCTGGAACTGTAGCATTACTAGCTCTGTTCATACCACCAATTATTTGGTCAATTGCTGCATTTCGGCTGGATAGGGATCCTCAAATTACCATGATGCTCCATGATGCGGGTTGGATATTCCTGGTATTCCCTGTTGCTCCTGCTATTGTTCAGAATTTATCTATTGGTTTAGCAATTCTTAGTGATGGAGGTTCTCCGCCCATATTTCCCCGGTGGGTTGGTTTTCTCAATTTTTGGGTTGCTTTCCTATTTATTCCCAGTGGCTTAATCATCTATTTCAAAACCGGAGCTTTTGCTTGGAATGGAATTCTGGCTTTCTGGGTACCTTTTGGAGCATTTACTATCTGGTTAATAATTTTGCTCTTGTTTATGTATAAGTCTATTAAAGCTATGCCAGATAATACACCCTTGATACTCACAAATATTAAATTCCCGATAAATAAAGACTAATAGTTACTGTAGCAACTACAACTACCCAAATTTCAAATATTGCCCGTAATAGCAAAGGTGCTGTGGAGATTTCCATAAAATGCATGATTACCAAACGCACTTTGAAGAAAGCCACCAGCAATAGTCCCATACTGACATATTTATAAGTATTTAAGTTTTCAGGGATATAACCATCCGCTAGCCACCAAGAGAAGGTAGTCAGAAATACTAAGCACAAGTAAATCAAAGTGGCTTTTGTTTTTATAGGCACTATCATTGTTGAATTATTTAACTAAATAAAGCAGGGGGAAAAACACAATCCAAAGTAAATCAACCATATGCCAATATGCGGCACCACTTTCAAAGGTTTGAATATCTTTAGTAGTAAAGGAATGTTGTTTTGTTTTGAGTAAAAGAAACATCAAAACAGACAAACCAATGATGACATGCAAAAAATGAATTCCCGTGAATATGTAGTAGTACATATAAAAATCATTGGTCATCATTGTAATGCCATGTTGGATTTTTTCGCTGTATTCCAAAACCTTCACTAGAGCAAAACCTATTCCACAGAGGAACCCTGAAGCAAAAAATAGGCGTGCCATAGTGGTTTTGTTTTTTCTCACTTCATGCAGAGCTAACACAACAAACCAGGAACTGGTAAGTAGTAAGAGGGTATTAATGGCAGCATAGTTTTGATTGAGAGTACTCTGTGATTCTGTATATAACTGAATATCTAAAGAGCGATAGTAGACAAATACCGCGAAAAACAAAGCAAATACAACCATGTCGCCGAGGATAAAAACCCATACCCCTTCTTCCCCTGGTAGGCGTTGAACCTTTTTTGGGTTATCGGAGTTAAGCACAGGAGAATTATTCATTAGCTTGGCAAAATTCTGGGTAAGTCAGGTTTTGGGCGCAATGCCACATGAGGTTATATAGTGCTACGCGCTAGGGAATAGGGAACAGGCTTCGGCCGTGAGCTCAGCCGAACGGGAACAGGGAACATCAGGCTGTCAAAGGGTTTCAGGGTTCAGAAATGTCCTAACCGCGGAGGCGTAGTGCTATAAAAAGGGGCGTTGCTGAATAAAGATATGAATTTGTTTCATGCTCCAGGTGCAGAAAAAAAGAGTTTGAGACACCTGATTTTTTAATTTCATATTCCAATTCAGCAATGCCTAAACAGGAATATCCTTGCTTTAATTAAAACCCTAAATTAAATATTTAGCTCCCGCAGAGCCAAACGAATTTGCTCCACCCGTCTGCGGTTGACACCAAGATCCGATTCTCCCACACGAGATGCCGATCGCACATGAATTACTTTATCATCAACAGGTAAATAAAACTCTACATCATCAACAAATTTGAAAATGCGGCTTTTAGAAAGAGCGTGGATGTAATTATCTGTCTGTTCTATAACTTCCGTGCGAGGAACAACGGTGAGAACTTTGAGTAAAGCTTTTTGGGCAGTATCGCGGTCTACATTATAGGTTATAGGATCGATGGCGTGTGTGCGATCGCCATTTTGACTGACAACGCAGTTCTTAGAAGCTGGACAAGGGGTAAGATGACCGTTACTTACTCCCAAACTAGCAGAAGCAGCCCAACTAGGAGCAGAAAATATTAAACTTCCAGTTAGGGTGAGGAAGATGACAAAGGCGAAACTCTTGCAGAGTGGCTGCATGAAAGCTTTTAGTAAACGGGACACTAAAGTTACTCCTCTTCAGAATGCATAGGACTTACCTTGATTATTCTCGGTTATTTCGGTGTAATTTTTTCACTGTTAAGAGTTCCCTCTCCCGAATGGAGTTGAACATATTCTCAAAATGACCGAACAAGGCAAAAGTAAAAAGTAAAAAGGCAAAAGTAAAGAAAAAGAAAAATGTTCACCAAGCCCCTAAATTTATTTATGGAATGAAGTAAAAACATTTGTTTCGATACAGGTAGTGCAAGAAACAATACGTCCGTAATCTTATCCCCTCAATTTATTTATGGGGATTATCTTTTTACTTTTTACTTTTATCTTTTTACTTTTTAACAA
>JASJDS010000137.1 GCA_030065055.1 Calothrix sp. MO_192.B10
AATATGAAGCGTCAAAATCACCTTTATTTTTCTTTGTAACTTTGCGCCTACCCTGCACCGAAGCCCTTCGGGTATCTCCTCCGGAGAGGCTATGCCAACGCAGTCGCTCATGGGGGAAATCCCCAAGACCGCGCTGTCTCACCGCTCCGCGTCTAATACGCCTTTGCGCGAGATAAATTCATATTTTCAATCAGCAACGCCAAATATTCATGGTTAGGGCACGGCGTGTTTCATGTTTTTGGCAAACCAGTTATGTTATCGGTGCCGTGCCCCTACGGTAAATTTATTTTTTGGTATTCACTGGAATAAAAACTCCTCACTCTCTCACTCCTTCACTCCCTCACTCCTTCCCTCCTCCCCTCCTCACCAACCGTTCCAAAGTCGCTGCCATCACCGCCGTAGTTTGACCTGTAACAGTAAATACCAATGCCTCACGGTAAATACGCTGTGCATTATTATGGCTGTAGTTCGCTGCACCACCAGAAACAGTAACTGCTGCATGGGCAATACGGTTTGCTAATTCAATTGCCCAGCTCCTCAGCCGTAATTTTTCATACAATTCTTGCCCTGGATTTTGTTGTGCTTCCCTAATAGCAGTACGACATTGATGCAGTTCTTGTTGTAGAGATGCCAAAGCATCAGCAATACATGGTAAGGATTTTTGCTGTGATGTCGCTTCAATCACATCCAAACCCGCCATCGCACATCCTGTAGTTAAAAAACTGGCACGCAGCACATTCTTTTTGTCGTTTTCATGAATCCACCCAGCAGGTTTAAGGTCAACTACCTGCTGTTCAGATAGAAAATAATTAGATAAAGTGGCATTAACCGTATTAGTTGATGTCATGGCTGCTAATTGTGCGGGAGCAGAAAATGTAATTTTTGCACCTGTTGATGATTGATGAGTTTCTCGAAAAGGAACAATCCCAAACACAGCACTACCATCTGGTAGGGTTGCAGCAACTATAAACTCGGAAAACATGCCATATCCCGTTACCCAAGGCACAACCCCATTTAATTCATATCCCCCTGGTACAGGTAAAGCTGTAATTGTTGGTTTTCCCCTTCGTCGTAATTGAGAAAAGCCCACACCCAGTAAACATTTATTACTTTGCACCTGGGGTAAATATGTTTGCTGGAGGTTGGTATTACTGCTAGCAACTATCATCCCCACTGCACTTTGATGTTGAGTTTGCAAGAAAGCCAAAGCACCAGAGTATCTGGCTACTAGTTCTTGAAAATCATGAAAAGCTTGCCCTCCTAATTCCTCCCCTCCCCAAGCTTTAGGCAAACGTAAGCCAAGCAAACCCAAGTCTCCCAAACCTTGCAATGCTGTAAATAGCTGTTGGGAGCTACAATCTATTTGATTAGCTACCACTGCAACTTGCTTCAACAAGTATGAGCTGGCAGTTTCTAAAACAGAGGAATTTTTGTGGGAAAACACTTATTAAACTCAATTTATTAGCTCTCTCGGCGGGAAGCCTCCCGCCTACACGTAGTGAGGCGGAACAGATGAAAGCCGAGGCCGAGACTGTTGTACAATAGAGTATAGATGGCAAAGCCGAAAATGCTGGTCATCTCTTTGACAGAACCTTGAAAACTCAGAGTATGGGGGTTCTACCCAGTAATAGACACGGGGGTGTCCTTTTCTGTGGGTAGGTAAAACTCTGACAGTACAAGGAGTGAACTTTTTTGTATTGTTCAACTGCGCGGAGGGGCATCTCGTGTAGTCTAAGCAAAGTATCTCCTAAGCCCTTCGGGCACGGCAAAGCCGAACGGAGACGCTGCGCGTTAGCAAAGCTCCTCTGTTAGCGAAGCTCTCCCGAAGGGAGCAAGAGGCACAGTTAATGTCCGACGGGATACCGGGAGTCGCAACAGAAGCCCACACTCACCGCTTGCGGGAGTGTGGGAGTATGTCACCCTAAAGCAAATAATCCCCCCAAACCACACATAAACTCGAGGTATTGGGAGGTTCCAATGTTGCAACAAAAAGTGAATCAATATTAAGTTAACAAATTTAACATTAAATATTGATTAAGGAAAGGTTAATTTTAAGCAAAGAAGAGATTAAGACAGATTAGCGAAATTACTTATCGCCTTGTCCTGCAATCCTTTAGAGGTATTTTGGATACCGATATGATTGAAAATAAGCTTTTACCTTTTATGCACTAAACAAGCAAAATTATATAGTGCTGCTAAGAATATGGAATGATGGGAGACACCCATTATTTATGTTTGAAGACATTCCTTGTCTTGGGACTAGACAAACCCTATGAAAAAAGAATCTCCCGCTAAAGCTGCCCTTGTAGCGGTGAGAGTGTCAACCAGTCCCAAAAGTTCATCGCCAACCTGAACCCAGATATTCTCAATCCGCCATCGGACTCATTCCAACTCCGGCTGGCACTACGACACATATCCGGTGTAAAGCTCCAAGAGCCGCCACGCAACACTCGACGATGTACATCTCCACCAGTTTCCCAAACACTACCATCGGTTGGTGCCCCTTCATAGTTTTTGTGCCAAGGATCGGCACACCATTCCCACACTAAGCCATGCATATCGTAAAGTCCAAAAGCATTTGCGACTTGGAAACTACCTACAGTTGTGGTTTCTTTGCGGTATTTGCCACGACTACGCTGGACTTTTTCATAACCAGTATTACAATTTGCTAAGTTGCTAGTAATAGTTTCACCAAAATGAAAGGGTGTAGTAGTACCAGCACGACAGGCGTATTCCCATTCTGCTTCACTGGGTAAACGATAATTACGTCCTGTTTTTTGCTGAAGTCTGGCACAAAATTCCCTAGCTTCATACCAAGAGATATTTTCTACTGGTCGATTCGCGCCTCTAAACTTAGATGGATTGGGATGTAAGGGTTGTTTTACTTGAGGTAAAGCTGCCACTGCTCTCCATTGAGCCTGAGTAACAGGGAATTTACTCATAAAAAATGTTTCAATAGATACTATGTGCTGGGGGCGTTCGTCAGCATCTCCCTCGGTAATGGGCGATCCCATAGTAAACTTACCGCCAGGAATTAATACCATGTTCATAATCATGTTATTACCTAATTCCTCGGTAAAGAATTTGGCACTACGGCGATCGCGACTATTTTCGTTACCTGCAATATCTACTGTCACCACGTCATATTCAAAGATTTGTAAGCCAGATGGTGTAGATGTAAGTGGTTCTGGCTTGGTTTCTGGTAATTTTTCTGGTATAATTTCTGGCTCTGGCTTGGGTAAATTTGGGGATGCCGTACTAGTAGAGCTAATGGTTGGTAAATTCTCTTTGGCAACGGTTAAATCTCGTAAATCATTCAGAACTTCTGTGGCTGATTGATATCTTTCCTTGGGTAAATGCTTCAACAACTGATCGAGAATCTTTCCCAACCCCTCACTGAGGGTAATACCTTTTTCCTGCAAAACTTCTCGCCACAACCACTGAGCATTCATGGCATCATAAAGGCGATCGTGAATTTGTCCATAGCCATCTTGTTCTGGTAGAGTTTGGGTAATCATGCGGATACAAGTAACACCCAATGCATACAAATCGCTGGCTTGACAAGCGAAACCAGCCATTTGTTCGCTGGGAGCATAACCAATGGTATATATTGCCGTCGCTTGTCTGGCTAAACTGGTTTGTGTTACCTGCTTGGCTCCCCCAAAGTCAATCAATACCAGTTTGCGATCGCTTTGACGGCGGATAATGTTTTCTGGTTTAATATCCCGATGGATTACATTATGGGAGTGAACAAATTCCAGTACCGACAATAAATCGGTTAAAATTTCGATAATTTCTGCTTCGTTAAAGGATTTACTCAGGAGTTCTTGCAATAAAGTTTTTCCCTGAATAAATTCTTGCACCAAGCAAAGGCTTAAACCTTGCTGGAAATAAGCCAGTAATTTGGGAATTTGTAAGTGTTTTTCACCGAGTTCATACAGGTGAACGGCTTCCTCCTTGAATAATTCTGCGGCTTTGAGTCTTGCTCCCGTTCCCTCAACTTGGGGGAAGAATTGCTTAATTACACAAGGAGCATTGAGCCTATCTACATCTTCTGCGGCGTAAGTTTTACTAAACCCACCTTCCCCGATGAGAGAAAGTACACGGTAGCGGTTCCTGAGGAGGATACCAAATTGATTAAACCCGCAGCTAGTGCAAAATTGATTGCCTTCAGCATTGAAGGGATTTGAACAATTGGGATTTTGGCAGATTCGCATAACTAACGGGAGATTGCATCTTGTCCACAGTTAGCCCCAATATTTTTAGATTGAAAAAATATATTTAGATTATTTAAGAATGACATACATCTATCTCTATGATTACCTAAAACTTAACAAGATAGATGTCGCCTTATCAGTTAGTTTTCTATTTAATTATTTGCGGCTATAAAATTTTCCGTTAAGAGAATATTATCTCAAATTCTTGGATCTCGTCAAGGGGTAGGGGCGGGGTTTCCCCGCCCGGAGTGATGGAGTGAGGCAGTGAAGGATTAAATGCTAACAACTAATATGATGTCCGGCAAATTACCCATAATATGTCATTGCGTAAAGCCTGCGGCATAGCTCCGCTTAGAGCGCAGCTCCTCAGAAAGAGGCGTGGAACGAAGTGAAACGAGGCAATCCCAAAGTCTTTGAGATTGCTTTCCGACCGTCGCAATGACGGTTATTTAAACGGACATCATATTATTTGATAATGTGTTCGCTCGACACCTTCTTTTGCTTGACGGTATCGTATCTCCAATTCATCCAGGCTAAGATGCTCCTCGATTTTGATTCGTTTCGGCATTGTGATCGCTCTTTGACTGCACCCTTCTTCTATATTATGGTTGATTGTCCGGACATCATATAACAACTAACAACTAACAACTAACAACCCTCAACTACACCCAATTGCCTACCAATACAAAAGGTGCCCAATAAAAAGGATGGTTGAAATCAGGATCTTTTAAGAAGGCTATTTGGGTTTGCCGCATAGCTTCGGCTTTACTTGTACCAGGTTTGCTCAGTTGTTTATAAAACTCAACCATAAACTTGGAGGTAGATTCGTCTTTTACTGACCATAGAGTAGCTAATGTACTACGTGCTCCTGAGCGGACGGCTACCCCTGCCAATCCTAAAATAGCACGCTTGTCTCCTCTCGCTGTCTGGCAAGCACTGAGAACCATTAATTCTATTGGCTTTGAGTCTAATCTGTTTCTTGTTTGGAATAAATTATCCAGCTCCTTGACATTAATCTTGTCATCCCAGGTAAGTATAAAAGTATCATCTGATTTACTGCTAAATTGACCATGGGTAGCAAGATGGAGTACTGAAAAAGGTGTGGATTTAACGTTTTTCAGCAGGTTGGTGTCTGTAAATGTTTCATTTAAAAGTACCTTACTGGTAACTGATGATGAAATTTTTTCCACCTCAGATTTAACTCCTGGTAAGGCTTTAAAACCTTGGCGAGCTTCACTAACGCCGGCTGTAAGTACTTGTAGTTTTTCTTCTTGGAGGGATTTGCTTTGCAATAATTGCATTCCTGGAGATAAGGCGAGGCTATATTTCTCCACTAAATACTGTTTTCCATCATGTAAAGCTGCCATTGGTAAGTTCCGCAAGGAACCATCTAGCACAAATGCGAGGGTTTTTACACCGCTATTAGCTAACTGAGATTCTGCTGGACGAATCAACCAGTCATACAATTGCTGGTAAAGCTTTAATCGTTCTTTGTCAGATAATACCGGATTCAAGGAACGTCGCATCTTTTTGATGCTTTTCTCTACCTCAGACTGAGATATGGTGGTTTGGTAGTGGGAGAGGGGTTGGTTGGGAACTGAAAGAATTACCTCTAAGCGATCGGGTAGAATAATTGGATAAACAATCGCTGCGGTGGAATCTATTTGCTCAATTTGTTGGGGTTTGGCATTTAAACAAGCTTCTTGAAAGAAGTTATCTAATTCTGCCAGTTGTAGAGCTTCAATGGTTTCCCTAGCTTGCTTTAAGTTGGTTTGGGATATCTCGGCTTTATTGTCTTCAGATACAAGTAAACTCACAAACTCCCGATATACCGGCTCCACACTTTCTCGGAAGGAAAACTGGACATCACGATTAATGGCTACTAAGTCACCACGTAGGTTTTTCAGGGTTTTTAGGGCAGAATTATATGCTGTAATGGCTCCTTTATTATCTCCTTGACGTTTGAGAATGCGACCAACTTGCCAAGCAGCCTGGTAAGAAATATCACCAGCATTAATACTTTGGGAAATTTGTAAGGCTTGTTGAGAAAGCTTTAAGGCTGATGATAATTGTTGGGTTTGTTGATATAGTTTCCCTAACTCGTTTAATGCATAGGCTTTAGCTCGCAAATCTCCCAAATTATCTGCTTGTTTTAGTGCCCGTGCCAGAATGTTGGCAGCATCTTGATAAATGGTAGATGCAGCTTGATTATCTTGTTTTGCTAACCGAGAAAGGCTAGTAGCAAAGTTAACTGCTGCGTAAACAGATGCGCGACTGGGAGTCAGGCTAGCTAATTGGGGTTTAATGGGTGTTAATAAAGACTGAGCTTGTTCCCACTGTTCACTGTTTATATGCAAACTCAACTGATTTAACAGTGCTTCTACTTTTAAATTGGGGTTAGTGGTAGTTGCTACTGCTTGTTGATAGTAATCCAGTGCGGTGGGGGTTTGTTGTAAACTTCTGGCAACATTACCCAAACTCAAGAGAATTTTGCTAGTATCTGCTGTAGAACCCAACCGTTTTGCGATTGCTAAACCTTGGGTTAACACAGTCTGGGATTGTTTAATATTCCCTCTTTCTTGTAATGCTTCTCCCAGGCTTTGTAATCCTTTAACTTTGAGTAGGGAATCTGGCTGATTTTGCAACTCACCATTGACATTGGTTAATAACTTATTGGCTTGACGATATAAACCTAAAGCCTGGAGAGCTTGAGCTTGATTTATTTTACTACCTATTTCCCCCACGCGATCGCCAGCTGACTTGTAGGCTTTGGCTGCATTTTGCCAAGCTTGTAAAGCTGCTTCTGTTTCTCCCGTGGCAATTTGTAAATTTCCCTGAGTATTAAAAGCAACTGCCAAGGTAGCAGCATTCCCTTTTTGTTGCTGTAACAAATTCAGGCTTTGGGTAATTGCTGTTTTCGCTTGTTGCCAATTCCCTAAATTTTGATAACTCAAAGATAAGTAATTCAGACTCAAAGCCTGGTTTGTAATATCTCCTTGTTTCTCGAACTTAGCAGCAGCTTCTTGCCAGAATTTGACAGCTTCTGTAAAACGTCCTGCTTCTAAAAGATTTGTACCTTGATTAAACAATAATTGTGGTTCATCAGCTACTTTAATCGTAGTTGATAACACAGAATTATGTGTATTAATTTTTAATCTAAACTCAGTACGTGCCAATGCTGGCAAACCGGTGGTTAGCAATAAGGTGAGTAACCCTAAACAAACACTATATTTAAAACTTCTTTTCATAGTTAATTTTATAGATAATTTCATTAATTAATTTTCTGTATAATTATTCAATAATTTTCAGGGCTGAATTACGAATTACGTAAAGCCTAGGGCATAGCGATCCTTAAAGCGTAGCTCCCCTGTTGGCACAGCCGCCCTGAAAGGGCTAAGGGACATTACAAATTATCAATTATGAATTATGAATTACAAATTACGAATTATCAATCTGTAATCAAGTAATTGGGAGTTCAATAATCAATTCTGTTCCTTCTCCCAATTGGGAAATACATTTCACTTTTCCTTGGTGTCTTTCTTCTACAATTTCCTGAGTGATAGACAATCCTAAGCCAGTATTACCATTTCCTTGTTTAGTGGTAAAAAACTGCTCAAATATTTTGTCTTCTAACTCAGGTTTTATTCCACCAGCATTATCTTTAATGGAAATAGTAATATGGCTCATATCTTCATTGTATCCAGTAGAGCAAGTCAATAAGTTTTCTTCTATACCTTCTCCCGGATTAGTGCAATCTTCATTAAATTGCTCAAAAGCCTCAATGGCATTAGTCATAACATTCATAAACACCTGATTTATTTCTCCTGGATAGCATTCAACATATGGTAATTGTTCATAATCTTTACGTACTTGAACATCTGCCCTTTTTTCATTGCCTTTCATCCTATGTTTTAAAATAATCAAAGTACTATCAAGACACTCATGAATATCTATATATTCCTTACGAGAAATATCAGGATTCGCAAAGGTTCGTAAACTATTACTCACTTTAGCAATACGTTCTAAACCAATTTTGATAGATGATTTAGAATCATTTATATCTTCAATAGTTTGTTCGACATCTATTTTTTTAGCGTGTTTGATAATATCTTGAGTTGGTTGAGAATAGTGGTGTTGATACAGTTGTAAATGCTCAAAAAAGTCGGATATATAATCATTCATTAATTCTAAATTCCCTATAACTAAACCCAAAGGATTATTAATCTCATGGGCAATGCCTGCCACTAATTCACCGAGGCTAGACATTTTTTCGTTTTTAACTGTCTGTAATTGTGATTGCTTGAGATTTTCCAAAGCCTCGGCTAATTCCGCAGTTCTTTCCTGTACTCGCAGTTCTAATTCCTGGTTTTGTCTTTCTAGTTTTTTACTCAGGTAACGTAATTTTAAATGTACATTCACCCTAGCTAAAACCTCTTCTGTCTGAAAAGGTTTAGTGATATAATCAACTGCTCCCGTGGATAAGCCTCTAACTTTATCCACAGTATCCGAAAGAGCGGTCATAAATAAAATGGGAATATCATGGGTGTCAGGATTTGCCTTGAGTCGTTGACAAGTTTCAAACCCATCAATTCCTGGCATCATAATATCTAACAAAATCAAATCAGGATGAGCATATTCGGCTTGTTCAATGGCACTTTCACCATCAGTGGCTACTAAAATTTCCCAACCTGCAGCTGCAATAGCTCCACACAAAACTTTTAAATTTGTGGGATTGTCATCAACTACTAAGATTACAGCTTGTGAGAATTCACTTGTATTCATAGACTCACCCCATCAAAAGACTTAATAAACTCACGGATTTTCTTGACTTGAAAATTATCTGCTAATTGTCGGATATACACAGTAAATGGTATCAATATATCATCGGAATTTTCTATTTCATCTAATAATTGACATACAGCTCGAACATTTCCCCTCATTGCCAAATCAAAAAGCTTATCTAACATTTCTGGTGATGGAGGAATTATTTTATTAATATCAATTGATGATTCGTTATGATCATTAGCATGACTATTAGCAGATACCAAATTATTCCTGTTATTTTCATAAATCCATTCTAAATTTAAATATTTTTTTAGTGCTTGTAATAATTCATCTAGCTGCACCGGTTTAGGTAAAAAATAATTTCCTCCAGCAGCTAAACTTTTTTCTTTATCAGTGCTAAAAGCACTAGCAGAAGAAACGATGATTGGTAAGTTTTGATATAACTTATGATTTCTGATACGTTTAATCATCTCCAATCCGTCCATGAGGGGCATTGACAAATCAGTGATAATTAAATCTGGCTGAATTTCTGCTAACTTATCTAAACCTTCTTGACCATTACTTGCCTCAAAACAAGAAAATCCAATAGCTGTTAGCATCTTACTGACTAGTTCCGTATTTGCCGCACGGTCATCAACTATTAATATTTTGGGGATTTTATCTTGAATACCAATAATTTTTTTATCTAGTATATGTGATTTTTTAGTTTCTAATAAGTCTTTAGCTATTTCTAAGTCTACATCAAACCAAAATTTACTCCCTACTCCTACCTCACTTTCTACATTAATTGTACTCTCCATTAATAGTACAATTTGGTGACTAATTGCTAATCCTAATCCAGTACCTTCTGCTTGTTTATTCTTATCACCTACTTGTTCAAAGGGAATAAATATTTTACTTGCTTGTTCTGGTGTCATTCCTACACCAGTATCTTCAATTTCAAAATGAATTTTTCGAGGAGTTTTTTCATTGTTAATACTATGAAAATTCCAGGTATTTAAAGAATCACTATAATGATTAGATTCTACATAATTAATTTTGAAATTTACCCCACCTTTTTCTGTAAATTTAATAGCATTGCCGAGCAAATTAATTAATACTTGACGTAGGCGTTTTTCATCTGTGTGAACTCCTTCTGGCAACTGTGGGTCTATTTCGCAAGTAAAGTTAATACCTTTTTGTTCGGCACGAATGCGACATATTTCCCCAACTCCCGTCAAAAAGGAAGGAAAGTGAAAATCATGCTTGTGTAACTCCAGTTTGCGAGCTTCTATTTTAGATAAATCTAAAACATCATTTATTAAAGTGAGTAGGTGAGAACCACACTGATAAATGATGTTAACACCATCTAATTCTTCTTCCTGTAAAGGTGAATCTTGCAGGATTTGTGCATATCCCAAAATACCATTCAGAGGTGTACGTAATTCATGACTCATATTTGCCAAGAACTCACTTTTGGCTTGATTGGCAACATCCGCAGCAATTTTGGCTGACTCTAATTCTTGGGTACGTTCTTGAACTTTCTCTTCCAGATTACGAGAATATGACTGTAGTTGCCGGTTGGCTTGTTGTAATTGGTTTTGCTTATAAAAGTTACTGGTGACAATGGCAGACACAACTAGAGCCAGTGCTGGTGAAACCATGGGAATCCACCAACCTGAGAGAAAAATCCCATAACTGCTAATGACTAAGCTTCCTGTGGCTAATGCCATACCCAAAATGGGTAATCCCCATAGCGATCGCTTACGTGTAGAATTAATCTGGAGTAACTGCCAACTAACACCACTACCAATAAAAGACCAACATATCACCCACAGCCATTCCCCAGAGGAAGACCAAATTTGTATCAAAGGTCTACCATCAATTGCTGCGCTGACAATTTGACTGACTAAATTTGCGTGAACTACCACACCAGGCATAAGTTCTCCTGTATCAGTTGCTTTCTTGCTGTAGCCAACACTAAAGAAGTCATTGATACTTTCTGCTATTGTGCCAATTACAACAATGCGATCGCGAATT
Source organism: Calothrix sp. MO_192.B10 (assembly GCA_030065055.1). GTDB lineage: Bacteria > Cyanobacteriota > Cyanobacteriia > Cyanobacteriales > Nostocaceae > Calothrix_A. The sequence goes on from JASJDS010000137.1 coordinate 11,022, forward strand.
AGTTCTGGGGATACAGAACCATTCAACACATCTCGCATATTAACTGTATCAAATTTTTCTTTAAATCCTCGGTAGTTAAGTAAGATTTGGTATCCTCCCAAATCCGCACCTTGATAAATAAATTCATCTCCCTGTAAGGGTTTGAATACTGCTTTTCCTAAACGTAAAATAGTTCCTTTCTGATCCAGTTGTTCTAATTCGATACCCTGGGTTTGGAGATACATTAGACTCAAACGAGGAGCTAAACCCAAAAAAACTTGACCATTGTCATCACCAGCAGATAACAATGCTCGTCGTACTTTACCATCTCGATCCAAAACCATATCAGCAAGAGCAATTTGATTGAGTTGAGATAGGGTAGGAGATGGTGGAACCTTTTCTCCAATCATTTTTTTAACACCGATTAAATTGGGTGTACTCTTCATCACTTCCACCAATTGCTGATGACCTGGTTCTACTGGTAAATTCCGATAAATATCCATACCAATGGCTGTTGGTTTGTGAGCCTTGAGTTTAGACAGTAGTTGAGCGAAAATAGCATCATTAATCGGCCATTTCTCTACTTCAGCAATGTCTTTTTCCTCAATTTTGACGATGAGAATGCGTTTTTCTGCTGGCTCAGTAGGACGTAATGCCATCAATTTCTCTAGAGTTGACCATTCTAGTAGCTGGTATAAACCTGCAAGACTCCCAGCCATAACGCATATTGCGACACTGGGACCTGTCAGAAATACAAAACGCCATCGCCAAAGATGCACTTTTAATTTAGACCACATTGATATTAAATTATTTATATATGGAGAATCAAAAATAAAACAGAAAGCATAAATAATAAAATTTTTGAAAATTCAAATTTGAAATGATTTTATAATTATCTCCTCTACTACAAGAAGGTAGAAGATCAACAAGCTGATAATGCAACCTGCTGATTAATTGATATCACACTTAACTATGTATCTTTATAGCCAAAAAATAGTTTTTTTTTATCGGTATATACTCTTAACTAAGGCTAATATGTGCCATCCAATTTTAGATTCATTCCACCTTATCCCCTATTTTTTGGAAATAAAAGCCCGCATCAGCGGGCTTTTATAGTTTTAGTTACAGTAGATTGCAGGTAAAGGAGGTACATCTTCTTCTGGCTTGTAAGTAAGGAAAAGGGTAAGGGGTAAAGGGGAAAGGAATAAGGCTACTTACATACTTGGTGGTGTGCCTCCTTCAGAGGAGCGGGAGCTAAAGCGCAACGTGCTGCGGCAAGCCGGTGCGCGTTTACGGGTATCTCCTCCGGAGAGGCTGCACCAACGCGTAGCGTATCCGCAGGATTCACCCGTCCACCGGAGTGACTCACCACTACGGGTCTACGGGCTTAAAATTTTCATCGGATGGCTTAGGAAATACCCCGGAGGGTTCACCCATTCAAAAGTATTTTGTTCTCTAGTTTTGACTTTTTATAAATGGTTGGTTTATGTCCGCACCCACTGTCTTAGAGGATTATGATTAATAGATCAATGGTTGCTCTGCAAGTTCTTTGAGCCCAACGTTTTTATCTTCTAATAAAGCCTTCCAAGCTTTGTTAAATTCTACATTTTTGGGCTGAGATTGTCTTAATTCTGCCAGGGCATGGACGGTATCAAACCAAAGCCCAGCTTGAGCAAGATTCTTTACCGATTGAAGTCCCTTGGGCTTATTTTGGCTAATAATGTTGGATGTGGATGAAACTCGCTCAATCACTCCTTCTACATTCGGACTATCTACAGTTAACTCTTGATCGCAAGAGAACACCATAAACCATTTATACTTAGTGCCTTTGACTAATTCTGCTCCCTTAGGAATATCTATTTTCATCACACCTGGCTTTTGTTGAGGTAAGGTCAAATCAGCTTGATAATGGACATCACCATTTTGTTTTTTGATGACGAATGTTGCTTCCTTTCCACTATTTTGAGGAAGATAAACAAAAACACTTGGATTACTCTTTTGTGTCAGACCAATGTTACTTTTTGGCATCAATGGTGTTATTGACTCAGTAATGGATTTTGTTTTATCGATATCACAATTTCCTCTTGATGCTCCTCCCTTACTGTGACCAGGAGCCATTCTATCTCTATTTGGGGGAGTGAAAGAGATAGGCTTTATTCCTGGTATTTCTGCAACACCTGGTTTGATCAAGAGTGGTGATAGAGAGGTTGACAGTACAAATGCGATCGCAAATGGTATATATTTAGTATGCATAAACGTATTTGCTTTTTTGCATTTATTAAAACTAGATTTATATCATCTGTTGCTAAGCTTGCTTCAGACGACACAATACTAGTTTATAGTCATATTTTTTTAGCTGCAATTGGCAATATTAAAATTTATTTTAAGTAGAGATAATAATCATCTCAGTATAATTACCAAGACTTTAAACAAACTTTAAAAATAATTGCTATCAAGACAAAATATCAGTGGTTATTGACAATTTTTACGGGCAAATACTGAGGAAAATTGACTAATTAATCATAGATTCCCATGTCTGTAATATTCCGGTTCACAAACACTTGATAAATGAAAACTATGAAGATTTATGATTAACTATTTATTTTATCTCAAAAATATCTAGATGAAAATATGTTAATAATTTCATGGACATATTTTGAAATTGAAATAATATTTAGATAAAGCTATTCATTGATGGCTCTTTTGTTCTCCAACAAGGCGAATCAATTCCGCCACTAATGCAACTAGTGCCGAGACTACAATTAAAATCACACTCAGAGCATTAATATCTGGTTTAACACCTGTTCTGATGCGGCTAAAGATTTCTATGGGTAGGGTATTAGAACCACTACCAGCGGTGAAACTAGCAATTAAAAAATCATCTAAACTGAGAACAAAAGCAAGTAAGCAACCGGCAATAATCCCAGGCATTAGTTGGGGTAACAGGACTTTGAGAAAGGCTTGTACTGGTGTTGCACCTAAATCTAATGCAGCTTCTTCTAAATGGGGATTTAAATTCTGAAAGCGAGAAGAAACAACTAAAGCAATATAAGCCAGACAAAATACTACATGAGCGCCAATAATAGTTGATATGTTGAGAGAAATGGCAAAGGTAGCTAAAAATACTAAGGTAGCCACTGCGATCGCAATATCGGGGATAATTAAGGGTAAGTAGGCAATCCCTTGATACAAACCCTTACCAGGAAAGCGATACCGTGCCAAGCCTACAGCCATCAAGGTTCCTAGAACTGCTGAAATACCCACAGCACTGAAGGCAACTATTAAGCTATTTTTTAAAGCAGATAAAATTCGTTCATCACTCAATAATTTGCCATACCAATCGAGGGTGAAACCCTGCCAATCTGCGCTATAGGGAGACTGGTTAAAGCTGTAAACAGCAAGTACCAGAATTGGCAGATACATAAATATAAACATTAGTAGAGAAAAAACTGCTTGCCATGAAACACGCAGCTGGCGATTAGGTGGTGATATGTTCATATTTATTGACTCACATCATGTCGGCTGAAACACTTATCATATATGTTGTAATTTTACCTCCTTCCCTCCTCCCCTCACTGCATCCTATCTATGGTGCGATACTGTATGGCTTCGGCAACATATTGAGGTTTGAGATTGTCATCTCCAGCTAAATCTGCAATGGTTCGTGCTACTTTGAGAATGCGATCGCTTGCCCGTGCTGATAAACCCAATTTTCTAATGGCACCTTCTAATAAATTGCGACTACCATCATCTAACTGACACCATCTATATATATGACGACTCTGCATTTGTGCATTACAACGCAGATTTGTTTCTGTTTGAAACCGTTTCACGGCGCGATCCCGTGCCTGTTGTACCCTATCTCTAACGGATACAGAACCTTCCCCTGTGGGTTGTTGGGTAATTTCCTCTGGTTTGAGGCGATTCACCGCCACTTGCAAATCAATCCGATCCATTAATGGTCCGGACAATTTTGCCCAATATTGCTCCCGTTGTCTGGGGGAACAGGTACACTGCTGGATAGTATCGCCATAATAACCGCAGGGACAGGGATTAGTACTTGCGACTAAGGTAAACTGTGCCGGAAACATCACAGATTGTCTGGTGCGAGAAATAGTGACTAAACCATCTTCCAAGGGTTGACGCAGAAACTCCAATACATCTCGTTTAAATTCTGTTAACTCATCTAGAAAAAGTACACCCAAATGTGATAGAGAAATTTCTCCGGGACGAGGATAACTACCACCACCCACCAGAGAAGGACCAGATGCCGAATGGTGGGGACTGCGAAAAGGACGATGGCGCACTAGGGAGCCGCGATTTTTTAGTAAACCTGCCACAGAATGGATGCGAGTTACTTCCAATGCCTCAGAAAATTCCAATGGTGGTAGGATTCCCGGTAAGCGCCTTGCCAACATTGTCTTTCCGCTTCCCGGTGGCCCCACAAAAATTAAATTATGTCCCCCAGCAGCAGCAATTTCCAAAGCACGACGGGCGTGAGCCTGTCCTTTGACATCCCTTAAATCGGTCACACTAGGATGTAGGGATGTTGTATGGATATTCCCTGACGAACCATCCAACTGCACGGGTTTGTAACTGGCTGGATTATTCAAAAAATCCGCCACATTAGCCACATTTTTGAAAGCATAAACAGCCAATCCTTCCACCACTGCTGCTTCTTGGGCATTATCTGCTGGCACCACCAAACCAGCAATTCCCATCTTTTGTGCCGCAGCTGCAATGGGTAATACACCAGCCACTGGACGCAAACTACCATCCAGGGAAACTTCACCTAAAAATAGATAATCTCCTAATAAATCTGCCCGAACTTGCTCAGAAGCCGCCAAAATCCCCACACTAATGGGTAAATCAAAACAAGGCCCCTCCTTCCGTAAATCAGCAGGGGTGAGATTAATCACAATCTTCCCCATAGGGAAAGCAAAACCCGCATTCTTAAGCGTCGCCTTTACCCTTTCCCGCGATTCCTGCACCGCCGCATCCGGTAATCCCAAAACCACAATTCCCGGCAAACCACGGGAAATATCCACTTCTACTCCTACTTTTACGGCATCGATGCCAATTATTGATGCACTCCAAACTCTGGCAAGCATGAGCTAATTATTTCTTCTATAACCACTAAACCTTTAAAATCTCTAACAAATAAGCAAGTGAATCGCCATGAGTGAAACCACAGAGACGATTTTCAGCAAAATTATTCGCCGGGAAATTCCCGCTGACATTGTTTACGAAGATGACCTAGCCCTAGCATTCAACGATATCCACCCCCAAGCACCCGTTCACATTCTCGTAATCCCCAAAAAACCCATTGCCAAATTAGATGATGCAGAATCCCAGGATCATGCTCTCATGGGACACCTGTTATTAACTGCTAAACGAGTTGCTCAACAAGCTGGATTAACAAATGGCTATCGCCTGGTGATTAATACTGGTGCAGATGGTGGTCAAACAGTCTATCACTTACATATACATATCCTCGGTGGACGACAGATGAAATGGCCCCCCGGTTGATGGGAGTGATGGAGTGATGGGGTGAAGGAGTGAAGGAGTGAGGGAGTGAAGGAATAATTATTTCATCTTCCTCTGCTCCCCCTGCTCCCCACACTTCCCACACTCCCCACACTCCTAACTCCTAAATATAATCAAAACTTATCTCTTCAATCAGTAACAATTGTGTTAAAAAGCTTTACAAAACTCAATATAACTCTTATATTAGATTTCAGTAGGCAATCACACCTACGCAAATACATAACAGCAATCATAAATACAAATGACCACAACCTTACAGAGACGCGAAAGCGCCAACCTGTGGGAACAGTTCTGTGGCTGGATCACCAGCACCGAAAACCGTGTATACATCGGTTGGTTCGGCGTACTGAT
>JASJDS010000312.1 GCA_030065055.1 Calothrix sp. MO_192.B10
GGAATGACAATGGCAATTGTCACCCACGAAATGGGATTTGCCAGGGAAGTTGCCAGTCGGATTATGTTTTTAGATCAAGGTAGATTGGCAGAAGATAATACCCCGGAAGAATTTTTTAGTCATCCCCAGTGCGAGCGGGCAAAACAATTTCTGGAAAAGATGCTTTAACTAATTCGGCGGAATTCCCCATCCGTCTATACGGTGGGGATGGATAGCCGGGACAAACTAGGGGTACTCTTCGAGAAGGCTTCACCTACGATGCCCCTAGTTTGTCCAATCTCCCACCAGACTGGTGCTGAATATAATCTTTTACGATTTGTAACGGTGCTTGTTTCATGTCTTGGATCATGTTTGGTGTTAGCACCTGACGCCGATACTTAGTGACAAAAACAATATGCAGGTGAATAGAGAAAACAACGTGTGAGCCTCTACGCAATTTAGTCATAAAAATTTCTAGTCATATGCGGAAACGATGGTAAACTGATTGTATTCCAATATATCTATAGGACTCCTACTTGAATTTTGAACCCATACTGAGGTTCAAATCCCTGTTTGACAAGGGTTAGAGGTCAAATTTTTTTCAGAAATCAAATAGGATTCCTATAGTAAAATAAATAAAACAGGTGAGTAAGTATTGGCTACAAGAAGGCAGACATTGTCCTAACTGCGGAAAAATCCACAAGCATTGGGCACAATTGTCAAACCGATATCACATTTGCGATGCATGTGGTTTTGAGATACCCCGTGATAGAGGTTCTGTGATGGTGATGTACAACGTTGCAACAAATCAGCAACCGGGGTTGGGAACCAGCCTCGCAGACTGTGGATGTCTAAGCTCTACCAATTCGACTAGTAAGCGTAAGCATACTGGCTCGATGCGGCAACTTGGGCAGAAGAAGCGTCAAAAATCCAACCTCAAATCGGATGGGGAATTAGAAACCCCGTCCTCCTTTGAGGCGGGGTAGTTCATTATTAGTATTGAATATAGGATAATCACAGAAAATTAAATGGCACCAATTGTCCAGCTGAGAGCAGCTAAACTTCCTTCGATTCTAGGATATATTGCTGTACATTATTGGTTTGTAATCATTAGAGATAACCAACAACAACGATGGGAAATTTGGCAAAATGCCGGTCGATGTCCAGAAAGTTGGGGGCATTTACATAAAAATTTAATGCCTTACTACTCTGGAGTTGGTAATGGAGTCAGTTGGTTAGAAAAGGAATGGCAAGGAGAAACAGCAAGTTTACTGGCTCAAATTATTGAAAACAGTCCAGAAACATACCAATATAATTATTTATATCGTTATTATCCTGGTCCCAATAGTAATACTTACGTTCAGTGGGTTTTAAATCAAGCTAACACGAATTATTTACTGAGTGCATTGGGAATTGGGAAAGATTATACTAAAATCATCGGCATTCAAAGATACAATCAAATCATTCATTTTTCTTTATTTTTTTTAGGTGGATTTAAATTCCTCCAGGGGACAGAATTTGAACTGCATATTTTAGGTTTAACTATTGGCATGAAATTTAAGCCATTACTCTGGAAGTTACCGTTCAATTTTCAAAAAATTGCTATAAAGGAGTAAAAATGAAGCAGTGACGTTGTCATGACTCAATCGTCAAAACCCGAAGCGGGGGGTGGTTTACCCGTAGTTCAATATTGGGTAGAAAATAGTTTGTCACCTCAAGGATTAAAACTGTGGCAAACTCTCAATCATAAGAGTGCTTGTTTGTCCTGTGCTTGGGGGACAGGGGGACAGGAGGGAGGCTTTGTTAACGAAGCTGGGGAATCTTTACAGCGTTGTGCTAAAAGTGTAGAAGCGATCGCATCAGAATTACAAGCACCACTTAAAGCTCATTTCTTTGACCAGTATACCATTCAAGGGTTACAACAACTCAATTCTCAACAGTGCGATCGCTTGGGTAGGCTGAGTTATCCCCTACTCCTGAAAGCAGGAGGTTCCCATTATCAACGCATCAGTTGGGAACAAGTATATCAGATTGCGGAACAAGCTTTTCGTCAGCCCCCCGAACGGGTTGCTTGTTATAGTTCCGGGCGTTCTTCCAATGAAGCGGCCTACTTATTACAATTGATGATGCGAGCCTTGGGTAGTAATAACCTAGCAGATTGCTCTGATTTGTGCCATGCAGCCTCTACCGTTGGCTTAAAGCAGGTTTTTGGCTCAGGCACATCAATGGTAAGTTTAGACAGTCTTAAACACGCAGATTGTGTGGTATTAGTTGGTTCTAATGCACCTGCAAATCATCCCCGATTGATGAACGAATTAATCAAATTGAGGGAGAGAAATGGCAAGATAATAATTATTAATCCCCAAATAGAAGTAGGTTTAGTGAAATTTGCTTCCCCGGCTTTTCCGATAAAATCTTTACTTCAAGGTGGTTCCGATATTTCCACCTTTTATGTACAGCCAATCCCCGGAAGTGATACTGCTTTGTTTGTGGGGATTCAAAAATCTTTAATTGAGCAAAATTTAGTTAAACAAGATTATTTACAAGCATATACACAAGGGTGGCAAGAAGTTATAAATTACGCCCAACAAACCAGTTGGGAAAATATTACTAATACCTGTGGTGTTTCCCCGGAAGAAATTACCGCAGTTGCCCATACTATTGGTAAATCCGAACGGGTTGTGTTTGCTTGGGCAATGGGAATTACCCAACATAGTAACGGCGTAGATAATGTTAAAAGTATTGCCAATACCGCCTTATTAACCGGAAATGCCGGAAAATTAGGTGCAGGAACCATGCCTATTCGGGGACATTCCAACGTGCAAGGATTTGGTTCTATGGGGGTAACAATCCGTTTGCGGGAGGAGATAAAACAGGCTTTATCCCAACTATTGGGACATTCTCTGAGTGAAACTCCAGGTTATGATGCTCGCGCTTTAATTGATGCCGCAGAAGCTGGTAAGATTAATAGTTTATTCTGTTTGGGTGGAAATTTGTATGCAGCTAATCCCGATTTACACCAAGCACAAAGAGCATTAGGTAAAATTAACACAATTTTCTATGTGGCAACCAAACCCAATTTAGGACATTTTCACGGTTTAGCGGCACAGAATACCCTCATATTACCTGTATATAACCGCTTTGAAAATCCCCACAAAACCACAACAGAATCGGGGAATAATTTTGTCCGTTTGAATAATGAAGGTAAGAGCCATTTACAACCAAACAACTCCGATTTAATCTCGGAAGTGGAACTGATTACAGAAATTGCCCATCGCTTACATGGTGAAACTCCAATTAACTGGCGCAGATTGCAAGATACTACTTATGTCCGCCAATTAATTGCCAAAACAATTCCTGGGTATGCCAAAATTGGTGACATTGACACAACTAAATCAGAATTTACCATTGCAGGCAGAATTTTCACCGAACCCAAATTTGCAACTCCTGACGGGAAAGCACAATTATCAGTGACACCCTTACCCGAGTTAAATATACCTCCTGTTGATTCATTCAGTATTTCTACCCCAGTCCAGGGAATTGTAGTGATTTTAGGTACAGGTAGAAGCTACGGGCAACACAACACGGTGGTATATCGCAGTGAAGATAAATATCGAGGAATGCCCCATCGTCATTGCATTTTAATGAACCCTAATGATATTAAGAAGGGTGGATTTGAGGAGCATCAACGGGTGAAGGTGAAGGGAGATGCAGGGGAATTAGAGAATATTGAAATTATTAGTGGTGCGATTAGGGAAGGGGTAGGGTTTATGTTTTATCCTGAAGCGAATGTTTTATTTAAAGCACACATCGATCCTCGTTGTGGGACTCCAGCTTATAAACGGGTTCCGGTGTTAGTTTATCGGTGATATTGTTTCTCAGGTTTTTTGGGGATGGAAGTTGACTTGTGCAACATTTAACCTGTGCAAACCTACTCAGAAGCAGGTAAGACCTGTATAGCATCGTTAATATCGATGGTTGTTGCCGACAAAGCTCGAATCATGATGTTCCGAGCGCCATTCCAATCTCTAGGAGCTGTGTAACCACAACTAGGACATTGGAATTTTTTGTTTCCGCCTAATTTATCGTGAATATGACCGCATTCAGGACAAGTTTTGCTTGTATAGGATTCATTGCATAAAACAACTAAAACACCATTGCGTTGAGCCATTTGAATTAAATGTTTTTGAAACTTGTAATGACTCCAAGTGAGCATATTTCTAGCTGTTTTTTTAACTAGTTTTCTTTTTGATTTAATCACCATGTTTGATGTTTCAAAAATTGGTAAATAAATCAATTTGTAATTATGAACCAAAAAACTAGCTAACTTGTTGTGCAAATCCTTGATTAAATTCTGAATCCTACTACGTAAATTATGAGCCGCTTTTCTCATAGCTCGTCGCTGTCTTTTGCTAACGCTTAAGTCTATTTTGCTCATTAATTTATCGAGAGACGAACACAATCTTTGAATCTTCCCAATATCGTTTTTACCAATTTCAATTATTTTTTCCCCGTCGTAACAAGTAGCAAATGTTCGGACTCCTGGGTCGATAGCTACGACTTTTTGACTGTCAACTTGGATCGGTTCTATATATTCTGGAAATATCCCATACCACGCGCCTTTAATCCAAACTAATTGAGTGCCATAAACACATTCTTCGGGGAAATCTTGAGGTGTTTTAAAACTTGTGCCTCTAGTTTTGGTAGCATACCAAGTACCTTTTTTAAAATTACCAGCTTTAAATTTGATTACTTGGCTAGTTTGCCGACACGATTTAAACTTAGCGTAACCTTTGTTAGCAATGGCTTGTTTGTAAGCGTCAACAGCATCAGCTACAGCTTCTTGCAATTGGTGTCCAGGTAATGAATTAACCCAATCAGGTTTATTACATTCTCTAGCTTGTTTTTGCAAGTCGTAGGCTGATGCCTTTGAACCAGATTTTAAAGTTGCAATTGTCCAGTTATAAATCCAACGATAAGCATTTAACCACTGCTTCCAAATTTTATGTAGTTCTTTACAAGGAAACACCCGTAATTTCTTGACACTGTTTGGTGTCAACTTCTTTGTCTGGTTCCGAGGTTTTGTTTTGAATATATGCGGTGACTTTGTTTTTGTACTTTCTAAGCCCGTATAACCTTGCACTGAAGCAATGGAGGATGGACAAGATATCCTCAACGAGTTCTGTTTCTGGAGATAGCTTACGCTGATTGAGAACCACGAGCTTAACTCCTGACTGTTTGCACAACCACTCAATAAGAGGGAAGCCGAATCTAACAGCTCTATCGGAGTAAGCGACGACAAGTGCTGAGATATCAGACCTGTATACTTGTTCCAATACTTTGATAAACTTTCTCCGCTTAAAATTGAGTCCTGA
>JASJDS010000131.1 GCA_030065055.1 Calothrix sp. MO_192.B10
CTGGATACAAGCCCCCGGATTCATCCGTGGAGAGTCAAAAATGTTTTCCTTATTTCAAGCCCCTCGATTCATCGATGGGGTCATACTTTTGACTTTTGACTTTTGACTTTTGACTTCCGCGAAGCGGTTGACGATGGCTGTTGCTCTGAGAATTTTTCCAATATGTTGCTCTGTGTACTTGTGCATCTTCGATTATTCATCTAGATTAATATTTCCTGTTTCTGGAATTGGACTGGGGAACGAAGTATCTATGAGTAGATTCCACTATTAATAGCGCCAAACTTTGAATTCGCACTGATTGTATTGGGTAATATCAACAGTAGTCACTACTTTCTAAGCATGAAATAATACGAGTACAAAGCACACAGGGTCGTAACTACCAAGACAACGAGAACGAACATTAGATTTCACACACAGAGCAATTAGCTCAGGTAGGAACATATGAAGAGCCAATCCTTTTTTGCATTTGGAGAACCACAAGATTACCAATGCAAGTCTGTACTCAACAGCATCAGTTTCATCCCCAAATATCATCCTCAGGTAGGGGATGAAGTCGCTCTTGCAGATAAAGAGGTACGAGCTTGTGCGTTGAAGTTGGCTCAAAAAGGAGATTATAATGATGCGATCGCACTTTTGAGTCAATTAATCAATCGCCATCCCCAAAATGCTGTTGATTATAATAACCGGGGGTTAATTTATTTTCAAAGTGGCGATCGGCACAAAGCTTTTTGTGACTATAATATGGCTCTGCAACTGAATCCGAAACTAGCCTCGGCATATAATAATCGAGCCAACTACTACGCTGCTTGTGGAGAATTAGCAGCAGCAATTGCGGATTATGACCGAGCATTGGATTTAAATCCTAGCTATGTTCGTGGCTGGATTAATCGGGCTATTACCCTGCGAGAATTAGGAAAATATGCAGAAGCCATTGAGAATTTGGAAGTGGCACTATTCTTCGGTCAACTGGAAAGTCATATTTTAGCAGAACGGGGTAGAACCTACCATATTTGGGGAGATTGGAATTGTGCGATCGCTGATTACCAACGTGCTTTAATGATTATTAATACAAACAACAAACAAAATAAATATTCTACTTCGAGCTTACGCTTACAGGTCGAAAGCTGGTTAAATGAGCTAATAGGTTTCTCAAATTCAATTTGAAATAAGTATCAGTATTACAACTAAACTTTCTATCCATATACTAATGGCTAATAGATGATAACTTAATGGCTGTTTACTAATGAAGCCGTTAGCTATTGACTATTAGCCATTAATTTTTCAGTACTTATCTGTAATTAATTCCCAGACAGTTGGTATTAATTGGTAAGCAAGAATCAAATGCTGCTTAATTTTTGATTGCAATATTTCAACTTCACGGTAATTGTGAGGGCGATAAAAGCCAAGTTAATTGATGTAGCTTTATTCACATCTTGCACCACAGGATGATTGATCAAATTAGAGCCTGAAACTACTAATATCTGGTAAGTGGGACATAGCCCTACTTACGCTTCCACTTCCTTGGTGCAAGATATGTGTTTATTTAATTAAATAGCCACAGTAGAGTCAACAGCTACCAAATCAGCAGAGGCTGTTGTATCCAAGGATACATCAAATGCGAAACGACCCAAAGGCACAGCCTCTAAAGCATTGATATTCTCTGTTACAGTTCCAAATGTACCCTTTACATCAAAATCAGTGTTCCATAAATGCCCACCATGCTTCAAGAAGTTGCTGCTACCTGTAGCCTTATCGTAAACAAAAATCTCACCCCCATCTAGAAAACCTGTGCCATTTAAATCACTTTTTTCGATGGGATCAACACTAAACACAATTCGCCCTCCAGATACCATCATGGCATCTACATTAACGTAACCCAATAATAATTGGGCATCTAATCCTGTTGCATTTCCAACTGCCTTAGCAATCTCTTGTCTAGTAAAGATCACATTATTGTTTTGATCTAAGACTGCTCCAGAGGCAACTTGACCAGTGAGGGGATCGAATGTAACATCACCGTATACAGAGTAATAAAATGCATCCGATATATTATTAGGTCCCCACAACTCCAGAGCGTCCACATCATGAACCCCTTGATCCATACCTGGTCCTGGTGCATCAATCTGATTGCTAGTAGCCCAGATCCCACCTTGTGCTGGTCTTGGGAGTTCAAAGTGAATTCTATCATCAAATGTGGTTGAAAATACCATTGCAACCCTGTCATTGATAAGGCTATAAAAATAAGCATCACCAGGGTTAGCCATTGCATCTACTTGACCGGAAGTGCGATAGTCTATACCGTCTCTTGTAGCACCCGTTCCATTCCACAATAGTGTTTGTCCGGGGTCAGGCATTCCTGAAGTTGTCTTATCTGCATTGTCGTGTCTGATTTGACCCCTATTGTACCTAGTTGTTTACATAATCAACAACTAGGTCAAACTCTTTCCCAAATACTCTTGTTGGAGGCAAAGGACGTATTGGTATAGGGATTGGTTTAAAGCTATCACTTGCTTTCAACTCTAGTGAATCTTCTTCCAGGGCTATTGTTTCTATGGGAGCCGATTCAAATGTTTTGGTAATAGTATCTAGGGAAACTTCATCAATGGTCTTTCCATTATTTCTATTTCCTTCAATTGAACCATTGGTACTATCAGCTTTAAGAAGTTCGTCAATCGAGAGGGTAGATGCTTCCATTATTTATTTTCCAATTTGGAATTTTAATTTAATCACAAAAAAATTGCGATAACCTTATCATAAAGTTATGAAAAAGTTAAGATTATTTAGCTATTTTTTCATCAAGAAATAACTAAATAATTTCTTGACTAAATATCAATATAATTATTCATAAACTTCCAATCTGGTGAGGTAAGCTTTCAAAGATGATTACTTTGATGGAAAAAGTTTAGATGTACCTCAGTAGACTAGGAAACGCTATAATAGCGATTCAAAAAATCTTGAAAATTGCTTTGCTTGGGGAGAACTTCAGTTTAAACTATCGCCAATTATCTCAAGCCCTTATTAGTAAGTATATTGAAGATATATAGCCAAACTATAAAATTTTTGTACAGACTGGATTATAAATTTTTGGACAAGTTTAATATACCGCTAAGGGTTAGTCAAAAGTCACCCATTGAGCCATTGCATTGCAGTAGATGGTAAGTTACTACTTGGGGTGGTGAATCCTGCGGTTATGCTACACAAGCTCCAGTTGAAAGCAAGTGCTATGGTATTAAGCAAATGGCAAATTCCGAAGCAGTCCAAATGATTAAATCCCTTCCCAACTGAAGAAACAAACACATTTTTACTGGTTGGCAAAAAACCTTGCTCTGTAATAATTTTAAAATGTGGTAGTTATTAAGTTATCCGATTTTGAGACAGAATCTGCTCAAGAGCTCCTTGCATTCCAGAGAATTGGTTATTTTTTGATTTGGAAGTCCCTATTGAGGGTAAGTAACTGAATCTTTATTCCAAATCACTCGACGTTGGTTTGGATCAAATCTATACCCCTGCTCTTGCATAATAGTTTTTGTTTGGTGGGGATCGAAGTTGCGACTAAAATCTGCTCTTAATTTATTAACATTACCTTCCAGTCGCTTCACTTGGGTACTGATTTCCCGTAACTTTTCTTGTTGGGACCAATGATAAGGTAAAAGAGATGTAAGTGCAGATACCGCAACAGTTGCTACCGCCATATTGACTCCTATTTTCAGGGTCATCTCTACAGCCATGGCTCGGTAATATCTTTGGCGGAGATGGCGTTTACGTCGAGGGGTGAGAGGTTTTTTCTGTATCGGCTCCGGGGGGAAAAAAGATGGTTGAATCGCGTTCATAATTTAATTCACAATAACAACTTGCAGAGTAAACGGATATACCGTAAATACCTTACCAGTAATGATTGACATACTCCCACGTTTAGAAAACGTGAGATTCTGGGGTTAAACGGCAACAGCAGGCACAGCCCGTCTTAGATTGCCGAACCCAACAGTCGATGCCCTGACTGCTTGAATATTTTTAGCAGCGTTTTCATCCCGTCCGTTTAGGGATACGCCTAAAAGGATGCAACAAAGTAAATCTTTAAGGTATTTACTTTGCTACTCGTGGGCTTTGCACTAAATTCTGTAAGATTTTGTTTAGCTGCCATAGTACTGCATTTTTTGGTAATGGCTATACGTATATTCTCGGTTTTTGCCACTCCCCAACCGTGGAACATTGACTAGAAATATGAAGAAGCAGGAAAGGAGAGAAAAAATTGACACAAAGGGAAGACAGGGAAGGGATAATTTTCCCTCTACAGCCTTTTACTCCTCCTATGAGCCAAATACTTTATCCTCTCCTACTTCCCTGGATGTAAGCTGTTGAGATTGAACCCAAACTCAACTAAACTCAACTAAACTGCGATCGCATGGCAGCTTAGGATTGCTTATTTATAGAGTTCCGTGCCTAAACGGAAAGCCAATAAGCCAGGAATTATAGCCACAACCAGAATAATGTACACCTGAATATCTGTCATGGTTTTAAGCCTCCTCATGTGAAGATATATTCAACAGTTCGTTTACTACTTTTCACTGTTTTGCCAAGATTGGGGAATAGGTTGTTACAAGATGCAACAATCAAGGGGGGATTAAGGGGATAAATTACCTAATTATTACAATTTTTCTGGTTCTAGTCAGCTACTCAATTATTAAAACTTATCAAAAAATGAGTTTATTTTTAGGTATAGACTGTGGTACCTCTGGTATGCGGGGTGTGGTAATTGACCAAAACAAATGTGTTGTGACTATGGTCAAGTGCCCCTGGGAAATTACTGAGCTGACAGATTGGAGTGTTTGTTGGCAGACAGCTTTATGGAAATTACTGGAGGAAATACCCCTACAATATCGCCATTATATCCAGGCGATCGCCATTGATGGTACTTCTTCCACAGTTTTAGTCTGTGATGCCGATGGTAAGCCAGTACAAGCACCAATTATGTATAACGATCCTCGGGGAGCATCTGTGTTGACAGAGTTACGAGATATTGCTCCCCCTGGGCATACAGTCCTGGGTGCCACATCCAGTCTGGCAAAATTAATATGGATGTCAAAATTACCATCCTTTACAGCCGCTAAATATTTTTTACATCAAGCAGATTGGTTAGGATTTTTACTTCATGGTCAACTAGGTATTAGTGATTACCACAATGCTTTAAAGCTTGGTTATGACGTAGAAAATCTCCAATATCCCCAGTGGCTAGAAAATATCCACATACCGATTCATCTCCCCCAAGTTTTAGCCCCCGGTACTCCCATTGCTAAATTACGTCCGGAAATTGCTGCTAGGTACAACTTCCCCACAGATTGCCTAGTATGTGCGGGTACTACTGATAGTATTGCCGCTTTTTTGGCAAGCGGAGCCAAATTTCCTGGAGAAGCGGTGACTTCCTTGGGTTCTACATTAGTACTGAAACTTTTAAGCACCACTCCCATAGCAAATTCTCAATCTGGTATTTATAGCCATCGCTTAGGGGATTTATGGCTGACTGGTGGTGCTTCTAATACGGGGGGAGCAGTGCTAAAGCATTTTTTTTCTAGTACCGAATTGGCAACCCTAAGCCTGGAAATTGACATTTCTCAACCGAGTAACTTGGATTATTATCCCTTATTAACACCAGGCGATCGCTTTCCCATTAACGATCCCAATCTACCACCGCGACTAGAACCACGCCCAGATAATCCGGTGGAATTTTTGTATGGACTATTGTCAGGTATTGCCCGTATAGAAGCACAAGGATATGGATTATTACAACAACTCGGAGCAGAAACATTAAGCCATGTTTATACTGCTGGTGGTGGTGCTATCAACGACACATGGATGAAGATTCGAGAATGTCATTTGGGAGTACCTGTTACCATTCCGATAAATACGGAAGCAGCATATGGAACGGCACTTTTAGCAATGGAAGGAGTGATGAGTTCGGAGTTCGGAGTGAAGGAGTGAAGGAGTGAAGGAGTGAAGGAGGGAAGGAGTGATGAATTCAAGACTATCAACTGTCAACTAACAACTAACAACTAACAACTAACAACTAACAACCGTGAGTAAGACAAAAGATTTACAAATGGCTTCAGGATTAATACTGAATATTTATACTCACAACATTTTTATTGTTATTTCATAAGTCCGTATCTATTCTGGTGACAATTTAAATATCTCAGATGATACTAGATGGGTGAGATACCGGTCGGTAGGCTTCCAGGTTATACATCTGGGCAGCTAATTGGGGGATTGGTGATATTCACTTAGGGTGAATCATCTATCCCTTTTTTTTACCTCAATCAAGCCATGAGCTACAAATAAATAAATAATGTTTATGGTTATAATAAGTATGCCATTATACTAAAAATAAACAGGGTAATTAGACAAGCGATCGCTATACTGAGTTTAATCTTTTTTGTCTTCACAATCTGCACAAAAGAGGTAATTATACCGAGAGGCCATAATAGAGTTGTCATGGCAAACATAACTACGGATAAAAACTTCTCTTCAGGGATGGAACTGGGATTGCGAATAGAAAATATCAACCAATTTATCATAAAGTAGCAACTCACTAGTAGATAAGTGAGAGCTAAAGCTAGGGAAATGTGGTGAAAGTTAGGTAAACCTTGAGCCATATCAAAAATATTTATGCTTAACATGATTCAATTGTGTTGCATATTCCTAGTGCTACCAAAATTTCCCTTGTATTGGAAAATATCTTAAGTGTTTTATTGATCGAGCGTAAAAGCCTATACCTTTATGTCCCCACCATGTAAGTGAGCCGAGGTATTTGGTACAATCGGAATATCTATCCGAGAGGCGTTACTATTAAATAATTTTCTTACCAAACCTTTTCAAATATCTCCAAATATCCACAAGAGAAATGTTAAGGTTTGGAGAGGTTATTGACTAAAGCGTATGTCTGATGGGTTTGCTCCCCTACTAAGAGTGTCTCCCTGGTTTCCACACCTGGAGCCTGGAAATGCACTCTTTAGAGGCTCCCGCCTCCGGCACGGATTTGAGGCGGGAGCCTCAATCGCTGCAT
Organism: Calothrix sp. MO_192.B10; assembly: GCA_030065055.1. GTDB lineage: Bacteria > Cyanobacteriota > Cyanobacteriia > Cyanobacteriales > Nostocaceae > Calothrix_A. The sequence continues at coordinate 7,058 of JASJDS010000131.1, forward strand.
TCCTTGCCAGAGGCAAGGAACGAGAAATGAACCCCTCACAAACCCTCTTCCTTCTTCCTTCTTCCTTCTTCCTTCTTCAATTCCGAGCTAATTTTGGTCTAAGTCCCATTAGATGATTAGATACTACCGATAGCTAAAGCCAGAATGGGAATTTTTTTGAATCTTTTGTTTAATGCTATCTAAATCAACAAAGCAGTCAGCAACATTAATTAAGCTTTCGCTAGTCATTGAGCGCAGACTAACTACCTCTACTCTCACTCCTTGATAAGAAACAGCGTTAACAGCATAGGCTAAATCTCCATCTCCGCTAACTAAGACTGCTGTATTGTAGTGAGGAGCTAAGTTCATCATATCTACAGCTATTTCCACATCCAGGTTAGCTTTTTTAGAACCATCGGGGAGTTGAACTAAATCTTTAGTCACAACACGATAGCCATTGCGACGCATCCAGAGTAGAAAACCCTGCTGTTTATCGTTACTACGATCTACCCCGGTATAAAAGAAAGCACGTAACAGTTGAGCACCTTTAGTTAAATAGCAAAGTAATTTGGTGTAGTCAATTTCAATATTGAGTTGCAAAGCTGCATAAAAAAGATTAGAGCCATCAATAAAAATAGCAACTCTACCACGATTAGCAGCATTACAGATAGAGGTATCTGTGGAAGGTTGAGCAATATGGTTATGTTCAAAATCTACGTTATTTTCTACCAATAATTTACCTTTTAAATACGGTCGTTCGCTGATTAATGTATATTCATTTTTATATTCACTAATTTCACTGGTTTCATTAATATTCATTGATACCTCTGTGACTAAGTTAATCAATTATTGTGGATAATATAAAAAATCCTCACTCTTTGTCATTTTCTATTTCTGAGCCATTATTTACGTTCCAGAAACCATCTATATTGATTTACCAATCATTAAATTTACAGCATTTAATTTGTCTTTACTGTTACTTTTGGACTTTTGGGAATTCTTACTATTTCACTATCTATGACTAGGAATTAGTAACTATTAATCGCGATAAGCCGGAGGCTTGACGCTCCGCGTATCGCAGTCCCCAAAACCTTGTCACCAGAAAATTATAATGTTTTGCGGTACATATAATTTTTCATATACTCGTATTATTAATTGAATATAATTATAAATTTGTAAAATATTTTGATGTATTTGAGACTGTTGGAGAAAGGATAAATGTTAGTGATTAACTTTTTATGTATTCTCACTATATGCACTCAATATTAATTAATAACTATTAATTAATTGCATGGAATGTTATTTCATTTGAACAAATAGCAAAAAAGATTATTTTGGGGAATTTATATCTCCATGAAAAAACTTGACTTCTTGTTGTAAAGCCTAATCTGAATAACTTGCTAGAATTATTTCACATTTTGCAACACAAAATTATTGTTCAAATCAGTCTTACACGAAAAAATCCTACAACCTGCCCATGAAAATGCTTTGTGACTAACTCTTCAAGGGCGCACGCAATGCGCCCCTACTCCTGAACTCCGAACTCCGAACTCCCTATTTTCAAGTTAGTCCCCCACGGGAAAATCTCACAACCTGCCTATGAAAATGCTTTGTGACTAACTCTTCAAGGGCGCACGCAATGCGCCCCTACAAACTCCGCGCCTCCGCGCCTATTTTCAAGCTAGTCCCTCATGAAAAAATCTCACAACCTGCCTATGAAAATGCTTTGTGACTAACTCCTCAAGGGCGCACGCAATGCGCCCCTACTGCGGCTCCTACACCTAAGTTGTCAACTAACAACTAACAACTAACAACTAACAACCATTTTCAAGTTAGCCTTCTACTTGATTCAAGATATGTATTGCGGAAAAAAGTCATTAGCTACTGTAATCATAGATGATGAATCTGTGATTACAGACTACTGAAAGCCTGTTTTGCTCATCAGATATTTACACAGGACTGATGCATGGACAAGGAAGCCACCCCAAATACCTGATACTAAGTTGCATTCAAAGATAGTACCCAGTCATTGCGACGTAAGGAAGCAATCCCATTGACTCGAACTACTATGATAGAACGCAACTTGGTATGACTTCTGGTAACGAGTGCATAAGTCCAATTACATATAGAAGGAGAACTAATTAGATATGGCTCGTAAAAAGAAAAATACTAAAAAATCCCCATCTTTAAGATGTAACCATCAAATGCACTCTAGATGCCCTATTTGTTGCATTGTCCCACCCCATATGCTGGAAAAGATGGTGGTGAATGGTAATGTAGAACAACGTGAATGGGCATTCCAAACCTTAAATGCCTCATCACAGTTTCGTGGACGTAGGGAAATAGTAGGTGGAATCTATTTGTCTGCTTCTGCTGGGGAAAAACGTCGTACTATATACGATGCTCAAGCGAGTGAACAATTACCTGGTATGCTGGTACGCGGTGAAGGAGATCCCCCCGTTGATGATGAAGCTGTAAATGAAGCCTACGATGCAGCTGGAGCAACATATGACTTTTTCCATGACATCTTGGAGCGAAATTCCATTGATGATAAAGGACTACGTTTGGACTCAACCGTACATTACGGCGTGAAATATGACAACGCTTTTTGGAATGGTGACCAAATGGTGTATGGTGATGGTGATGGTGAAATTTTTCAACGCTTCACTACATCTATCGATGTGATTGCCCATGAGTTAACCCATGGTGTAACCCAGTATGAAGCAGGTTTAATTTATTTTGGAGAATCTGGGGCGCTGAATGAATCCATGTCTGATGTGTTTGGTTCCCTAGTCAAACAAAAGGTGAAAAATCAGACAGCAGAATCAGCTGATTGGATTATTGGGGAAGGTTTGTTGATGCCCAAGATTAAAGGTGTGGGTATCCGTTCCATGAAAGCACCAGGAACTGCATATGACGATCCCCTTTTGGGTGAAGATCCCCAACCAGGTCATATGAAAGATATATACATTGGTTTTAAAGATAACGGTGGCGTACATATTAATTCGGGGATACCCAATCGCGCCTTTTACTTGGCAGCAAAGGAAATAGGCGGTTATGCCTGGGAAAAAGCTGGTAAAATATGGTATATAAGTTTACGCGATCGCTTGCGTCGTCGTTCTAATTTCCGCCGTGCAGCTAAGGTAACAAGGCAAGTCGCTGGAGAACTTTACGGTGAAGGTAGTAGAGAACAAAAGGCAGTAGAAAATGCTTGGCAAGAAGTAGGGGTAATCTAGAATTATGAATTATGAATTATGAGTTATGAACAATACTGCATTTGCCTCACATTAAATATTTTGCCTTTCCTTCTTACTCTATAATTCATGGTTCAAATTTTCTCATTACTATGGTTAAACTGGGAAAATGGGTGTTTCGATAAAGTCTCTAGACTAAGTCACTCTTTCCCAGTTCATTTCTTAGTAATCTCTAATAGCATTCCAAGAGTATAAAAAATGCGTATTTCATGGGAACGCACAGGTGGATTTGCTGGCATATCTAAGCACAAAAGTTTAGATACAGATTCCCTCACAGCAGAGGAAAATCAACAATTATTAACACTGGTAGAAGCAGTGGATTTTTTTAACCTACCTCCCCATATCACCACTGAGAACATCTACCCGGATAGATTTGAATATATATTGACAGTGGAAGATAAAGGTAAGCAGCATTCAGTCATAATTGCAGAAACAGCATTAACAGGCAATTTAAGAACTCTGATAGAGTTGCTTAATCGGGTAAATTAGAATGAGCGAATTTAGAATTTAGAATGAGCGAATTTAGAATTTAGAAATTTTCCCCCAACTGCATTCTTCATTCTTCATTCACAATTTTTTTTCCTACCGTCCACCGCAACTTCTCACTGATAACTGATAACTGATAACTGATAACTGAAATGACACAGCGACTAACTCAAGAACAATTAACACAAATTATCGCTGAGATAGAAAAACTGAAAGCACTTGAGGAAGAAGAACTTGATAGGAAACAAGTTGAAGAAATTTTGCAGGAATTAAATTTACCATCTAGTTTATTAGATGATGCCTTAATGCAGCTACAGCGCAAACAAGCTTTGAAGGCGCAGCAAAAACGTAATAAATGGATAATTGGGAGTATCGCTGCGGTATTAGTTATATTGATCGGATTTTCAATTTTCTCTATACAACAGAATAACTCTGCGATCGCTCGCGTTCAAGCACAACAAGACCGTGTTACCCTAGTACAGGATAATGGTGAAAATCTCAAGGTTGTTGAACGTCAAAGTAATCCACAATTGTTTTATCGCGTTACCCTCAAGGATGGTCCGGTTGGTAAAAAATTGCAACTTTCTTGTAATTGGATAAATCCTAGTGTTGAAGTAGTTAAACAGAATCTCTATCAAACCCGCACCCTGACTACATCTGTTTGGAATACCTACTGTCGCTATACTATTCCTACTGTCGCTCCTACGGGCAATTGGCAAGTACAAATGTTCTTAAATGGTCGTAAACTTAGTGAAGCAGATTTTCAAGTAAAGTAGTCCATAATGGACAAGATTTTTACTACTTATCCCCATCAATTTGTCGGGTATTGGGGTTACGGTTCCCAGTCAGAATTAGCAAACTTATTCCATAAAGTTGTTAGTAGTTACCAATATACTAAATGGCAATATAATGATTTATTGAATATTGCTTATATTTATCATCCCCTTGATTCACAAACCTCTCGGTATCAGGCTGAAAATTTATTTTCAGGGGAACAAATTGCCAGCATTTCTGCATCTGGAATCCAAAATTTACCTGATGTTTGGGTAAATATAGGGCAAGACAACAGCCTGATTTTAGTCAGAGAAGCCTTTGGCAGAGTACCCTTATATTGGACTCAGCAAGGAGAGGTAATTTGGTTTGCATCAAGATTGCAGCTACTATTACCCATTGTGGAGAACCCCCAGGTAAGTGTTGCTGGTTTATACAGTTACAATTGTTTTTCCTATGTTTCTACTCCCCTGACACCAGTACATCAGATATTTGCTGTGAGTGCAGGTGTGGAGATGATTTGGCAATGTTATCCCCAATCTCGCACTATTTCTCTAATAAAGGCAGAAAAAATACTCGAATGGCGAGAATACACAGAACAAATACGAGATGAAGCAACGGCGATTTCCCAATTACAAACCTTACTTAAAGATGGGATTTACCGGCAAACACAAGACTTAAAAGATGAAACTGTAGGGATATTTCTCTCCGGTGGGTTAGATTCTTCTGTGGTAGCAGCTTTGTTAGTACAAGCGGGGGTAAAGGTACGTGCTTATACTTTAGATTTTGGTGCGGCGGGAATCCCAGAATATCCCTATGCCGAACAAGTAGCTGAGTTTCTCAATATACCACTGGTGAAAGTTCCAGCAACACCAGATAAGATACAACAAGTACTCATACCCACCGTAAAAGCTCTAGATATTCCCTTTGGTGATGGTGTAACAGCTCCCCTCTATCTCTTATATCAAGCCGCTAGCCAGGAAACTCGGATAATTTTTAATGGTGAAGGTGGGGATCAATTATTTGCAGGTTGGACAAATAAACCTTTAATTGCAGCAGGTGTCTATCAAGGACAACATCCGCAACAAAAAGAAACATTTATTCAACAATATATGCGTACCTTTCATCGCCTTTGGGGTTATGAAGCGCGAGTATATCAGCCAGAATTTTATGCACAAATCCAGGATTTACATCCGGAAGATTGGTTACAAACAGCTCTTGATGAAGAATTGTGTCCATCCCTATTACATCGTCTGCGAAGGGCTACATTAATGCTCAAAGGAGCGCGAAATATCCATCCCCGTGCAACAAATTTGGGTTTTGCCCATGATTTATTTGTGCGATCGCCCTTTTGTGATTTACCCTTAGCAAAGTGGACATTCCGTTTGTCTGGAGAACTCTGCTTACAGGGAGCCTGTGAAAAATATATTCTCAAGCGAGCGGTAGAAAATTGGTTACCACCAGAAATTGTATGGCGACAAAAAAGAGGGATGGGAGTCCCTTTAACTTCTTGGTGTATGAATGAATTTTGGCATGATTTGGGAACTTGGTTAAATCCTGGTATACTTCGTGCTGAGAACCGTTTTTATCCTGATATTGCAGTCAAAATTATTGCAGGTAATTTGGGAGGGAGTATTCAAGGTAGACGTATTGGTGAAATACTTTGGTTATTGATTATTTGGGAAATTTGGCGAATAGAGGTGTTAGGAGAGCAGCCTGGTAAAAAGTCTTGGAATCATCCTTTTTGGTTACCTCCTTGGTTATGGAGGAAGTATAAGAGTTATTAGTTGTTAGTTGTTAGTTTGTAGGTTGGGTGGAGCGACAGCGTAACCCAACATTAGTTAGTTGTTAGTTGTTAGTTGTTAGTTGTTAGTTGTTAGTTTGTAGGTTGGGTGGAGCGACAGCGTAACCCAACATTAGTTAGTTGTTAGTTGTTAGTTTGTAGGTTGGGTGGAGCGACAGCGTAACCCAACATTAGATTCTTTATTTAATCCACATTCCTTGGGAATTGGGAGTTAGTTGTTAGTTGTTAGTTGTTAGGAGTTGGGAGTTATTAATTACCAATTTTTAATTATTTGTGGGAGTGATGAGGGGTGGAGTTAGAAAGAGAAGAAATAAATCATACTCTTTTTCAGAATAAATTTGCTGAAGAATTACTGAGTATCTATGGTTCTCCTCTGTACGTTTATGATGGGGTGAGTCTGCGTCAAACCATTGAACATATCACTACAGCCATTTCTTATCCCCACACTCAATTCCATTTTGCTAGCGTCACTAACGGTAACGTCGCTTTACTGCAAATTTTTCGGGATGCTGGTTGGGGACTCCACGCTAATACCCCAGGAGATATTTATTTAGGACTTGAGGCTGGTTTTCATCCCAGTCAAATTGTTTATAGCGGTAGCAACTTAAATCATGCTGAGATGGAACAAGTCCTAGATTGGGGAGTAACTACCCTTAATCTTGATAGTATTGCTCAATTACAGCTATGTTGTGAAGTTTTAGCAGAAAAAGATAAACCAAATTTTCTACGTCTTGGTTTGCGTTTAAATTTCCCAGAAATTACCGGAGACAGTCGGATTGGTGTACATCCAGAGGAATTTCACACAGCACTCAACATTACCCAAAAAGCCGGATTAAAACTTAGTGGATTGCATTTTTATCGAGGAACCGGAACAAATGCAACACAAGCTTTTACAGAGGTAATTAATAAAGTTATTGCTACCGCACAAATGTTACCAGATTGGGAATATTTAGACTTTGGTGGTGGTTTTGGGTACCCTTACCATCATGGGGGTGTAGCTTTTGATTGGCAAGAATTTGGGAAAAAAATAACAGATAAAATCAACAGTTTAGATAAAAAAATTGACTTAATAATTGAACCAGGACGTGCTGCGATCGCAAGATGTGGTACTCTTTTAGCACGGGTTATTTCTGTAAAATGGCAAGATAAAAAACAAATTATTGGTGTCGATACTACTATTGCTAATATTACTGTACTTTCAGTACATGGAGGATATCGAGAGATTCTCGTTTGTAAAGAAAAAACAGAAATTTATGATTCTCACACTTATATAACAGATATCTGTGGGAATACAACTTACTCCCGTGATTATTTAGGTAAAAATTGTCAATTACCAGCTTTAGAAATAGGTGATATTATCGCCATTTTAGATGTGGGTGCTTATGGATATGCAATGTCATCTCATTTTTTGCATCGTCCCAAACCAGCAGAAATATTAGTGGAAGATTATGAACATCGTTTAATTCGTATGCGGGAAGATTACAGTGTTTTATTAAAAAATCAGGTGTTTACTTCAAATCAATAAATACTATGAAATGTATTCGATGTGGAACTGATAATAATTTAAAAGATAGAACAGCAAATCAAGGGCGATGTAAAAATTGTAGTCATCCATTTGTGTTTGAACCAACTACGATGGGTGCTATCAAAATTACAGACCCGATGTTCGCTAAAGCTATAGAAAAAATTTCTGTCAATAACACTTTGTTTTTTACTCCTAAGCAACTATTCTATTTTTTAGATAATCGGTTAAGAAAAAAATCTTTGAATCTGTTTGGTTTAGTATTTACTTATCTATTTTTTAGTATTTGGGCAACAGTCTTTGTTGGAAGTATTCTCTCCAGTATTTTTCAAGATACTGCTTTCATATTAGCTCCCCTCATTTTCAATGTGGTTTTTATTATCTATTTATTTCAACAAACTAAGTCTATAAAAATCAATTATCAAGGCAGAAAAACTGCCGCTAGAGGGTTGCAAATTTTAGGAGGTGTAATTCTAATTATAGGAATATTTACCAGTATTTCTGTTCTTGATTCATTTACAGCATTTACAATTTGCGTGATTTTAGGAATGACATCGATTTACCTAGGAACTAAACAACTATCTCTCAGTCAATTATCCCAAGAATTTTTATTTGATAACAGTCAATTTCAACAGTGGTTAAGCAGATGGCAGCAAATTAATGGTTCAATTCATCATATACTGCCTACACCACGGGAACAAAACTCACCAGCAAGTATAAATCCCGATATTACTGTTTATAGTTTTGATAGGTTAGTAGTATGTGATAGTGCGAATCTTGCCCAAATTTTAATTGCTAATAACTTCCACTTTGAAAATAACTGTGCCATTCTCAGCATTACTGGTTATCCTCAAAGTATTTTTGCAACAACTATGGAAATGCTGCGTCGTAACCCCAGTTTAGAAGTATATGCTTTCCATGATTGTAGTCCCACAGGAATGAGTTTAATTCACAATCTCCGTACCAGTCCCCAATGGTTTGCAGATAGTAATATAAAGATTATTGATGTAGGATTAACACCCCGTCAAATTATGGCTACAAAGCGGGGAATGTTTATTCTCAGTTCAACAGAGTCAGCGCAAGCAGCTAGACAATTACTCCCAGAAATAAAAGATAGATTGTCTGCTGAAGAATTGCAATGGTTGGAAACAGGAAATTTTGTCGAATTAGAATCTTTTACACCCCAAAGATTAATTAAAATTTTAAATCGGGGTATTGCTGGTACAACAATTTTAGTTGATGATGAAAGTGAGTATGTTGTTGAAAATTTTGGATGATAATCGTTTTACAAATAGTATTTGTTGGGTTCCACTTCGTTTCACCCAACCTACAAATAGTCTGCACTTGTGCTTAAAACTCGTAGGGTGTGTTATCGCGTAGCGTAACGCACCATCCTGTAAGGTTTTTGGTGCTACAGATACCTAATTTATTGAAAAATTAAACCGGATTCCTATATGAATTATATTGATATAAATCTAGAGTTGTAGAGTTGTAGGTTGGGTGGAGCGTAGCGTAACCCAACATTTTGATATTTATAGCGAATTAGTAATACCAATTTGAAAAAAGAATCCGACACATAATTTATTTGTAGGGGTGGGGTTACCCCACCCTTACAATTGGATATTTAGTTGTAGGTTGGGTGGAGCGGAGCGCAACCCAACATTTTCGTATTTGTAGCGAATTAGTAAAATGCGATATGCCAAGGGCATTAAGCTTTGCTTATCTTCACATCTTGCACCACAAAATTACCCTTGAAAATCAGAGCCTGAAATCCTTATTTTTCCGTAATCCACCTACTGCCCACCTTACCCTTCCACTTCATTGGTGCAAGATATGTGTATCGCAATCTTTGATTTTTATATTTTCCCCTAAAATAAGAGCGCCCTAGGAGGGGAAGTCAAAAGTCAAAAGCGCGAAGCGTTGCGAGCGAAGCGTGGCAATCTCAAAGTCAAAATTATTAAATCCCCTCCCAACAGATGAAACTAGCACCTGCATTCTTGTTCGGTTAAAATCCCTGCTGTATAAGGGTTATAAAATGTGCAAGTTAGGAGTTATATCCCACATTCCGCACGTAGATGAGAACTGCTCAATATTTTTACAATGCCTGTATGATAAGCTTTTCGGTAATTAGGCTTGATTGCATTCAACCTGCAATACTCCTGCATAACTGCTACATGAACGCCAAATCATGGCTGATTGATACTATTATCAATTTGTTGTTCCTGCAATCGCTAATACTAAGTTGCATTCAAAGATAGTACCCAGTCATTGCGACGCTCCGTAGACGCGTTAGCGGTAAGCCACTGCGGTGGACGGGTTTCCCGGCATAAAGCAAGTGGCGCACCCGTAGGGCTTCTCGCAGAGTAGCAATCTCATTGACTCGAACTACTATGATAGAACGCAACTTGG
>JASJDS010000132.1 GCA_030065055.1 Calothrix sp. MO_192.B10
TCTACTTCTGGGTTGTTAATGCTTATGGTTCCAGAAATACCAAATTCTGAATTAGCGGTAATGTCACTGAGGTTTGTAAGAGAGTCACGGGGAACAATGCCGAAAATGCCTTGGGCTGTAATATTAATTCTACCTCCGGTACCTTGCACGGCGTTAGAAGTAATATCGCTGTTTTCGTTGGGTAAAGCTACTAGTACACCAGTATTGATGGTTATGTTACCGCCATCGGTATCTTGGGTGGAGTTTGTGGAGATTGTGCCACCACGGCGCAGGAGTAGGAGTTCGTCAGATACGATATTGATGTTTCCTGGTTTTCCGGTTCCTTGGCTGTCTGCTGAGATTTTGGCACCATCTAGTATTTCTACGGTTTTGGGATCGATGTCAATGTTACCACCATCACCTGTTGAGTTGGTGTTGGCAAATATACCAGAGTTAATTCCAGCAATTGTGATGCGATCGCTTACATTAAGCTTAATATCTCCAGCACGTCCACTATTAAAGGTATCTGTTACTATTTGTGCGCCATTGGTAGCAGTAAAGTTTTTGGCATTGATAGTTATTTTACCTCCATCACCTGCATTGGCAGTAGATGCCTGTATTATTGCACCATCTGCAATACGAAAATCACCTGTTGTAACAGTAATATCTCCCGCAGCTTGAGACTCAGTTGCAGTAGTTCCTCTTTCTACACTAGCTAACAAAGCACTGGAAAATCCTGTCTCACCAATACCAGAGATATTGATGAAATCAGTCATATTTATGTCAATATCTCCAGCTTTTCCGATTCCAGGTGGTTGATTATTTCTTGCACGAACAACTGAAGTACCTATTTGCGAGCCGTCTGTTGCGGTAAGCGATCGCCCTGTAAGATTGATATTACCTCCAATGCCTCTGCCTCCGGCATCTACAATGCTGGAAATGACACTCCTATTGGCAATATTTATGGAGTCATCAACGGTTACTGATATTGTTCCTGCATTTCCTTTTCCAGAAGTACTGGAATCTATTTCAGCTCCTTCGGTTAATGAGAGCGATCGCCCCCTAATATTGATATCACCAGCAATCCCCTCTCCTCCCAGTTCTACAGCACTTCTAATTTGACTTCCATTTGCAAGGTTTATAGAGTCATCAACAGTTAATGATATTGCTCCTGCATCTCCTTTACCAAAAGTATTGGAATTTATTTCAGCTCCTTCGGTTAAAGAGAGCGATCGCCCCCTAATATTAATATCACCAGCATCTCCTTCTCCTTCATTAAATAAACTGCTGGAAATGAAACTCCTATTGGCAATATTTATGGAGTCATCAACGGTAACAGATATTGTTCCTGCATTTCCTTTTGCAGAACTACTGGAAAATATTAAGCTATTGGTTAAAGAAAGCGATCGCCCCTTAATATTAATATCACCACCATTACCCTCAGCTTCACCAAATATAGCGCTAGAAATGAAGCTTCTATTGGCAAGGGTTATGGAGTCATCAATAGTAACTGAGATTTTCCCTGCATCTCCCTTTGCAGAACTACTGGCACCTACCAAAGAGCGTTCTGTTAAAGAAAGCGATCGCCCCTTAATATTAATATCACCAGCAACTCCTTCTCCTCCATCAAATACACCACTGGAAATACCGCTGTTGACAAAGTTTATGGAATCATCAATAGTTACAGAGATTTTCCCTGCATCTCCTTTTCCAGAACTAATGGAACCTATTGAGCTATTGTTTAATAAGAGCGATCGCCCTTTAAGATTAATATCACCAGCAACTCCTTCTCCTTCTGAATCTAGAAGACTGAGCATAAAGCTATCATTTTCAAGATTTATGGATTCATCAACGGTTACAGATATTGCTCCTGCATTTCCTTTTCTGGAGCTACTGGAATTTATTGATCCATCGTTTAAGGAGAGCGATCGCCCCTTCAAATTAATATCCCCAGCATTCCCTTCACCTTGACCAAATACACCGCTAAAAATGAAGCTATTGCTGGCAATATTTATGGAATCATCAACAGTAACTGATATTATTCCTGCATTTCCTTTTCCAAAATTACTGGAATTTATTCGAGAATCATCGGTTAAAGACAGAGATTTTCCTTTAAGATTGACATTTCCCGCATTTCCTTCACCGTCAGAAACTAAACTGCTGAAGACTATACTATTGTTGGCAATATTTATGGAATCATCAACGGTAACTGATATTTTTCCTGCATTTCCTTTGCCAGAGGAGCTTGAAAATAACCTAGCACCATCTAAAGAAAGGGTTCCTGCTTGAATCTCAATTTCTCCAGCATTACCAATGCCTCCAGTTTCAACATCCGTAAAGATTGCACTAGGTAACAAACCTTGATTCCCAGCACTATCGACATCGCTAAACCCTGTAAAAGATACCTCTCCACTGGCCACAAGTCTAATTTTTGCTCCATCACCCTGTCCTTTAATCCCACTTTGTAGTTGAGAACCATCTCGAAGGAAGATATTGTTGGCAGTGAGATTGATTTCTCCTGCTTTTCCTATTGCATCACTTTCAACATTACTGAAAATATTGCTTGAATTAGTCAGGGTAATATCTCCATTTTCTACCAGAATATTAACCCTACCAGCATTTCCCTTCCCAAAGGTGCTAGTACTTATTTCAGCATTATTTGTAAGTGAAAGATTACCAGTTTTAACATTAATATCAATTTCTCCAGCATTGCCAATACCTCCAGACAATACTTGATTAGTTATGCTCCCATTAGAAGAAGCATTAAAAGAGTTAGTGTTGATGATAACTTTACCAGTATTAGCTGAGGCATTGGGAATTACTTGTTGACTAACACCACCACCAAATCCACTCAGTCCAATACCAGAGATATTGAACTCATTGGAGTTAACAGTAATATCCCCTCCATCTACTGTTCCTTCAGTTCCGTTTACTAGTCTTCCACCTCTGAGTGCTGTAAAAATATTAGTATTGACAGCTATATCTCCTCGACTATCACTGGCACGAACTGCAACTCGTGCGTCATCAGCTAAAGTCACATTTGATAGCAAAGTATTGGTAGGAAAATTCAGCTTAAAACTATTACCAGTATTTTCCAACTCAATAGTTCCCGCTTCCGCCAATCCTCCTAATTCAATTCTTGCACCTGGAGAATTAACACTTCCCCCATCTAAGATATCAACATCACCTCCAAGTAATGCTAAAGTCTTACCAGAAGGCACTTGAAGACCTATAGGATTACTAGATGGATCTGATGATGTGGGTCTAAATGTAGATCTATTAGTAATACTCCCCGGATTATCCCGAAACCTCAACCCAACGGGCATATTCACCGTCAACAAGGGTGGTGCTTGGGGATTGCTAGCACTAAACTCAAACCCATTGTCAAAAATAAAACTATCTGATGTACTGGCAAAAAAGGAACCAGCTACATCCAAACGAGCATTCGGTCCAAATATAACCCCATTGGGATTGGCAAAAAACAAGTTCGCATTGCCTAAAACCCCTAAGGTTCCCAAAATACTAGAAGGATTACCCCCTGTCACCCGACTAATAATATTTTCAATTCCCGCCGGATTGGAGAAATAAGCTCCCCTGCTTGCTTGATTAATATTGAACTCACTAAAACTATGGAAGAGGTTTTTACCGCGAGTTGCACCACCATCAATTCTGTCACTGAGAATACCCCTAATCAAAACATCGCGAGTCACCTGGGAATTTTCATTTCCCAATGTGGCATCTTCTTGGATTGCTTGCGCTCTCACACTACTGACAGATGCCAAAGTTCCCAAAGTGGCTAAGGGTAAGGCGACACAGAATAGAGATTTGTAAATTTTTTTCATAGTCAAGAACACGGATTATACGGATTAATGGATTACACGGATTAATGGATTAATGGATTGTTGACGACGGATTATCTATGTTTAGGAATGCTTCTTTCCCTCCTGCTTATCCCTCTGATGTCACTCTGGGAAGAGAAGAATAAACGTAGGTTGGGTTGAAAGGAGTGAAACGCAATAGTAACAGGGTTTTCGGTTGTTGGGTTTCGTTCCTCAACCCAACCTACGGCTCTCTCACTCCGGGCGGGGAAACCGGGCGGGGAAACCGGGCGGGGAAACCCCGCCCCTACTCCTTCCCTCCTTCACTCCTGGGCGCAAGCATTGCGCCCCTACTGCCTCACTCCTTCCCTCCTTCCCTCCTTCCCTCCGGGCGGGGAAACCCCGCCCCTACGCTTCCCTCCTGCCTAAAACGGACTGTAATTTACTGAGAAATAAAAACCCTCCTCCTGCAAGGTTCTATCCCTGTCATCTACATCGGTGAGGGGAACCCCATAATCAACGCGGATATTCAAGTAATTACCCATTTGCCATTGCAAACCCATGCCCACACCCACCAAGGTGTTGGTATCTGAGCTACTGTTACCGGACTTATTCCAACCAACGCCAAAATCTACAAAGGGTACTACCTGCAATACCCCATTTATGTTTTTGGCTCGGTAAACCGGCAACCTGACTTCTGCTGATGCCAAAAAGCCATTGTCTGTTAATAGGGAGTCTTGGCGATATCCCCGCACGCTCTGAAAACCCCCTACACCAAATTGCTCTAGGGGTACAAGCTCTCTATCTGAAAACTGTAAATCAGAACGCAATACTAACAAAGTGTCTGGCGCTAGCTGCCGCACATACTGTCCCTGTCCCCGCCAAGCAAAAAACCGACTATCGGGGGAGCTACTGTTAGTGGTGGAGTCAAACAAATCTAACCCCACACTAAATTGGGAGCGTAGGGCCAAAATATCTCTGGAGCTACGCTGGGTATACTCTTGAATAAACCGCAATGCGGAAATCTTAGTCCTACCATCATCATCTGCCCCCGCAGACAAGGGAAATCCTATCCCTAGCAACTCAGTTTTACTTTCCTGTCGAGATAGGGTAATACCAAGGGCAAATTCTTTAGTGGGGGTTTGAAATATCGGCTGACGGAAACCCAGTTCTAGGTAATAAGAGTCACCAGTAATGTCCGCACGGTCAAAGGGTGGTTCGATAATTTTGGTATCTGTAATTCCCCCAGCGAACCTAACTGTACCATTCCGGGGATTTATAGGTACTGTATAGTCTAAGTCAAAAGCATCACTACCATCAGTGTTGGTGTAAGTGAAATTAACCCCATCACCCAAGCCAAATACGTTCCTATGACTGATCCGCACACCCCGCCGGAAGCTCCCTACACTGGGAGTTCGTCCATTATCTGCAAAAAATTCCGTGCGAAAGGGATCTGCTTCAATTACCCTCACTTCCAGTAAACTCAAGTCCTTACGGGAACCAGTGGACAATTGAGCAGAAATATTTTGAATTAGGGGATCGAGTTGTAGCAGTTGTAAGGCTTGTAACAACTTGTTACGATTCAAAGGCTTGCCAGTTGCTAGCTTAATTCGACTCCGAACATAACTAGTTTTCAGCCGTTGGATTCCTGTGATTTTGATATCTTCTATGCCACCCTCAACAATCTGAATTTTCACCACCGCTCCCTCTGGAGACAAGGCTTGCTCTGCGGGGATAAATGCTCCAGAGTTGATATATCCAGCCTCTGTGTAAATATTGGTGACAATAGTTTCGATTTGCAGTAGTTCGGCAAAAGTAATGGGTTTGTTGAGAAATTCAGCAATTTTTTTGTTCTTAATTAGTTCTTCGTCGCTAAATGCGGTATTTCCTTCAAACTCAAACTTAGTAACTTTGAT
Organism: Calothrix sp. MO_192.B10; assembly: GCA_030065055.1. Taxonomy (GTDB): domain Bacteria; phylum Cyanobacteriota; class Cyanobacteriia; order Cyanobacteriales; family Nostocaceae; genus Calothrix_A. Next base: position 5,714 of record JASJDS010000132.1, read on the forward strand.
GGTACCGGGTATATCCGGACGAATTTGGGAATCAGGTGGAGTTGGTGGTGTCTCCTCTAGGGGAGGTGGTGGTGATGGTTGGGGGATGGGAACTGGTGGCTTTGGTGGAGTAGGGGTAATCGGATTAGGAGGATTATTCACCTGAGCCAGAATTAGGTTGGAGGTAGTGGATAATTTATTGGGTTTTAAGGTCTTGTTTTCCGAAGTTAAGGAGTTTTGTCGTTTTAAAGTTAGGATATCCGGATTTAAGAATGATTTTTCATAACTTAAGTTCAGATTTTCCGGAGTTAAGAATAAAGATTGGTTGTTAATTCTATTTACTAATAAAGTAGTTTTTCTTTTCTTTTGGGATGGGAGTTGATGAAAGTATTGCTGTACAGAGGTTATTTCTCCTTCTTCTGGTTTCTCAAACAAAAATTGCAGAAGATAATCGTTTGATAAACTAACTTCAGGAGAACTATTGGCTAAAACCTTAGCATGAGGAAAAGCTGCTAAAAACTCGAAAATCACTAGGAGTTTCAAGTAGCATTTCCAGGAGCTAAATCTCCGAAATTTAATCATTATTTATGGTTTATTTAAAGGTAGATAATTTGTATAAGATTTTATATACCATACCTAGATAAATTTATTGAAGTATAAAAGTGCTACTTCCACGGAAATACTTCTTAAGGAGTATTTCTATAGGAATATATCTACTCATGTTTGTTGATAATATGTAAAATAGTAAAGACTATTTAAAGAATATGTAAAGACTATGAAATAATGATGAAGAATCCTCGATTGATAAATTTAAAAAAACTTAATTAATGAAATGTAACTGCTAATACAGAAACCCAACCTCTTTAAGAATTATGGGGGCTTGATGGATCACAGATCCCCGACTTCTTAAAGAAGTCGGGGATCTAAACACCGCGACTAATCAAAAAGATTGATCCGATAAATTATTTATCGGGGATCTAAACAGGGGATCTAAATAATCGGTGGCTGTAAGCGGTACAATTCAAAATTCATAATTTATAATTCATAAATTATGAATTATTGGTTAATTTGTTCGGGAGGAAAGCCCAACTTAATTGCTTCTTGGTAAGATTGTTGTGCTTCTTGTTCCCGATTTAATTGTTTTAATGCATAACCTCGATTAGCCCAGATAAATGGATCTTTAGGTGTAATTTCTTTAGCTTTATCAAACGCCCGTAATGCATCAGTATAGCGTTCTAATTCCAGGTATGCTAGTCCTTTACCAATCCAAGCTGGATGAAAATTACTTCTTAGTTTCGTGGATTTTTCAAATGATTCTAGGGCTTGTTGGTAGTCTTTAATAACATGGATCAATATTTCTCCTCGGTTATACCAAACTAAATAATCCCTAGGGCGAATTTCAGCAGCTTGATTAAAGGTAGAAAGTGCGGCTTGATGTTCTCTGAGTATATTTTGTGCATTGGCTTTCCCCATTAAAGCTTCATATAATTGATTATTAATTTTGAGTGCTTTATTAAAAGATTCTAACGCTTCTTGGGGTGAATCTAATTTTAGCAGTACAGAGCCTCTGTCTGTCCAATAAATAGGTTTATTTGGCTTTTTGGCTAGAAATTCATCATAGGATTTCAAGGCTTCATCAAAGTATGTTTTCGCGGCCTGCTTTCCTTGCAAATTTTCTACTGCAAAACCGATATCTCTCCAAATTCTGGGATCGTCAGGTTGAAGAATTCTCACTTGTTCAAAACATTCGGATGCTTTCTGAAACTGGCGTTTACCCATATACGCTATACCTTTACCGCTCAAAGCATCAGGGTTATTAGGTTCTAGCTTGAGTACTGTCACATAGGTATTTAAAGCTTGTTCGTATCTGCCCATCAGATATAGTAATTTGCCTTTATTAATTAAGGCTTTGACATTATTCGGTTCGATAGAAATAGCTTTTTCATAATAAGCTAGAGCCTTATTATAGCGACTATTCCTAAAAAATACATCACCTTGACCTTTCCATGCTTGGGAAGAATTAGGTTTCAGACCTTTCAGGTTTTCAAATGCTGCAAATGCTGGGTCTAATTTGTCTTCATCTAACAAGCGATTACCTTCATTTAAATAATATAAAGGTCTGACCCAGGGATTGGTGAATTCAATACCTATAAATAATATAATTAGGAAGATGGAAGATATTAATAAAATCTGATGTTTATTATTAACAAATGTAGCGGGTGTTAGTGACTGGTATGGTTGGGAATTACCTGATGTTCCTTGTTGGCTATTTTCCCTAGTTCTATTACTTACTTTAGTTGTCGGTATATCACTCTTAATTAGTTCTAAGTCTTCAATGACTTCTGTGGCAGATTGATAACGCATGGAGCGATCGCGGTAAACCATTTTGATTAAAATACTTGCCAATGATGGATTCACCCCATCTAAAATTACCTCATCTTTCTCGTTTCTAATTAATTCCCTGGGAGAAATTCCAGTTAATAGTTGAATAGCTGTCATTCCCAAAGAATATATATCACTATTCAGTCTGGGCTGACCTTCCATTTGTTCGGGAGAGCCATATCCTTGGCTATAAATTATGGTTTGAATAGGATTTTGTTCGGATACTAAATATTGAATATCTATTTTTTTTACTGCTCCAAAATCAATTAAAACAAATCTATTATCAGATTCCCTTTTAATTAAATTGGCTGGCTTGATATCACGATGAATAATATTTTTTTCATGTAAATATTGTAAAACTGCGAGTATCTCCTCTAGAAAAGTCACAGTCTCTCGCTGAGTCCAACAATCTGCGGAAAGTTTGTCTAAAGTCTTACCTTGTATATATTCTTCTACTAAATAATAGTTTTGCTCGTCTTCAAAATAATTTAAATATTTTGGTATTTGTTGATTTTGATTTACATAAGCTAATATAGATGCCTCCCTTTGAAACAATTTTTTTGCTGTTTCCACATCAGCCTTTTGAGGCTCTAGCTTCTTAACTACGCAAAGTAAATTATCTAACAGTTTATCTTCGGCTAAGTAAGTGATTCCAAATCCACCCCTGGATAACTCTTCGATAATTCTGTAACGTTCATATATTAATATTTCGTTATTGTGTGTTGTCATATGAATCAATGAAATGAATTACTGTGAAATTTACATTTATCATTAAATAATCAAAAAACATATTCTTAACATATCTAATCAGAGTCCTTAATAATAGATGCAGTAGGCTAATAACTGGAAGATAGTATTAATAAAATTTTATATTATTTTAATTGTATAGCTTGTATTTGTCTGAAAAACAATGATGTATATAATCTACACCCTTTTGTCAATCTCACAACCTGCCCATGAAAATGGTTTGTGACTAACACCTCAAGGGCGCACGCAATGCGCCCCTACTGGATGCCTCCGCGCCTATTTTCTAGCTAGCCCCTCACGAGAAAATCTCACAACCAAGCATGAAAATATATCTCAAGTGCGGCTCCCACACCTAAGCTGTCAACCGTCAACTGTCAACTGTCAACTGTCAACTATCAACGTCTTTGAGCAAACAAGTTGCCATAATGGATCATCGAAAATCTGATCACAGCCTAAAATTAAGAAACTTGCACTGATTACTGAGTCAGTTAAAAATGTATAGGCAAAGCACGCGGGGAAACTAATGTGAGTCACGGATTTGATTATGATTTAGTAATTATAGGCGCTGGTGTGGGTGGACACGGCGCAGCTTTACACGCCGTTAGCTGCGGCTTAAAAACAGCGATTATTGAGGCAGGGGACATGGGAGGAACCTGTGTTAACCGGGGCTGTATTCCATCTAAAGCCTTGCTAGCAGCTTCCGGTCGTGTGCGAGAATTAAAGAATGCTCACCACCTGAAAACCTTGGGTATTCAAGTGGGAAATGTGGAATTCGATCGCCAAGCGATCGCAAATCATGCTAATAATCTAGTAGCTAAAATCCAAGGGGATTTGACTAACAGTCTCAAACGCCTGGGTGTAGATATCATCCGGGGTTGGGGAAAAATTGCCGGGACACAAAAGGTAAGTATAACTACAGATGGTGGAGAGAAAACTATTACCACCCAAGATATTATTCTTTCCCCTGGCTCTGTTCCCTTTGTTCCCCCAGGAATTGAGGTAGATGGTAAAACTGTATTTACTAGTGACCAAGCTGTAAAGTTAGAATCCTTGCCAGATTGGGTAGCAATTATTGGTAGCGGTTACATCGGTTTGGAGTTTGCAGATATTTACTCAGCGTTGGGGAGTGAGATCACTATTATTGAAGCTTTACCCCAATTGATGCCGACTTTTGACCGAGATATTGCTAAATTGGCAGAACGGGTGTTAATTACTCCTAGGGATATAGAAACTTATGCCGGGATATATGCCAAGAAAATTATCCCTGGTTCCCCTGTGGTGATTGAATTAGCTGATTTCCAAACCAAAGAAGATGTGGATGTATTGGAAGTTGATGCTTGTTTGGTAGCCACTGGACGCATCCCAGCTACCCAAAATCTAGGTTTGGATGCTGTGGGTGTGGAACTCGATCGCCGCAACTTCATCCCTGTTAATGATACCATGTCGGTGTTGAGTGGAGGGGAACCAGTACCCCATTTGTGGGCGATTGGGGATGCCACTGGCAAAATGATGTTAGCTCATGCTGCTTCCGCTCAAGGGATTGTGGCAGTGGAGAATATCTGCGGTAAAAGTAAAAATGTGGATTATCTGAGTATTCCTGCTGCGGCCTTTACCCACCCAGAAATTAGCTATGTGGGGTTGACAGAAGCTCAAGCCAAAGAAAAAGGTGAGGCCCAAGGATTTACAGTTAAGGCGACCAAGAGTTACTTTAAAGGTAATTCTAAAGCTTTAGCCGAAGGTGAAGCTGATGGTATGGCTAAGGTAATTTATCGCCAAGATACGGGGGAAGTATTAGGGGTGCATATTTTTGGTATCCATGCTTCCGATTTGATCCATGAAGCATCAGCTGCCATCGCTAACCGTCAACAAGTACAAGAGTTAGCTCATTTAGTACACGCCCATCCTACCCTTTCCGAGGTTCTGGATGAAGCTTATAAACGAGCGATCGCCTAATATCCATATCCTAACCTGAAGTCCTTTGTTATTGTCAATAAGTAACAAAGGACTTTTAACTTCTTACTTCTAGAGTAACCCAGGATGAGTGCTATCAAATTAGAAGTTGCACCAATTGCAATTAAGCCCAAAATTCCTGTTGTAGTTTGCTTCTGTTGCGGGACTACTCCCCTTATCCGATAACTGATAACTGATAACTGATAACTGATAACTGAAATATGCAGATTCGTCGCCGACAACCAAATCCAGCCATTGCTGCTTCTTCTGTACAATATCAAGTAGCATTACCGGATGCCGAACCCAGTAATATCCTCGAAAAAATAGTTTGGCATAAAGAAGTAGAAGTAGATCAAAGACGCTCAAAACAGTCTTTGCAAGATTTACAACGTCAAGTCCAGAAGGTAGCACCTCCACGGGATTTTCTGGCTGCATTGCAACAAGAAAAAACCAAACCAGCACTCATCGCTGAAGTCAAAAAAGCTTCCCCCAGTAAAGGGGTTTTATGTGCCGATTTTGACCCCGTAGCCATTGCCCAGCAGTACCAAGCAGGGGGAGCCAGTTGCCTTTCTGTTCTCACAGATGAAAAGTTCTTTCAAGGCAGTTTTGATTACTTAGCTCAGATTCGCACTACAGTAGATTTACCACTTTTGTGCAAGGATTTCATCATCTATCCTTATCAGATGTATGTGGCACGGGTGCAGGGTGCAGACGCGGTACTGTTAATTGCTGCTATACTGAGCGATCGCGATTTACAATACTTCCTAAAAATTGCCAATGCTTTGAATATGACTGCTTTGATAGAGGTTCATACCCTAGCAGAACTGGATCGTGTGTTAACTTTAGATGGTGTTTCTTTAGTAGGTATTAATAATCGTAATTTGTCAGACTTCTCCGTGGATTTACAAACTACTTGCCAGATTTTAGAGGCAAGGGCTGAAAAACTACAAGAAAAGGGAATTCTGGTTGTCAGTGAATCAGGACTGCACAACAGAGAACACCTGGATTTAGTGCAAACAGCCGGTGCATCTGCTGTACTCATTGGAGAATCTTTGGTTAAACAACCAGACCGAAAATTAGCGATCGCTAATTTGTTTTCTCCATAATGCAACTGAATCAGCATAGCCCCGATTAACTAATGTTAAGTGGCTAACTCTAGTTACAATGGGTATAAAGCAGCTCCCTATCTCTCTGTAAAAACCTCAGGAGTAGCTTTTCGCTGCGATGGAGGTTTTACCTAGAGATTTCTGATGTAGACCCAAATTCATTTGCCACCTGACTTACTACTCACACAAATTGCCAAACTAAAAATTCTCAATCAATTACATGGAGCAAATTCCTCTACCTGCACCAGTTCACTATGAACTGATATTGCAACTGTTAGAACGCCAAACAATGGCAGCAGTAAGTAATGACCCCAATCTGAGAAATCAGGTCAATCAACTAATTATTACTTTACGTAAAGCTGCCGTTCAACAAAAACAATTGGAAGAAATTTGCCAATTTTCTTCTGTGAACATAGACCACCGTTGGTCAATCAATCATCACCAAGCTTCATCAGCGAATACTGGCGATTAACTTCTCTTGTCTGTATTTTCGCCTTCTCACACTTCCAGGGTTCGCTCCCACATTGATTACTTTATTTTACCATCAATGCAGACTAAAGTCTGGTAACAGCTTTCATTTAAGAGTAGGATATATTAGCGTACCAATACACCAAAAACAAATTCAAAAAAATTATCTCAAATATACCAAAGTTAACATTGGCAAAGGATTAAAAGAATGAGCGAATGAGCGAATGAGCGAATTACGTGGGAGCAACGGGGATTTAACCCCCAAAGTTGGTTAAAGATTCAGATCGCGCGCGGATAAATTATCCTTGTGCCCACTCTAGGTGAAAGTTTCACCTTCTCCCTTGGCGCAGTTATTCGATACAGGTTAGATTTCGCCGTGCTGCACTAGTACAAGTCGGCGGAACTTGAGTCAACGGTATTGATTTATGAAAAGTCAAAGCTAGAGAACGCAATACTTTTGACTTTCCTGCATCAGTTTCTGGTATGGGGGTGAACAAAAAAATGTGTGGGAGAGCCAAGATACTTATTACTTATTACTTATTACTTATTACTTAATAAAGAGCCAGTTGGTGATGCAACTGGCTCTTTGGATTGGTATTTTGCTTAAAAGGTGAAAATTGTCGCGAAAGTCAGAGTAAACGAGCTGATAAATTAATCTTCGCTCAAAATTAAGTAGATATGACATAAGCCAATTCTCCCAAATGAACTACTCATGTCTAAGCAGTCTCCAGCCAATCATAAATTTTGTCTAACTGTTCTAGGGTAATTAACCCATACTGCCAAAGAATCATAGGTAAGGGACCAGGATCTTGTTCGCAGTGTCTCAGAGCAACAGAAATTGAAGCCGTGGAAATAGCTAGGTCTTCTTGCAAAAAATCAATTAATCGAGAATAAGAATAGGTTGATGGTAGCATTTAGGTCTCACCTCCTTGTGCAGAAAGTATTGTCATATATAAATTGACAATTTGTCTTCACAAATAGCCAATATTTGATCTGTCACTGTAGCTGGGAACACTTAGTAGTCTAAAACTACTGATCTAGCATTGGTTAATGGAAATACCAGTCAGAAATTCTGATTTACAGTTTCCTTGATGGTTTCCCATCATCACCAGCATATTTAGCAATGGAAATTGGCTACATCTTGTTCAAGGCAACTCTTAACAGTTATCAGTTATCAGTTATCAGTTATCAGTCAAGAGTGATGTGTTTATCCACATCGTTTAAGTCCCCCACCAATTGGTGGTGGGCGTTGGTGGCGGGTTTAAATCCCCCACCATACCCATTGATAACTGTTCACTGTTCACTGTTCACTGATTTAACAACACCTTGGACAACAGAGATTCCGTAGCCTCTATACTCCCTTATTGGCTGTCTTTTTCACTTATGCCAAAAGGTAGATTTTTCGTGACCAAACCTGAGAGATATGACAAGAATTTGGCGACACAAAAAATACATGTGACCGATTCAGTATTTTATCTTATCCCTAAAATTAACTTTTTTACCAAGATTTATTTCCTTATTTTGATTAAAATACTGTAAAGCTTTGACTAGTCTACTACGTAGCTATATTTACAAATCTCTTTATCTACGTAATAAATCGTATTACAAGAAATTAATTATTACTTTATCTCCTGCTTTTAATCCTAATTCAGCCGCTCTACCAGAGCGGAGTTCGATTACTTGATCGATGGGTGTATTAGGACCGTAAGTAGGACAATCAATTTGTTGGCATGGAGGTACAGAAGCAGCGATCGCCTTTATTTTATTTTTGTGTAGAAATACCATATCTAAGGGAACGGGCACGTTTTTCATCCAGAAACTCACTGGCCGAGGGGAAGGGAATGGAAATAACATTCCTCTATCATCTGGTAAAGCAGGACGATACATTAGTCCCATAGCCTGCTGTTCGGGGGTTCGTGCTACTTCCAGGTTGATTTTACTCCCATTAGGTAGGGTAGCGATCGCGGAAATTGGTAAATTTTGACCCAGTTGTGTGGGACTGGGTGTGGGAGAGTTAGTTTCGCTCATAGGTGCTTCAGCTGGTGTGGGATCAGAACAGCTAACGATAAGTAGACTCAGGGCGATTGAGAATAAACTGAACCAACGAATCATACAATTTTAGATTTTGGATTTTGGATTTTAGATTTTAAGTCACCTTGAAGAAGGAAGAAGGAAGAAGGTTCAATCTTACATTTAATTACGCCTACCCACTTATATAATATGCGTGGTGTTCATTGAAAATATTATCTCTTCGCCCCCTCATCCCCCGCTTACCCGCCTTGTTAACTCTCCATTTTCCAGACTCGAAAAGAGGCAAGTTATAATATCTCATCATTTATAGCTGAATACATATGGTTGATTATCTGATTTTTCTGGCAATCTCCACGTCGATTTTTGCCTTATTTGGTCTGGGACTAAACTTACAATGGGGCTTTACTGGGTTAATTAACTTTGGTCATGTAGGATTTATGACCTTGGGTGCTTACACCACAGTGCTATTAACCCTCAAAGGTGTACCCCTATTGGTAGCAGCCATTGTGGGGGCAAGTATAGCTGGCTTACTGGGTTTATTAATTGGCTTATCTACTTTACGGCTGCGGGCAGATTATCTAGCAATTGTCACCATTGGAGTAGGAGAAGTAATTCGCCTAATTATTAATAACCAGGAATTACCTGTGGGGGATAGTTGGGTATCTGGAGCATTTGGTGTACAAAGTTATCCGATTCCCTTAGCTAATATACAACCCAATTTATTCTGGAAAATAGTCATGATTGGGCTATTAACCTTAGTTGCCCTTGCAACTATGTTTGCCCTATGGCGGTGGATTAGTACTGCTCAAAAATTACTGGTAACAGATGCTCCTCAACGCTCCAGTCGTCAGCAAGAGTTTTTATCCCGTTTAGTGGTTGGTAGTTTGTTAGGGTTGCTATCAGTAGCAATTTATATTTCTGGGGTGATATCTCTATATAATTACACCCCCAAAGCAGGCTTGATGCTGTTATCATTGATAGTATTAGCCTTCGTATTTTGGCGTTTAGAACTTGTATTGCGATCGCCTTGGGGAAGAGTCCTCAAAGCCATCCGCGAAGACGAAGAAGTACCCAAAGCTCTGGGAAAAAATGTCTTTTGGTATAAGATACAATCATTAATGTTAGGGGGAGCGATCGCTGGAGTAGCAGGTGCTTTTTTCGCATGGCAGTTAAGTGCCGTTTACCCCGATAATTTTCAGCCACAATTGACCTTTGATTGTTGGATTATGGTGATTTTAGGTGGCTCTGGGAATAATATTGGCACTCTTTTGGGAGCAGTGATTTTCTTTACCTACGACACCTTAACTCGGGAATTTTTACCGAAAATATTTACCCAATTGAATGTAGAACAATTAGGTGCATTTCGCATCATGGTAATTGGTTTAATTCTGATGGTACTCATGGCTTGGCGACCCCAAGGCATTTTAGGAAAAAAGGAGGAACTAACCCTTGGCAAATAATCTATCTGCCACACCTCTACTTGCTGCTAGTGGAGTTTGTAAGAGTTTTGGCGGCATTCAAGCAGTTAATAATGCAGAGATTCAAGTTACTCAAGGTAGTATCACCGGCTTAATTGGTCCCAATGGTGCTGGTAAAACCACCCTGTTTAATTTACTTTCTAACTTTATTCGTCCCGATAAAGGCAAGGTAGTATTTGATGGGGAACCGATTCACCACTTACAGAGCCATAAAATTGCCCAACAGGGACTAGTGAGGACATTTCAGGTAGCCCGTGCCCTATCCCGGTTATCGGTGCTGGAAAATATGCTCCTGGCAGCGCAAAAGCAAACCGGAGAGAAATTTTGGGCTGTGCAATTACAACCCCATGTGGTTGCCAGGGAGGAAAAGGAACTGCGGGACAAAGCCATGTTCCTCCTAGAATCCGTCGGTTTGGCACACAAAGCCCAGGATTATGCCGGGGGTTTATCGGGAGGACAACGCAAACTATTAGAGATTGGTAGGGCGTTAATGACCGATCCGAAACTAATTTTGTTGGATGAACCGGCTGCTGGAGTTAATCCCACCCTAATTAGAGAAATTTGCGATCGCATTGTCGCCTGGAATAAAGACGGCATGACTTTCTTGATTATTGAACATAATATGGATGTAATTATGTCCTTATGCGATCGAGTATGGGTATTAGCAGAAGGGCAAAATTTAGCAGTGGGTTCCCCAGAGGAAATTCAAACCAACTCGCAGGTTTTAGAAGCTTACTTAGGTACATCATGAAGAGGGAAGGAGGGAAGGAGTGAAGGAGGGAAGGAGGGAAGGAGGGAAGGAGTGAAGGAGTGAAGGAGTGAGAGAACCCGCGACGACGACAGTCGTTCTGGGTAGCGCGAGTCAAAGCGATATCACAATTTCACTAGAGTAAAGTGATTTCCGTATCAAGTCGCTTGAGGAAAATCAGCAACTTCCCCTCGCTGAACCTTTGAAACTCTCCTCTCATCAAATGGGATACTTCTGGCTGGGGAATACCAAGAAGTTCACTGATTTCCCGTTGTTTCAGGTTGCGTTGTTTCAGAAGACGCAGTACCTGAATACCTATTTTGCCCCGCGTAAAAAGTTCATCTGCATCGGAAAAACCGAGGTCAGCAAATACGTTACCACTGCTTTCTTCAAAAATGGGAATTTCTATAATATCCTCATCTTCGTCCATTTTATATGAAATTTCCGATAAAAAAAGTGAGAAATTACCAATGAACTACCCCGCCTCAAAGGAGGACGGGGTTTCTAATTCCCCATCCGATTTGAGGTTGGATTTTTGACGTTTCTTCTGCCCAAGTTGCCGCATCGAGCCAGTATGCTTACGCTTGCTGGTCGAATTGGTAGAGCTTAGGCATCCACAGTCTACGAGGCTGGTTCCCAACCCCGGTTGCTGATTTG
>JASJDS010000133.1 GCA_030065055.1 Calothrix sp. MO_192.B10
TAGTGCAAGAAACAATACGTCCGTAATCTTATCCCCTCAATTTATTTATGGGGATTATCTTTTTACTTTTTACTTTTATCTTTTTACTTTTTAACCTTGATTGTAAAGCAAAGTTATCGACTGTAATTAAACATTTAGCACGATATCTACGAAAGAACCAAGAATCTCCCGGTTTATAATCGGGAGAGTGTTAACTAGGGATAGTGATATCGGATATGCTGTGGCTATTTCGTGTATTTAATTGGCTTATTTGATTTAGCTTTAACCCTTACACCACAGCAGCCAAAGAAAGTTAAGCTAGCTATAAATAAGGCCGGGGTAGCTGAAGGCTCAGGCACCGGAACAGCTGAAACTACTACCCGATTTCGCTTAACTTCTACCAAAGCTAATCTAGTGTTAGCTGCAAAATAGCGTTGGTAAGAACCAATAATATCAGCTTCAGCAAATTCTTGATTTCCCCCAAAGTTGAAATCAGTGCTAGTTGCATTACTTAAAGAGACATTTTCACTTTTGTCATAGGCAATAAAATCATTACCTCCTGGTGTAGTTACGTTTCCTACAAGGCTAAAGAAGTCTACGGTAGTATCATTACTTGTATCTATCAAGGTAAAAAATATATCTCCACTTGCCCTGGCACTCTCCCCCACATTGTCTATGGATGTTTCCAGGTTTAAATCACCAAAAAAGTTAAAATTGAAATTAGTGTCTGCTGTTATATCAAACACCCCTCTAATTGTGGTTTCACTTTCCACTGTTCCTAAGTAATCTCCAGTTTCACCTACAGCAAAACTGGAGGAAGAATTAGATGCTAATGCGGGATCGACTATAAAAATTGCGTCTGCATTCGCTTCTGTAAATAATTTGGCACTTTCAGAAATAGCTATGGCACTGACATCACCGTCGAAACCAGCAAAAGTTGTTGAAGGATTTTGACTAAACCCTGTAAACAAAAAATTCCCTTCTGAGTTAGCAAAAGTAGCCGCTTTACTAGGTGAAATTGTAACCATTGAAACAGCTAAACATGGAGTAAATAGTAGTAGTACTTGCTTGACAAATCCCATTATTGTCCCTCGGAAAATCTTTATTTTTACTTTGTTTTCTTATTTATAGGATTTACGCAAAACCGGTTTCTACGATAAATAATTGGTTGTTAGATATAAATCTCTGAAAAAACCTGGTTTATGGCGATCGATAATTATAAAATTAGCCTTGTCCATCTCCCCAATTTTTTCAAGAAGTCAAAGGTATTATTTTTTACTTTCCCATAGCCTGCCCGCAGGGCTTATGATTTAGGATTGCTAGTAGTCCTTTTCATTAGTTCTGAAGGGTCACAGCTCCCCGACTTCTTAAACAAGTATGGGATCTAAACACCCTATTTTTTTCCACATGGAATTATGCGATCTAAATTACTTTACTAGCACCCCTAAAATTTGTCATTGAAAAAAGGTAGAAGTACGTAGTGCAAGGCAGAAGTGGTAGACTCATAGCAGTTTGTCTAGGGTATAAATCCATGCAGAAGGCAATTAGTGGAGTCTTAAACCCAAGTTAGGCAAGGTCAAAAAGCTTACTCCAGCTAATGTTTTCCCCTTCTGCATTTTATTTGTGATCTCCCCCAGTCAGCACTTTCAAACACCTGAATTCTCGTAATGAGTACGTATGTCTTATTAATATTAATACTACTAATTTGGTTATTGTATGAATTTTACTTAAGCTTGATTAAAGCTAATATAAAGTTAACATCAAGCTTTGATAGCGTAAATATAAAGCAAATAAATATATACGTGTTTTGAGTTATATTGCTCACATGACTTGGTGCAACAGTAATTAAATCACAACATTTTTATGGGTGCAATCTGTGAATAGTGGTTCAGTTTCTCCATCGATATTGATGGAAAATTAAAGCATCTGTAAACATGATTGAAAATACAATTGAGAGTCCTATGTCATCACCTTTTTTTTTGAAAAAAACTACTTCCAGGAATGATTTGAATGAGGTTCAGGCTGAAGGAGATGCCTTATTCTTCAATTTTAGCGAAAGTGCTGACAGCATTACAAATAACGTCGATGCAAAGGATATAGTTAAAGGAAAAGGAGCTTTAGGAATAGCAGAATTTGATAGTACTGCTTTAAAAGATCCAACTTTTACTCAACTACTGAATAATGCTGAAGGTTTTGGTGAGGAGACTTTTGAAGGGGAAGTCGCAATTGACACAGAAGTAGTTGCTAATTTTGAAGTTGCTGCTAATCAGACCTTTTCTTTCAATTTTTCAGCCAATTCATTTTTGTCAGCCACAGAAATTGAAAATCCTGATGCTCAATATAATAAAGCCGATATTAATGTCGGTTTTCTGGTGTTAGATATCTCAGGTAAGATACCCAAAATTTTAGATGTCTTTAGTATGGGGGGAAAATTAATCTCCTCGAAGCAAATTGCTAAACAAAAAATTCGTGGTAGTCGCAACGTTAAGTTTGATGTTAAAGATCAAATAACTGATATTGATGGCGACAATGGTGTAGATTTCGTTGATGCTTTTGCTTCTGGGTACTATGAGCGGATGTTTGAAGAAGATACAAAAATAGCCATTGTCAAATTTAATCAAACTAGCATTGAATTCGCAGGGGATAATTTAATCGGCAATCTGGGAGATGATGTCACCTACGGCACCCTCAAAAACGATAGTTTCAGAGGTTCCAAGGAAGACGATAAATTTTATACCAGCCTCGGAGACGATAAAGTCTATGCCGGTAGAGGTGACGATATCATCGAAGGTAGTTTGGGTGATGATACTTTGCATGGGGGTAAAGGTGACGATAGTATCTATGGAGGACTGGATAATGACCTTTTGATTGGCGCCAAGGGTGATGATGTATTGGTTGGTGGTGATGGTAATGATGTGACTAAAGGTGGTCGTGGTAACGATACAATGACTGGTGGCGCAGGGGATGATACTTTGGATGGGGGTAAAGGTGACGATAGTATCTCTGGAGGACTGGATAATGACCTTTTGATTGGCGCCAAGGGTGATGATGTATTGGTTGGTGATGACGGTAATGATGTGATTAAAGGTGGTCGTGGTAACGATATCATCGAAGGTGGCACAGGTGATGATACTTTGCATGGGGGTAAAGGTGACGATATCATCGAAGGTGGCGCAGGTGATGACACTTTGGATGGGGGTAAAGGTGACGATAGTATCTATGGAGGACTGGATAATGACCTTTTGATTGGCGCCAAGGGTGATGATGTATTGGTTGGTGGTGACGGTAATGATGTGATTAAAGCTGGTCTTGGTAGCGATACAATGACTGGTGGCGCAGGTAATGACACATTTGTTTTCAACAAGTCTTGGCTCAAAGGAGAACTGAATGTAATTACTGATTTTGAGTCTGGTATAGATACCATTCAATTCAAAGGCTTGGATTCTTTTAGTCAAATAAGTGATACCAACGACGGTGTATTACTTACTTTTGATTTTGGCAGGAAAGACGGGCAACTTCTCCTTGAGGGAGTAGAAGCCAATGATTTAAGTACCAGCGATTTCATCTTTGGGTGAAACAGCATTAACACATATCTTGCACCAATGAAGTGAAAGGGTAAGGTGGGCGCTGCCCACTCTACAGATAAATCAGGGTTTTAGGCTCTAATTTGAGCGATAATCTTGTGGTGCAAGAGTCTAATGCTTTCTTAAGGTAAGCTGCGGGAGCATTTAACTTATATATTCATTTGGCATTGGTTAATTGCTATAACTGTTGTCACTTCTTCCGCTCAAACCCTCTTCCTTCTGACTTGCTGTTGTGCATTTTTAATGCACAACAGCTTAATCAACTCCAGAAACCTATGATCAGCTTTTCAGCAATTAGCCTTGATTGGATTCAAACTGCAATGCTCCTGCATAACTGCTACATGAACGCCAAATCATGGCTTATTTATCTATTGTCAATTTGTTGTTCCTGCATTAGCAAAGCTTACCTTACCTGATAAATTTTACGTAACTCTTAACTTGCACATTTTATAACCCTTATATAGCAAGGATTTTAGCCAAACAAGAATGCAGGTGCTAGTTTCATTCGTTGGGAGGGAATTTCATACTTTTGACTTTTGACTTTTGACTTCCCCTTCTGAGGTGCTCACATCTGGCACAAAAAAAATTTGATGTGATTTAATCACTCAGTATTAAGAATAAAAGCTTAATTTAACGATAAAAGCCCAGTAAAATAATGTAGCTTTATCGCGCTATTTTTAATTTCTTACTGGTTTACACTGATAGGTGCAAGATATGAGGTAAGTTATTGTAAAGCTAGCATCAAGCTTTTATGGTAAAAATATAAAGTGAAGCAATATATACATATTTTGAGTTAGATTATTTACGTGGCTTGGCAAAATCAAAATGCTCTATCTTTACTGGATTTAGCTTAACTTTTACCACAGCTAATCTCAGTAGATGAAAAAGTTTTTTCAAAAGGGTGATAGGGCAAGTGCTGTAATGATATTCGTTGTTGCTGACTTGTCTGTTCCCCTGCAAATTTTGCATTTTGCGATACTTTTTACTAACCACCGTTCAAGGAAGTAGATTGGTTAAATATAAACCTGATCTACTTTGAAATCCATAGTTTTTACTTCTAAGTCTCTTGTCGGAGGAAAAGGACATGACATGAGTAAAATTATGAGCTATATCAAATATAGAGGTTTTCATTTCAGTCTAATACACTCTGGTGGGATGAATTTACTTACCCATCATAGATACTATAAATCTACTTTGTATTGCAGTCAACCGAAAACTTCTATATTGCAGATGCCGTGGTCCTACGGGAAACTTATTTTTTGTATCCTATAGGACTGATGCAACTGGCATATATTTACTGTCGGGGAGGCAAAATGCGGTGTAGATTTTCTGATCGCATTATTGCCGTTGGGTGACGCTGCGATCATATTTGAACGTAGCAATGAGACTTGTAACTTCACGCACCAATCACCGATTGTGACAATTGCGTAAGTCCCGTCCTAGTATCCCTCTAGTACTCTAGGGCGTAAATTCGGATAGGGTTATTTAGACCGAAAACATCTTTCTTCATGGATGTTGAACCTGCCTAAACTTACACCGCAGTGTAGTAGTAAAAAACCCCATTTCTCAATCTTGATTGGGTGTAAAAATTATTGAATATATAATTGGAAATCTGATGTCATCTACTTTTTTTTTGAAACAGACTGCTTTCAGTAATGACGTGAATGAGGTTAAGGCTAAAGGTGATGCCTTATTCTTCAATTTTAACCAGAGCGCTTCCAACATTATAAATACTGTCGATGTGGAGGATAAAGTCAAAGGGAACGGGGCCATCGGAATAGCAGATTTTGATTCTACTGCTTTAAAAGATCCAACCTTTTCTCAACTCTTTACTGATGCTCAAGGTTTTGGTGATGAGACTTTTGAAGGAAAAGTCGCAATTGACACAGAAGTAGTTGCTAATTTTGAAGTTGCTGCTAATCAAACCTTTTCTTTCAATTTTTCAGCACAGTCACTTTTAAAAGCTACAGAAGTTGAAAATCCTGATGCTCAATATAATAGAGCCAATCTTAAAGTTGGTTTTTTAGTATTAGATGTCTCTGGTAACAAACCTAGACTGTTAGATACCTTTGGTATTCGGGGAAAATTAATCACCTCCAAGCAGGTTGGTAACCTGAAGATTCGTGGTAGTCGCAATGTTAACCTTGAAGTTAAACAGAAAGAAACTGATATTGATGGCAACAATGGTATAGATTTCCTTGATGGTTTTGCTTCTGGGAAATATGAGCGGACGTTTAAAAAAGATACAAAAATATCCATTGTCAAATTTAATGAAAGTACCATTAAATTTGCAGGGGATAGTTTAATCGGTAATCTGGAAGATGGTGTCATCTACGGCACAATCAGAAGGGATAAGCTCAAAGGTTCCAATGCTGACGAGAAATTTTATACCAGCCTCGGTAACGATAAAGTCGAAGCTGGTAAAGGCAACGATATCATTGAAGGTGGTTTGGGCAATGATAAGTTAAATGGAGGTAAAGGTGACGATAGCATTTATGGAGGAATGGATAATGACCGTTTGATAGGTGGTGATGGCAATGATGTATTGGTTGGTGGCGACGGGAATGATCTGATTAAAGGTGGTCGTGGCAGCGATACAATGACTGGTGGCGCAGGTAATGACACATTTGTTTTTAGGAAATCTTGGCTCAAAGGAGAAAAGGATGTAATTACCGATTTTGAGTCTGGTATAGACACCATTCAATTCAAAAACTTGGGTTCCTTTGATTCCCAAGCATGGTTCAATGAAAACATCGCCAATGGTCAAATAAGTAATACTAACGAAGGTGTTTTAGTTACTTTTGAGTTTGGCAGGAAGGAAGGACAACTTCTCTTGGAGGGATTAGGAGTCAATAATTTAAGTGCCAGCGATTTCATCTTTGCCTGAAACGGTAAGTCATTAGACAAGTTTTTATGCTCAAAACTTGTCTAATGCTTTCTTAAGGGGATCAACTCCAGAAACAAACATTTATCGATCGCTGTTCTGGGATATGCTGGAATAAACGGTAAATTTGCCAAATAAAAGTGACGATGAAGCTGGCAGGACGAATAAGTCAGGTAAAACCTTCTCTAACCTTAGCCATCGCAGCCAAGGCTAAGGCAATGAAGGCAGATGGAATTGATGTTTGTAGTTTTAGTGCTGGGGAACCGGATTTCGACACCCCAGCCCATATTAAAGCCGCAGCTGCAAAGGCTTTGGATGAAGGTAAGACCAAATATGGCCCGGCGGCGGGAGAACCAAAGTTAAGAGAGGCGATCGCAAATAAGCTTAAATCTAATAATGGGTTAGATTATCAAGCAGAAAATGTGATTGTCACCAATGGTGGTAAACATTCCCTGTTTAACCTCATGCTGGCTTTGATAGAACCAGGGGATGAAGTGATTATTCCCGCTCCATACTGGTTGAGCTATCCAGAGATGGTAACTTTAGCTGGGGGTAAGGCTGTAATCGTACCCACCGATGCATCCACCGGGTACAAAATCACCCCAGAAAGGCTGCGTCAAGTAATTACCCCCAAAACCAAGCTATTTGTCCTCAACTCTCCCTCTAACCCCACAGGGATGGTGTATTCCCCAGAGTCAATTAAAGCGATCGCTCAAGTGATAGTTGATGCTGATATTCTGGTTGTTTCCGACGAAATTTATGAGAAAATTCTCTATGATGGGGCTACCCATGTCAGTATTGGTTCCTTGGGTTCAGAAATTTTCCAACGTACTATCATTAGTAATGGGTTTGCCAAGGCTTATTCCATGACTGGTTGGCGGGTTGGTTATTTAGCTGGACCTGCGGACTTAATTAAAGCTACTATTAGTATCCAAAGCCATAGTACATCTAATGTGTGTACCTTTGCTCAATATGGTGCGATCGCAGCTTTGGAAAATTCCCAAGACTGTGTGGAAGAAATGCGCCAAGCCTTTGCCAAACGGCGAAAGGTAATGTTAGCCAGACTCAACGCCATTCCGGGATTAAGTTGTGCTAAACCAGACGGTGCTTTTTATATGTTCCCCGATATCAGCAAAACTGGGTTAAAGTCTATGGACTTTTGCAATGCTTTATTGGATGAGCATCAAGTGGCGGTGATTCCTGGTATTGCCTTTGCTGCGGACAACAATATTCGTCTATCTTACGCCACCGACATGGCAACCATTGAAAAAGGTTTGGATCGGTTGGAGAAATTTGTCAAGTCCCGGCTTTAGCTTAAACAAAAATTCATCTCACCCTTGCTTTTTGCAGTGCAAAAATCTTTCCCTCTCCTTAATCAGGAGAGGGATGTCCGTGAGGACAGGGTGAGGTTTTCCCGGAAATGTTGGGAATCCCATAACCCACATTCCGCACCCAGCCTATTAAACAATTCGTAATTCGTAATTCGTAATTCGTAATTACGTTTTGTAATGGGGATTTAAACCCCAACACAAAACGAACAACCCGTAGGGGATGGGGTTTTAAACCCCTAGGAGTATAGATAAAAGGAGAGGGATTGAACCGCAGGTAACACAAAAATGAGATCATGAGTGATGTAGTTACAACCAAGTTTCAACTAAATTGCAAGCTTTATCGAGACCAGATTCAGTATGGATCTGAGCCTTAATTTTTTGTGCTTGTTGTTGATAGCTTTTAGTCAATACTTTCTTTTCTAAGACTCTAGCTATTCCTGCTGCTGTCAGCTTTTCTGGGTACATAGCTGCACCGACTCCCCAATCAAGAACTTTGTGAGCATTAAAACATTGCTCGTAGGTATGGGGTTCTAAAAGCATCGGACATCCATTACGTAAGGCTCTTGCTATTGTACCAATGCCACCGTGAGTAATTACCGCAGCAGCATGGGCAAATAACCAATCTTGGGGCATAAAACCTGCAAACATCACTAAATCTCGGTCAATTTCGGCGGGTAAATGACTTTCATTAAAATCTGACCAACCTCCCTGAATCAAAATGCGACGACCTAATTTCATGACTGCACGCACATGAATGGCAATAAATTCTTCACGATTGCGTATTGGTTGACTGCTAAAGGAAAGCACTAAAGGTTTTTGTTCTGCTACCATGAATTGTGCTAATTTTTCCCCTGGTTGCCACTCACTCCATTCCGGTTGTTCATAAAACCAAAAACCCGTTTGGTTTGTTGTCAAGCAGTAGGGAGGTGATGAATAGAGATAAGGACTAGCAGCAAAAATCAAGCGGTCATATGTACAGTAAGGTTTCCACCCTTCTGAATCGGTTAATCCTTGTTTTTCCCGTAATAAATGATAGCGATCGTAAGTTGTATTTTTAGTTTGTCGCATCCACTGGGACAATCTCCACCAATTATTCGGCTGATACAATAGTGCAGGTGTGATTATAACTTGAACTAGAGGTATTGACAGTTTTTCGGCAACAATGGCAGCAAAGATTGCTTGCTGGGGACTACAAACAATTAGTTTTGCATTGGCAGCAGCATCTAGTAAACAATCAATTCCCTTTTGTAAATCAAACCAAGTTTGTGATTCATTTAATTCTTTTTTAACTTGCAAATCATCAATGTTAGCTGACCAATGATCCCATAAAAGTGCAGTTTTTCTGGCTTCTTCTGGATTTATTTGTTTATGTCCAACTTTTAGAACCTTTAACCCTGCCGCAATTGCTTGAGGATGCATCTGTTTGGGGATTGCTATGTCAACTTCATATCCTCTAGCTTGCATCTTTTGTCCTAGTGCTATGTATGGAAGCACATCTCCCATAGTTCCATAGGCAGTAATCAAGATTTTATTCATAATTATATATTAAAATTCAATTTATCTTACTGGCGATCGCTTCTATACCAAGAATTTTCGATTGCCAAATTTTATTTAGGTATTTGAACAATAATTGAACTGGATTTAAGGTGATTTGATGATTCTTGCTCAAACTAGATGTAGGACGAGAATCCTCACAGAAATTAGTTTGAATATATGACACTCTGCTCAAGTTTAACTGCATCACTTCTCGTTCGATAATTTCAAATTCTTCTACTAATATCTCACCTGGATCAACTTTAACTAAAATTTGGTCAGATTCTGATTCTAGGCTGTGGGAAATAAATTCATAACTTGGTAGTAAATTTAAATCGAGAATAAATTTTAATTGTACTTTTTTGGTACTTAGTAGAGAATCATATTCCAATTGTGTAATTTTTTGATCTGCAAATAAAGAATCTAGTTTCGAGTCAAAATCTTTCATCTCGTATAGATATAAGATTTTTTCTATTTCATTCTCAAGTGTTTTTTGCAGTTCTTCAGTCATAATTATGTGCCAAGATAAACGAAAAAGTAGACCATTAATCCCAAACAAAAAGCTTATATTTCAAGTTTGTGCGCCTTTTGCCTTTTGACTCCTTATTTCTGCTTTCACATACTAGCAATATCAAATAAATTTTGTTTATTCGATATTGCTAGTAGTCAACCACATTAATTTTGTCGGGTAAACCAACTTAAGCGACTTATCCTCTCTTTTTCTTTCTCTGCGCTCTCTGCGCCTCTGCGGTTCATTGTCAAACCCCTCATAACTAATGTGGTGAAACACTAGTTTGATGAATTATTTAAGAATTGACCCTAGCCAACCAAACATCATAATTACCAGTATTAGTACCCCCCAAATCTCCTGCTGTTTTACCTGTTATATAAATATCTTGTTCATCAGATACAGCAATTGCAAAGGCATAATCATTTGCTGGCGTACCGATTTGTTTTGTCCATAGCAAATCTCCATTTTGGTTTAACTTAGCTACCCAAGCATCATTACCACCAAAATTAGTGCTACCTAAATTACTCTCCGTATGTCCAGTCACATAAATATTATCTTGACTGTCTAAAGCAATACCGTGGGCTGCATCATCTACTTCACTTACTCCTCCAAAGGATTTAAACCATTGTTGATTACCATTTGGGTCGTATTTAGCCACCCAAACATCAGCCCATCCTGAAATCAACTCTCCAGAATTTGCCTTCAAATAACCAGTCACATAAATATTATCCTGGCTATCAACTGCAACAGCATTGGATGCACTTTCACCTTCCTTACACAAGTGTTTGAGCCATGTTTGGTTCCCATCTGCATCATATTTGGCTATCCAAGCATCGCTTTGGACTAATAAGTTACTGTTAGTCGATCCTGTAATGTGGATTGAACCATCACTACCTAAAGCAATATCACTAGCTCCAGTCCAGCCCCAAACTCCTAGTTCTTGTATCCAAAGAGTTTGACCCTGGGGGTCGAGTTTCGCAAACCAAGCAGAGGATTGTGCTGTTTTCTGCTTGTTTTTGATCAATTGGCCTAAAGTGTAACCAGCAATGTAAACATAACCTTGACCATCCACTGCTACAGCATTAGATACATCATGTTCTGAGCTTCCCAGTTGTCTTTTCCAAACTTCGTTTCCTTGGGAATCGAGCTTAATTACCCAAGCATCAGCTCCGCCACGATGGTAGTCATCTGTTTTTTGAGTTGCTTGACCAACCATGCTACCACATGTGTAGCCAGTAATGTAGATATATCCTTGACTATCTGTAGTGATGCCTTTTGATGAATCCCAAGCTTCAGTCCCTAATTGTTTACTCCATTCTTGGGTTCCTTCTGCATTAAATTTGGCTACCCAAGCATCTGCTTTACCGTAACTATTTGCACCTAATTGACCCAGTGTGGTTCCAGTAGCGTATATATTACCTGCTGGAGTTACTGCTATGCCGTTAGCTGTATCGTCTGCGGAACTGCCAAATTGTTGTTTCCACTCTTGCTTAAACGCCAGAGCCGTGGATTGATAATATAAGCGGTTTGGAGACCCGGCTATGACATGAGTCTGCAAACAGTGACCTTGGGAGTTACAAGCAACACTGGTAAATGAAAATCTCTCATTATCCTTGTCTGAGTACTGAATACTCTCACCCCAATCAATAGTAAGACTACCACTATTGAGCTTACCGCAACGATAATACAGACGATTATTATTAACGTGGGTTTCAATACAATTACCAGCTTCGTCCAGAGCAATACTGGTTAAAGAACCTCGATCGTATTGACTACTTTCACCCCAAGTAACAGTATCACCATTCAACTTACCCACACGACAATAAAGATAATTGTTGCTGTCAACGTGAGTTTCCAGGCAATTACCTTGGTTATCTAAAGCAACACTACACTGGGCATAAGAACCCCTGCTGAATATTGTGCCTCCTCTAATCCAATTAATATTTTTACTAGTGTAGTTAACTTGACCAATTCGATAGTACAGACCATAGCGACCAGTATGAATCTCCAAACAGTTGTCCTGTTGATCCACAGCTACACTACAATAGTATCCACTATCGTATTGGTCGTAGGCTGTTCCATCCCTCCACTCAATAGTTTTATTGCTGAAGTTAGCCTTAGCCACACGGGAATAGAGCCTACCACTAGACACATGAACTTCGACGAAATTCCCATCATTAGCTAAAGCAATGTTTGTAGTCGTGCCATTAGCATACCGAGTGCTAGTTCCAAAATTGATGCTTTTATCATCGTCGTTAATGGTACCAACTCGGTAGTAAAGTCTACCACCACCAACATGGGTTTCCAGACAGTTACCTTGGTCGTCTAGTTCTAAACAGCTAACTGTCCCCGTGTCATATTGAGTGCTTGCAGTCCATTCAAGCATTTGCTGCGCCATAATTTCTGTCCCTGTTAAATAAATTTCTGAGAAATCACCAAATCATATTCCAAATAGTCAATGATTTCCAATCATCACTAACAGGGAATAAATCAACGTCTTCTCCTTGTAATGCTTCCAGTTTGAGATAGCCAATTACCTGGTAGTCTGGGTCTTTTTGTTCTCCACTAACCTTAATAGTTAAAATGTGGTCTCCAACAGTAATCTCAGTCAAAGAAATTTCTAATTGTCGAAATTCTGCTGACGAAAATTCACTCCTAGGGGTTAGCAATTGTCCATCTAAAAACATATTGGTTTCATGGGAACCAAAGCAACCATAAAACAGTGTTAATTCATTTGCTTTGTAATTGCGTTCTAGGGTGAAATAGATATTTAGCTTGCCAGTGGAAAAAGTTTCACTGCTAGGATTATGTTTTTGGGGAATAGCAATTAACTGAGGAATATTGGGATTGTTGATCGGATCGGGATCAATTTCGATCGTATAATTGTACTCAGAGAACCAATTCCCTTCCTTAGGTTCGATGTCCACTCGAAAGTCTTCCCTGCCGATTTGCCAGAGAGTTACTGCTTGGGTATTATCCATTCTTGATTATTAATTTAGTTGTTAATAGAGTCGTTGTGGTATCCTAAGTCAACCCAGATACTTTAAGCAGGAATGTTAAGGATCACACCTACTTGGAGTTCGTGAGGATTTTCTCCTATCGCATCAAGGTTAGCTTGGTGGATTTTGCTCCAACCTGATTCGCTGCCGTAATAAACTTGAGCTATCTTGGCCAAAGTATCGCCAGTTTGAACAATATACTCTACATCTTGTTGTTCGGATGAGACTATCTGTTGCTCCTGTAGGGTATCTGTCATAAGTTTTACCTCTGGTGTGTTTGGATTACGTGGGTATTATATAACAATCGTATATATTTTTCCCTACCCTAATTGCAATTGCAACTAAGTTCTTCCCCAACACAGAAATAAGGCGTTGCTGAATACTGGTGATGATTGAGGCTGACACGGAGACACGGAGACACGGGGATTATGGTTGATCCTCTCTGACAAAATCATCCCGCAATTATGCAATGCCTATCCGATTGTGGTGTAAGCAGTTTAATATTTTAGTTGGTATAGCGGTAGATATAAAGTTAGAACCTATCCAGGGAATGTAACGGCAGAATTATTATAGATAATCAGCCTTCTTCCTTCTACCTTTTATGACACCATTGCCGTCCCAAACAATATATATGAATTAATATGAGGCAACGCTCAGTTTTTAGTTTAATTGCAGTTGGTGCGATCGCACTACTTTTAATTGGTTCTGCCATCTTTTATTGGTTATTACCCAGAAACACCCCCAGCTTAATCGTCAAGGGAAGTAGTATTTCCGAACCCAGTGCAGCTATCTTTGTCCCCAAACAAGCACCAGTTATGGTGTCAATGCTAGTAAACCCAGAACGTTTACAAGCTTTATCAGGGGATAAGGTATTCTCCGTATTACAAACCAGTGTATTAGCCAACTCTGATATTAATTATCAAAAAGATATTCAGCCCTGGTTAGGGGAAGAAATTACTTTAGCCGTGACTACCCCAGATATAGATAGGGATAATCAAAACGGATTGCAGCCAGGATATCTCATGGCTTTGGCTACCGCCCAACCAATCAAAAGCCGGGAATTTGTAGACTTATTGTTTTCCCAGCGAGTATTAGCCGGTAATCAATTGGCTGTAGAAGAATATCAGGGAGTAAAGCTAATTTATGACCATCCCCAATCTACTACCTCCAAAGATAACCCAAAACCAGCCAAAGCTTTAAAACCCCTAGCTAGTGCTTTAGTAGGAAACAGCTTTGTATTATTTGCCAACGATCCTCAAGTATTGCGAAATGCGGTGAATAATGTCCAAGCACCGGATGTAAATTTGCCGAGTTCTCCCCAATATCAAACAGCCATACAGCAGTTACCCAAAGCACCCCTGTTAGCTACAATTTTTCTCAATTTCCCTGCTATGGCACAATGGCAAGGATTACAACTGGTAGATCCAGTTTATGATAGTCAAATGGTTTCCCTCAAACTATCTAACCAAGGATTACTAGCAGAAACTACCATACTAGCAGCATCCCAACAATTACCCCTATCTCCATCATTATCTACCCCCACAGCAGCATTAAAGTGGATACCCGACACAGCGGGATTAGTCTTAACTGGTAAAGATTTGAGTAATTTGGCTAATACCGCTTTAGCACAGTTTTGGAACCAAACAACCACCGCCCTATCTGGTTCTAATGGAGATACAATTACCCAATGGGTAAAACCCTTAGCAGATGTGAAAAATCCCTGGAAAATTGACCTATCCCAAGATATTTTGAGTTGGATACGGGGAGAATACGCCCTGGGATTATTACCTAGTCATGGTCAAAAAGCACCTGACTGGATTTTGGTTGTGGATAAATCAGATGGTGAAGCCGGAATTTCCCGTTTAGATAAAATAGCCTCTTCATCTGGTTTAAGTATTAATAGTTTCCCACTGGATCAGCAAAAACTCTTAGCCTGGACGCAGATACAACCAGCTGCAACCTCCAAAGATAGCAAACAAGACAAATCTTTCGATATTGAGGCACAAATCAGGGGTTTGCATACTAGTGTAGGGGATTATGAAATTTTTGCATCCTCCATTGCAGCTATGGATCAAGTATTGACAACAGAGGAAAATAGGTTAATCAAAAATTCTTCATTCCAAAACAGCTTAAATGCCATACCCTCCCCCAATCAAGGCTATGTCTACCTTGACTGGAAAAATGGTCAAGAAATTATTAAACAAGAATTACCCATTATTCAGTTATTCTCAGCCCTAGGTAAACCCTTCTTGAGTAAATTGCTGTCAAAAAGTCACCCTGAAAGAGTATCCCTTGTGTTGAGCAGTGATAGTAGTAATACTGACTTCCTCAAAGCATCTTTATTGTTGCACCAAGATTAGCCGGACTTAGACAAAAGGAGGTTGATGCGACATTTTATCTTGGTGTTTTGTGCCTATACTTTTATGTACACATCAAAACCTCACCCCCAACCCCTCTCCGAACTTGCGGAGAGGGGAGATAAAGCATATCGGTTAATCCGCACCTCATTAGACCCAGAAACGCTATAACTCCCGTTAAGCGGCGCGCTACCAAAATAAAACTACAGTTGCGCGATCGCATTTAATCTCAGCTATTTTCAAGAATGCGATCGCTGTGTAAATGTCAGGAGTCAGGAGGAAAAATTAATCCGGCGATAGACTTCTGCAATAGGAATTTCTACTTTTAGACTGTATAGCAATATCAACTGATCGAGATGATCGTAAACCTGCCATTGCCACCGATTATTACTATCATCGAGTTTGTGGTACTGTTCAATATAAGGTTCAGTTTGGCTAACTAATAAATATTCACCAAAGCTAGGAATGGAGCGATATTTTCTAAACTTTTCACCTCGGTCATAAGCTTCAGTGGAAGGCGATAAAACTTCAACAATCAGTAAAGGATTGAGAATTTCGTCAGTGCGCTCACCGTTCAATTGTGGTTGTCCATCAACTACCATCAAATCAGTGTAAGTCCCACACTTGTATTCTGGAATCCAAACACGCAAGTCGCTGTTATATAAGCGAAAGTTGGTATCTCTGAGCAAAAATCCCAAGTAAATTAACAAGTTGCTAGCGATCGCGCTGTGGGTTTCTGACCCTCCTGGCATAGCTATAATCTCTCCATTGCGGTATTCGTGACGAATTTCGGCGGTTTCCTCCATAGCCCGATATTCCTCTAGGGTGAAGCGAGTAGTTGTCACATCTGAGGCAATGATGGGGGGATTGGTTTGATTAATAACCACGATCAAACCTCCTGAGTTGAATAATCTAAAACTATTTTGACATACTGCAAGAAATTAGCCTTCATTGAAAGGCGATCGCTTGTCACTAACTTTCCTCAGAACGAATCAAATGCGGTCCCAGTTTTATCTCTATTTCCTGTCTTGCCTGTGATTGTTTGCCTAATTCTCAACTAATACCAATTCTGTATGAGGCTGCATTTAATCGCCCTCACTCTGGAAGAGTGGGGCTAATACCCAAACAAAGCCCACCTGTGTGGGCTGAATTTGGCGCATGTTTATCAAGAAATGGTATAACCTTGCCAATCGGTCATCAGTATTGAGATTTTGTACAGATTTGAAGGTGTCATACTACCAACAGAAATTCAGGTTAATCAGAATTAATATGTATGTATAAAGCACTATAAATATTGTCAAATAAATGACTAAAACTAAATTTACTATTTCCCCTTTAGAATTATATTCCACCTTAGTTTTGAGTATCATTGCCATTTTCACCGCCATACCAGTTACAGCAAACACATCTAATTTCGGTAAAGTAGAATTGTCACCAGGGTTTAAATCTAGCCAAGGAAGACTTACCGGTTATACCAGTGGTTCTTTTCCATTACACAAAATGAGTAAACGCGATGGAGAGGGTAATGCTTGTACAGGTTTCGCTGCAACTACTCCCGATCACATCATGGTGTTAAAAGAAGACTTCTCTGCTTTGAAATTAAAAGTTAATAGCAATGGTGCCGATACAACTTTATTTATACTCAGGGCAAAAGATCGCACCATTCGTTGTGGTGATGATACTGGTAAAAATAAAGACGCTAGCGTTAACGGTAAAAGTTGGAAAGCGGGAATATACAAAATATGGGTGGGTAATTTCAACAAAAGTATGCGAAGTGACTACTCCCTGGAAATTACAGAAAATTGATCACTAAAAGCGATCGCTCCTGTTTGTACGGGTTTCCCTACAAACAGGAGCGATCGCAAAAGTTAACCTTCTCGCGTAATTCCCCATCCTTCTAAAAGGTGGGGATGTAAGCGAACCAACAAATTCTATGTGGTATAGTACTAGGAGTAACTATACGCACACTTTAGCTGTAATGGCACGGTAGTTACTAAAAGCAAACCAAAAGTGGATATTCAGACAACCTGCCGGGGTTAGGAACTAGCCTCGTAGACGTGGATGATTCTGGCTCT
>JASJDS010000313.1 GCA_030065055.1 Calothrix sp. MO_192.B10
AAATTACCTTCATTCCTTTTGACTAATACTTTAATTTGTAATCCTTCATCAGAACTAATTTTATTTCCTTTGTTATTTAAATAATTCAGACTTTCATCAATCTTTTGTTTGGCTTTATCTGGCTTTTTAAGCTTTTGATATGCTTGAGACATAGAAGCCAATAACATGGCTTGTTTCAGATTATGGTCTTCAACTCTAAAGGATAAACCAGCCTGTCTTAAAGCTTCATCTGAATCAGTGGTGAGATTTTCATTGCGTAACTCTCCAGCGAGTTTAGATAGTTGTTGAACAGTATCAACATCTTTTTTGACAATTTCAATATCTTTCTTTACCGAAGCAAGCTGATTTTGTAAACTTTCTGCTTCTTTCTTCGCTAATTGTGCTTCATTCTTAGCATCATCAGCAATTTTTTTTGCTTGTTCAGCTTTACGTTGTTCAGCTTTAGCTTGTTTTTCAGCATCTATAGCTTTTTGGCTAGCATTATTAGCACTTTGTTGTGCTTGTTCAGCTTGTTTCCTTGCTTTTTTAGCTTGTAAATTTGCATTCCTAGCCTTTCTTTCTGCTTGTTCAGCTTTCAGTTGTTCAGCTTCAGCTTTTTTTGTTGCTTGTTGTGCTTGTTGTTCAAGATCTTTAAACTTTTTTTCTACTCGTTTAGCTTCATTCTGTAAGGCTATAACGTTTTTTCTTTCTTGTTCAACTGTTGTATTAGCATCTTTAACCTTTCGATTTGCTGTAATGACTTGTTGTTTCGCATCCTGAGCATTCTTTCGTGCTTCAAATGCTTTATTCCCTTCTATGGCTGCAAATATCCCTAAACCCACTGCACCCAACACAGCCAAAACTAAAACAACAGTCCCATTCCGAATCCGTCGTTTAGCTTTAACATTCGCCTCACTCAACACCTGATTTCTCTGCTCTGCGGCTTCCCTATCCTTCCTCTCCCTCTCTAATTCTGCTTCTTTATTCCTAACAGCTATTTCCTTCTCCCTACTAGCTGCTAAAAACTGTCTATCTTGATAACTTAAATTCTTACCCTTCGCCCATTTCTCTGCACTTTCTAAAGTCTTTCCTTGCAAAAGTCGAGATTCATCACTATACCCAGAAGCTACCCAAGCGCGAAAAGCTTGCGAGTATGGACGTAAATTCTTTAATTGAGTTTCAACCCAACTCTGATTAAAAACCTGTTGATAAATGCGGTTATAAACCCTTAACTTACCTTCTCTTTGAACAACTAACCCAGATAATCTTAACTCGCTAAATTCAACACGATTACTAGCGGCAACTTCTCCCTGTTGTTGAATCTGCTGGTACAATTCCAACAAATACCCCGCTCGTTGTTCATTAGAAAGAATCCTATCCCTAATAGTTCGTAAATGCTCAGGGTCATCCTGAGATTCCCAATTTTCAATAATCCGTGATTTGACTACCTCCTCTACCAAAACAGAATAATCTTCATCAACTTTTGACTTTTGACTTTTGACTTTTGACTTCCGCGTAGCGGCTGATTCTTCCACCATCAACTGACACAGTTTTTGAGTCAGAAATGGTTGTCCTCCCGTCCAATCTAGAATTTCTGCTATTACCCCTTGGGGATGATTAAATCTTCCTTGAACCCCCTAATTAATGGTTCAACTTCATCAATTTTAAAACCATGTAATTCTATAGCTTCACCAATATTAAAAGGAGTTTGGCTTTTATTATTAATCAAATCACCGGGAGTCGCTACCCCCAATAAAGCAAAAGTTAACCGTTCAAAAATTGGATTATCAACCCGTTGATTTTGGAAAAAGCGAATCAGTGCAAAAAAATCATCTAGGGAGAAATCCTGACTCAGTACCTTATCAATCTCATCCACAAAAATGACTATTGGTGACTGAATTTTTGCTAGTAATACCTTTTCAATAAACAGATTTAAACACTGCACTGGGGAAAGAATAGTTTGATGTTTTCCCCACCATATCTGCCAATCAAAATCAAATCTATCCTCTAACTGACAGCTTTCTGATAAGTTGTAAACAATTCCCCCATACCACTGTTCTTGTGTTACCTTCCCAATCCCCGTCAAATCAATCGCAGCACAGACAGTCCCTTGTTCTTGTAACCTTTGCATAGTCTGCACCCGCAAGCTAGACTTACCCATCTGCCGGGAGTTGAGGACATAACAAAACTTACCCGCCAGCAATTTCTGATAAAACTCCTCGTCTGCTTGTCGCCGCACGTAACTGGGAGCATCAACCTGGAGACTGGCACCTACCTGATAGAAATTGGAACTGGTTGCTATCACAATTCAAAAGTCAAAAGTCTTAATTTACAAAAAATAAATTGACTGTAGGGGCACGGCATCCACAATATTTTTACCTATACAACAATATTAACCACGCCGTGCCCTTTCCCTCGTTTGGATATTCGTAAGTCTTGTAGGGTGGGCAATGCCCACCTTACCCATTTCCAAAAATATTAAACACACCGTGCCCTCACTAACAACATAACCGGTTTGCCAACAATATTAAATACGCCGTGTCCTAACCATGAATATTTGAACACAGGTTAAACCAATGGGTTCTGGGCACGGCGACATTCAGATTATGGCATGGGAAAAAGTCGGTGGGTGCGAATATTTGAACACAGCTTAAACCAATAGTTTCTGGGCACGGCGACATTCAGATTATGGCATGGAAAAAAGTCAGTGGATGCCGTGCCCCTACGTTACTGCAACACACGACGGAAATAGTCGCGATAAAGTTGACAACGGGGTGTAACATGATTATTCTCTCGCTGCACCAATCCCAAACTGTGTAATTTATAGATTTCCATTGAATCTAATTCCACCCCCGAGTTATCGTTAACTACCCGTTTTAAAGCTGGTACTAAATCCGGTGCATCACGCAAAATTTCTAATAGAGAACGCAGGTGATGAATATAAATTCCGGCTTCTGTTGTCGCCAACTCTAATAAATCTTTTAAGGTTTTTTTACCCGTCGCCACATCATACATCGCCAACCGTAACAGATAGGGGTGTCCTCCTACCATTGTCCTTAATTCTGCTAGCTGACTATCCTGGAGATTAATGCCATGTCTGGTGGCTAAATCTTCTACCTGCTGCTGATTAAACTCTTCTAATTCTATAGGTATACCCGCATTAAAGGGTGATTGATGGTAATCCAAGGGGATATAAACTTCCGTAGAATGAGCTAACACCAATCGCAGCTGTTTCCAATCTTCGGAAATCTTCCCTTTTTCATGCCAAGAACGCAGCATCCCAAAGAAATCTTCTACTACTTCGTTGTAGGGAAATAATCTATCTACTTCATCTAATACTAGTACTAAAGGAGAATTTATTTGTTTTAATATATACTTTTTAAAATAAGCGGTGCAGTTATCGTTGCTGCCTAAAAATGAAGTATTCCAAGCCTCATTTACTTGATTATCAAGGTCAAGTTCCAAGGAAACTTTGCTACACAACCAGCGGAGAAATTTATCCAGATTAGTAATTACTTCTTTATTGACACCACCCAAATCTAAATACACCCCTTGATATTTCTGCTTGACTCCCTCAGCCAAAATCCGCCTCACCAGAGAAGTTTTACCCATTAACTTTGGTGCTTTTATCCGAATCAAGGAAGCAGGTTGTAAGAGTGTTTGGTAACAAAGAGACTCAATCCCATTCCGTTCTACATAAAAAGGAGAATCAAGGGGTACAGAACCATCGGGATATTCCAATGATTGCATAGAAATATAATTTATTTTAGGTTCGTTATTCTGTGACTGGGGTTCTAAAACTTCTTGTTTGATAAAATTCAAAATAATTCCATTTCTTGCCCGCATATACAGTACTGGTGTGGCAAAATCCCGCCTATCAAGTCCCACTTCCATAGAAATAGCATTGCGGGCTGTCTGGATGGTTGCATCTACGGGGTAGCCTAGGGCAAGGGTGCGGTAAAATTCATTTGCGAACAGCTTGGCGGTGTCATCAAATATAGAATACTGCATGGCGACTACTGCGGGTATTCCCCGACGCACCAAATTTGGTGCTGTACCTGCAAATACTTGATTAGAAGATACTGCTGCACCACCACAGGAATTGAGAATAACTAACCCTAAATTATTGTTACCTAAAAAGAAGTTGGCGAACCTTTCATCATCTAAGAAATTAGCTGTGCCATCTCTATCTACCAGGACAATGTAGCCTTTATTATCTTGAAATTCTCCGTGTCCAATGAAATGGAATACATTATAAGGCTTCTCACGCAGCTTTTGGTTAATGTTGCGGATAGTTGCCTCTTGTAATACATCTAACTCTATTTGCCCTGCTTCTATGTGTTTACCCAGTGCCGAGCGGATTAGCTTCTCTTCCTCAGCAACATCCAATTTGGCTAAGTTAGTAGGACTGGAAATGACTAACAGGACTTTCAGGGGTAAACTGGCGGCTTTAATATCCCGTTTTTGCAGAGGGACATCAATGTAGCGAGAGAGTACGGTTTTAATATTGTTTCCTAGAAAGGTGTTGGTTTGTTTATCGTAGAGAAATTCCCAGGGGAGAGCAGCTAACTCAGGAGATTCAAATATTAAGCGCAAACGGACACTATGATTATTTGCTTGTGCCCCTGCGATGGTAGCTTGGAATCGAGCGTTAATTTCGTTAGGGAAAAGTGCTTGATATAGCTCGTAACCCAGCCCTTTGAGCAATTCACCATCTTTTACCTGGTGGTCAATCAATTTTAATGTATGCTTGGTTCTGTCCATATCCAAGCGTAATTCACCCCTTACCTCACCTTGCTCTGATGAAGCGCGTATCTTCTGATTTGAGTTTACTAATATTTGAAAATCCTGGTAATTCATTGGACTTTAATACAGATTATTTTTTGTCATCAGAAGACGGGGGGTATTCGTTAGCTTGTAACCATTGCTCAATTAGTTCCGTTACTACTTCACTTTTGACTTTTGACCCTTGCGGGTGAATCCTTCGGATACGCTTCGCGAGCGCCATTTGCTTTATGCCGGGGAACCCGTCCACCGCAATGGCTCACTTTTGACTTTTGACTTCCGCGTTGGCGAAGCCGCCCTATAAGGGCTAGCGGTTGACTCATATTGCGTCCCCGCAAGGCGCAAGCAGCATGAAACCGTTTCTTGAGGTCATCCGCAATGCTAGTGTGCATTTTCTTTGATTTAATAGAGGTTTTATAGTTAATTTTACTGAACAAAACTACAAAGCTACAAAATCCAATTCCGGAGAATTTCCCATTTTTTCAAAAAGCCCAAGGGCATTAGACGCGAGACTCACGTAGCGGAGCTTCTTAATGAGTGCGGCACTGTTAAACTGAATGCATCTTACCTTTGCTCAAAATATTTATGCCTCGTTGGTTTAATACTGCTGGTCCTTGTAAAGCAGATATTCACTATATGCTACCCCCCACAGTTCGCTTGCCCAA
>JASJDS010000134.1 GCA_030065055.1 Calothrix sp. MO_192.B10
CCCCAAACGGTATGACCTTTTCAGGGACATGAAAAAGAAATATCGTAAGCAAATGTCACCCAGCGCGGTTTCAACCCGCTCCGTGACAACCGCTTAGAATCCTGTGTGTTTCAACCACAGGAGAAGTCAACAACCCAGCAGTACGTAGGCTATGGAAAAGATGACCAAGGCAAGATTTATCCCCAGGTAATTATGTGCAAAATGAAATCCTGGGATGCCTTGGATTCTTATTATCCCGGCTCTACTTCTGCTGGAGCTAACTGTGCGGTTGTCAATGCACAGACAGGCGCTAAAGTTATGGCAAGCCTAACCAAACCCAATCAAGAACCCCTTGCTGTGGAGAATGTGGTGTATGATAACTGGCTCACCTACACTGGACAGCAGTGGACAGATAGTTCTCCTGCACCTGTGGCTTACCTCAGCAACTCCGACGGGAAACTGCATATCGTCGGTAAGGAACTCTACGTCGCCAGAAATAACCCCTCCCCATTTGTAGGAGCCGAGAAAAAAGGTGTAAACTATTGTCAAGCGATCGCACCTGAGTATCTCCGCAAGCTGCTATTGGGCAAAATCACGGCACCAAAATGTGATGCTCCCCCAGTTTATCAACAACCATCAGGTCAGCCAGAACCTCCCAAACCGTGGAATTGTGCCAATCCCTAGCGCGTCAGTCAAAAGTTAAAGTGATTTTTGTCGTGCTGCACTAGTTCAACCAGAAAAATTCCCTCCACTCCTCTTAATTGAATGAAGTATGCCCTTACTCTGTTCTGGCAAACATTCCCCACTCACTTTTGTAATAAAGCCTTAAGTCCTGAAATCAAGACTTAAGGCTTGTATAATTTATAGAAGTAGATGAAATTAGTAAACCCCCTGGTTGTGGAGAGAAGAAATTCGTCCTTTTTTCTTTCCCTTTTTCACTATTTACGCAGTATTCTTACAAAGATTTAAAACTAGGCTTTTGCTGTTTTTTTACGTCCTTTTAAGCTGTTTTGGTGGACACAAGCTACACCAAAACCTAAAACAACCGCTGTACCTAGAATAGTAAAAGGTTCGGGAACAGGGGTAGGAGGAGGGGTTGTTGGTAATGTTCCTTGAAGCTTACTGCTACCACTACGACTAGAACCTACAGCACCAACACTAGTCAAACGCACTCCAAAATTCTCAGAAGCGAATAGTGATGTGTTTACACCGGCACCTAGTACGGTGAACATTGTAGATTGAATATCATTAGCACCAATACCTGGAGTACCAATTTCTACTCCAACATCATAAGGTGCAAAAGTGCCACCCCCATTTAGATTAGCACCACCTCCAAGATTGTTGACACCATTAACAATTTGCTGAACTTGAGTTACATCACTACCAGCAATGCTCAAACTACCAACCAAGCTATTATCAGAAATATCAAACCAAATACCGCGAATATCGGCAATACTAACACTTTGATCCACAGTGGCAGTAACTTGAACACCTCCAGTTATATCTTGCACCAGTAAATCTACTTTTGCAGGATCGCCGGTAAAAGGAGAAACTGAACCCGATATAGAAGCCGCATTGGCAGACAATAATCCAGATGAGACTAAGGCACCCCCTGTTGCCAAAATACAAGAAGTGATTAAAGTTGGTGCGGATTTTTTAGTAAAACAGAAAAAAGAAGAGACTTTCATGTTATCTAGTAAATCTCATTTATCTACAAAAAAATAATATTCGACAACCTCAGTAATTATGCTGAATATTTGCAAAATTCATCAAAACTTTAATACTAAATATTTAAAGTATGGTTGAGACCTGAATACCCCTGATATGCAAGGCTTATATAAAGTTTCATCTACTCACGAACCCTATGAAAGTCCTGGATTTTGGTAATCCTCAGTTTCTTCAGATTGTGAATATTTAATTAAGTAGAAGCAAAATAAACCAAAGATTAATGTGGGAATCACAACAAAAATATCCCCTGCTTTTCCGTCATGCCAATATACATACCCTGCTCGATCGCCTGCTGATACAAGGATAGATAAAAAGAATACCCGGATGCTGTTACCAATAAAGGCAAGAAATACGGCAACGCTAGGAACCATAAAGACTTGGCTCAATCGTGAGGAGAACAATACTACATAGAATAGAGCTATTTCTAATACCCAAAATATTTGTCTATAGCCAGCACAGCCTTGAGTTACTTCTACCGCCGCTTCTGGCGAAAAAATAATTAGGGTTCCTTGGCGCACACTTGGTATACCCCACTTTGCCACTAGATAATGGGCGAATTGGGCGGTGATGGTAGCTAGACCAAAGTTTTCTTCGATTTGAGGTTTGAAGGCTCCAAAGATACCAATAATTAAGAGAATGGCAAACTCTCGCCAATATTGTTTTAACCCTGAGAAACCAGAAGTAATTAAAGCAATACCCAAAGCTGTTAACAAGGGTAGGATTTGTAACCATACACCCGCATTACCAAAAATATGACTGAAAACAAAGGCAATGCAGCTTATTCCCAATAAAGTAGCATATCTTTGAGGTTTTAACTGAATTTCATCGCGCTTTTGCCAAACTAACCAGAAAACGATCGCCACTGCTAGGATATGATTAGAGACGAACCTGGCGATTTCAATTACATCTAGTTTGTGC
The DNA here is from genome assembly GCA_030065055.1 of Calothrix sp. MO_192.B10. Lineage (GTDB taxonomy): Bacteria > Cyanobacteriota > Cyanobacteriia > Cyanobacteriales > Nostocaceae > Calothrix_A. The sequence goes on from JASJDS010000134.1 coordinate 2,626, forward strand.
AGGTAAAGGGGCGTTAAGGTCAAAGCTAGGGACAGTAACCAAAATTTAGCATTCTTTACTAAGTAGCCCAGCCACATTAGTTTCAGCCACCAGATAAAAAAGTTGCTTCCAGGAATGGCTAAAGTCAAGATAAGAGACAATTCTCGCCAGTACTGTTTTAATCTCTTACCGCCAACAGCTACCATTCCCACTCCCACCATCCCTATGAAGAAGAAAATGGGTAGGGTTGTACTAGACTGAAGAGGTAAAAAAGGTGAGAAGATAAAAGTAGCGATCGCTATTATGCCGACGATGCTAGAGAAAATGTCCCTATTTAATTTGAAATTTCGGCGTTTTTTCCATAAGAGAACACCAGCACCACTGATAAATATGAAGCCACTTACCAAAGATTGAATGTCTTGGGCTATCCAACAGTAGGAAAGGTAAAAGGCTGTTAAACTAAGGATGATTCCCAGAAACCAGATTTGTTTGTGCTTAAGCCATTTAGCTGGTGTCATTTCAGTTATCAGTTATCAGTTATCAGTTATCAGTTACCCCATCCAGAAATTGAGGGGCTTGTATCCAGTCTATTTTTTGGTCATGAAGATATTGATGACTGAATATGTGATGACAAATTTTTAAATATAAATATGTAAAATTTGGGAAAATGCAACCTAGAAAAAATACGGTGTTTTAGTGAATATATGCAAATCCAATGTTTTTATCTTGGCAGATAATATTCAATATGAGTCAATAATATTTCTTTCATCCCCATGAAGAAAAGTTTTTTACTGGCAAATCATCAAAACTTTATTACTTTCTTCATTAAGACTTAACAAAACCTGAGTTCGGTGTTAGGAGTTCGGTGTTAGGAGTTCAAATTAACGTCAGTTCCGTCGAACTCACACTGAAAGTAACAAGTAATAAGTAATAAGTAATAAGTATTTTGACTTTCCCACACATTTTTTCGTTCACCGGAGGGAGAGAAGATAAATTGAGATATTCATTTACCCTCTCCTTCTCTGACTCTGCGCTCTCTGCGCCTCTGCGGTTTATTCCTCTACCCCTCATAACTAATGTGGTGGAACACTGGGCAATTAGGGCGCGGACATTGTTAAATGCACCAAACCTATGAACAGTAAACTTATTACTTCAGGACTTACGCAAGCAACATTTGTCATTGCGACCGGATTGCCGCGCTACTCTGCGAGAACGCTTTCAGCGTACGCTCGCAACAGGCTCCGTGTAGGGAAGCAATCCCAGAGTTTTAGGCGATTACGTCGCTATCGTTCGTCCGTTCCGGACATGCTACGCAAACGTAATGACGTAATGACGTGAATTTTGCGTAAGTCCTATACTTATTACTTATTACTTGCGCGTAGCGCTATAATCTAATTTCGCAAGGCCCGAATAAAGCGCTGTAAACCCCGAAATACATTCGGCTTATTTGCAGGTTTTGCTTCTTCTGGTGCTGATGTTTGCCCTTGGTCAGCTAGAATCATATCTATCTCATCCCCCGATGGCTTTCTGGGTAATTCGGCAATTTTTTCATATTCACCGCCTTTTTCTTGCCATAGTTCCCACAATCCAGGATAGGAACGTAAAACAGCAGCTTCTGCAAAGATGGGACGCAGATAGTAACTTGATTCAATGGTACTCAGAAAGCGATCGCGGGTTTGTCTGGCTGCATAACCAATGCCCACAACTCCAGAATCTTCCAAACGAGGATTTAAAATCACTATGGGGCGAGTTTCGCCTATGACTGCACAGAGCTTTTCGAGTTGGTTAACTTCCACGGAAGTAGGGCTGATAAATAAGAATATTTCATCTTCTGGCTGAATTTTCGATTCGGCAGATGAAGCTCTACCCGTGCCAATATCCTCAATTTTAAACTCTACACCTGCCCAGTCACGACGGGCAAGACCAGCAGCACCAGCATCTGCAAAAAAGACTTTCAGCTTGTCGCCATATTCGGTAAAAAATGGCAAAAATTGCTCTGCTAGGGTCATCAACTTAAGTTCTGGAAACAGCAACTCAACTTGTAATCTAGTTTGTCCGTCAGCTAAAGCTGCTTTCGTTGCCTCACCGGCTTGGGCGATGGCATCTTCAAGGCTATTGGGTAGTTCGCTCATATTAAAAGGTTTGGGATATTATATTGAATTAGTCCAGCATCAATTAAGATAGCTGATATAGTGCCAGTCTTAAAGATTGTAGTGCGGGCCGGAAGGCCCGCATCAGATATCCAGGGAGCAAGATTCTTCATTGACAAATGGTGTGATCGCTCCTACAAATTCTACGGTGGATTCATAAGGTAAAACATTTCGACCAGGAATTTTGATTCCCCTACCTTGTGGTAAACAGTTGAGGTAATCGCTCAAGCGTTCATCTGGGGTTTCCTGTTTACCTTCTTTACTAATACTCGACGCAGTTTCCCCCACTACTACCAATGTTGGTTGTTGAATAGATGCGATCGCGTTAGTATAATCCTTGCGCCAAAATCCTGCTAGAAAGGAAAATACTGCATGGCGGCTAGCAGGATTTTCTGCACCTATACTTAAAGTATCTAACCATTCGCGATCGACATCATTACTATCAGCAAATAGTTGGCGGGTGGAGAAGGAACGTAAAAATTTCTCTGTACGGGCATAGCGATAAAAAAGATTGCCCACAAATGAATCAAAGAATAAATTCCATGCTAATTTTTGCTGAGATTCTGGAGTTGATTTGGTAATTAAAGGAAAAGCTGGAGGACCACTTAATACCAGTCCAGAGATTAAATTGGATTCTATTTTGACTAATTCAATCGCAACTGGGAATAAAGCACCCTGCACCACTAAAATTACGGGTTTTTGAACTACTGTTTGTAAGAAGTACTGTAATTGTTCTGCCCAATCACTAGGGGTATAAGCGATACGGGGCATATCACTTGCACCACAGCCCAGTAAATCGGGATTGTAAATCATATTACGATTACCTTGGTGATACCATTCACCACATAATCTCTGCCAAAATAGTCTTGACAAACCAACACCAATCGGGTGGATTAACATCAAAGGAATGCCTTCAGGATTATTATTAGTTGGTTGAGCGACATCGTAGGCACAGCGATAATTTTTCCAAGTATAAAACTGGGTGGGCGATGCTGTTTTTTCTGGACTAATCATAATCTTTCCAACAATCTTATATTAGCGATTAAAATTGGGAGTACGAGTCTTACAACCGCGATTAAAGAAACCATCCAGACCCCAAGCAGCACATTCAACCGAACGGGGGGTATTAGGCTGGGAAACCGTTGTATAGTCACAGGAAACATAACCATTCTTGTTAGTATCCACAGCCTGACATCTCAAGCCATTTACCTCTTGTTTGAGTACGGTAGCGACATAATCTCTCAATTGATTTTCTGCGAAACTTCTACCAAACATAGATTGTCCAATAGTTCGACCTGCGGTTACCAGGAAAGCACTGGAACCAACAGCCAGAAAACCGATCAAAAACAGAATCAAGAATAATTTAGGTTTATTCATCGGAAAATTAGCGATCGCTGGGTGAATTCCCCAGTTGAGTAAAATAGGTATTATTCACTTCAACTAAAGCAATTTATTCTACCAAAAACAATAGACAAAGGGAAAATCGTAACGAAAAATCAAGCTTTTGAGATTCTCGCTGGGTTTAGAATTGCTATAGTAGTTTTTCACAATCCAAAATCCAAAATTGGATTATTATTTATGCTTGCTTCCACTAGTGTCACTCCTAAACGTTTTACAATAGATGAATACCATCGCCTAATTCAGTTAGGGTTTTTGACAGAAAATGACCGAGTAGAATTAATTCGTGGGGAATTGATGCAAATGGTAGCTAAAGGAACTCCTCATACTGTTTGCAATACATCTTTGGTTTACGAATTGACAATGCTGCTACAAACAAGAGCAATAATTAGAGGACAAGAACCCATAACCCTACCTCCTAATAGCGAACCAGAACCAGATTTAGTTATTGCTAAAAATCGTAGCGATCGCTATTTATCAAATCATCCTCAACCAGAAGATATTTTACTCGTGGTAGAGATCGCAGATTCGACCCTGAAATATGACCAAGAATCAAAGTTACCACTCTACGCTGAATCGGGAATTGCTAACTATTGGATCTTTAATTTAGTTACATATTGTTTGGAAATTTATACTCAACCATATCAAAATTTACAAAATAATTTTGCCTACGCTAATAAGCAAGTTTTTTTGCCCAATAGCAGTGTTACTCTCCCTGGTTTTCCTGATTTATCCCTGGATTTATCTCGAATTTTTCCCGCACATGATATGACACCAAAAAAATAAGGTGGGCATTGCCCACCCTACTTTCAATTAATCATTGATTCCTTTATACAAAGGCTGCGGTTTTCACATCATTTTGGGTCAAAATATCTTGCAATTCTTCCGCATCTACGGTTTCCTTTTCCACTAACATATCTGCTATTTGGTCAAGGATGTGACGGTTTTCTACTAGTACTTGTTTAGCCCGTGCATAGGCTACGTCAACTAATTTCCGTACTTCTTCGTCAATGGCGGCTGCGGTTTCTTCAGAGAAATCACGCTCGGACATAATATCGCGTCCCAAGAACATATTACCTTGTTGGCGACCCAGTGCTACTGGTCCTAAGCGATCGCTCATCCCAAATCTAGTCACCATCTGGCGAGCAACACGAGCTACCTGTTGTAAGTCGTTGGAAGCACCGGTGGTAACTTCTTCATCACCAAAGATGATTTCTTCGGCTAAACGACCACCCAATGCTACTGCCATCTGGTTTTCCAGATAGAAACGACTGTATAATCCAGAATCCATCCGGTCTTCGCTGGGGGTGAACCAAGTTAAACCACCGGCACGACCGCGAGGAATGATGCTAATTTTCTGTACGGGGTCATAATCGGGCATTAATGCACCCACTAGGGCATGACCAGCTTCATGGTACGCTACTAACTGCTTGCGACGTTCGCTCATTACCCGGTCTTTCTTCTCTGGACCAGCTAAAACGCGATCGATGGCATCATTAATTTCATCCATGGAAATTTCCGTCAGATTCCGCCGTGCTGCCAAAATTGCTGCTTCATTGAGCAGGTTGGATAAATCTGCACCGGTAAATCCTGGGGTACGACGGGCAATGCGGTCTAAGTCCACATCTTTTGCTAAGGTCTTACCACGGGCATGGACGTTGAGAATTTCCAATCGTCCGGCGTAATCGGGGCGATCTACCACTACTTGGCGATCGAAACGTCCGGGACGTAATAAAGCTGCATCCAACACATCGGGACGGTTGGTAGCGGCAATAATAATAATGCCTGTATTACCTTCAAAACCATCCATTTCGGTGAGTAACTGGTTGAGGGTTTGTTCCCGTTCGTCGTTACCACCACCTAAACCTGCACCCCGTTGACGACCAACTGCGTCAATTTCATCGATGAAGACGATACAGGGAGCGTTGGATTTAGCTTGCTCGAATAAGTCGCGGACGCGAGATGCACCCACACCCACAAACATTTCTACAAATTCAGAACCAGAGATGGAGAAGAAAGGAACGCCAGCTTCCCCAGCTACAGCACGAGCCAAGAGGGTTTTACCTGTTCCAGGAGGACCAACTAATAATACACCTTTGGGAATTTTTGCTCCCACAGCAGTGAAGCGATCGGCGTTCTTCAAAAAGTCTACAACTTCGTTCAGTTCTAGCTTTGCCTGTTCAATACCAGCCACATCACCAAAGGTAACTTGGGTCTGGGGTTCCATTTGTACCCTAGCTTTGGATTTACCAAAGTTCATTGCTTGGCTACCAGGTCCAGTTTGGGCACGGCGTAGTAAGAAGAACAAGCCGACTAACAGAAGAATGGGGAAAAATAAGCTACTCAGTAATTTGAACCAAGCTCCATCATCACTTTGGGGTAACACGGAAATGTCAACGCCCTTGTCACTTAAAGTATTAATTAATTCTGGATCGTTAACCAAAGTCACCAGTCTCTTGGTGGTTTCATCTTTGGGTGTAACTAATGCCTGTTTGCGATCGGCACTGATACTGACTTTTTCTACCCTATTCTTTTCAACTGCTTGAATAAACTCACTATATCGCCATGTTTTTCTACCTTCGGGCTGCTTATCTAATAAAGTAGTTCCCAAAGCTATCAGGACGATAAAAAGCAGCGCGTATAGCCCCGCATTTCTCCATCTTTTATTATTCACCGAGGTTAATCCTCCTATGCTTTTTTCTAAGTTCGCGCAGTATCTCTAAATGAGAGGGCATATTAAAATTATGTTAACTTATTTTAAGTTATACCAGAATGTATGCCCATTATGCTAAAAACATCTCCCGTAATAACTGCAAAATAGAATGCTCGGAATTATATTTTAGCGATCCCCAGGGGTGAATGACCGTATGAATGGGAATAATTTCAATCATACTGTTGCTGTAGGCGATCGCTGATAATCCTTGCACTAATTCCCTTGTCCAAGGTTCCTCCCGTACTTGCTGCTGTTGACTTACCAGCCAATGGAAAATTTGCGATCGCATGATTCCCGGCAATATTCCCGCCGTTAGTGGTGGTGTCCACCAACAACCGTATCCCCACCCCCAAAGATTACCAGTACTGGTTTCTAGCCAATTTCCACCAGGATCTACCAAAATCGCCTCTTGAGCATTTAATTTTTCAGCATTCATTTTAGCTAGCCAGGGACTAAGGTAGTTCCCTGTTTTATGAGTGGGTAGACAACGCTGCAATTCTGGTATGGCTAAACTAGCGACAATTCCTCTGGCTTGTTTTTGCTTTAAATCCGGTGGTAATTGCCTCCCAGTAATCCATTCCCTACCATCGGGGAAAATCGTAATTCGCAGAACTGGGAATTGTTTCATGATTAATTCCGCACCTTGACGTAATCGCCCTTCATCTGGTATAGACCAACCAAAATGCTGCAAACTGAATTTTAAGCGATCGCAATGAGCGCCCCATTGAGTTAATTTACTATCCAGGGAGTTGTCATAAACCCGCAGGGTAGTAAACACCGTAGCACCGTAGAGTAAGCCCGGATCGTCAATGGCTAACTCCAGAGTTCCAGAATTGATTAATTGACCGTCATACCAGTAAATAATAATACCTCCGGCTGGTTGAAAAAGTCTTTGGGTGGGGGTAGGGAGCAGGGGATAGGCAACAGGCAACAGGCAACAGGGGATAGGGAACTCCTAATACTAATTCTGTATGAGGCTGGGCTATATTTCCCTCACTTTAGAAGAGTGGGGCTAATACGAGCAAAGCCTTGCGAGCGTAGCGCGGCAACCACGCAGGCTAAATTTGGCGCATCTAAATGGTATAACTCCTTCACTCCTTCACTCCGAACTCAATCTTTCGGTGGTAATTGGATTCTAGTAGTGCCATCAGGCTTAGTAATTACCTTTCCTCCTAAAGCTTCTATTTCTCTAATTGCTCTTTCCTTACCCTTTTTATCTACTTGATGATTTAATACCATCACCCAAGCGGCAGCTTGAGCTTGTTTACTATCAGGATTTTTACTGATAAATTCTGAGGTTCGCCGTGACATTTCTGCTACTTTTTGGCTAGTTTCATCAGTGTAAGTACTAGCCCAATTGGATGCATTGGCAAAAGATGTTTTCGCAGCTTGGGAATCACCTAAGAACAGTAACTCATCAATACCCTTATAACGCCATACATAATAAGAGCCGTGGGGCACTTTAGGTTTAAGAGACTTGAGACCTTTATTTGCTAATTTTACCGCTCTTTGGGGCATTGCAGCATACATGGAAGCACTGGTAGAAAGTCCTAAATAGGCTTTGATAAAACGGGGATCGCGATCGATAATGACTGCAAAATATTCAGGACTGAGGCTATAACCTGTTTTTTCGCGAGCAACATCATCGCCAAAATATTGTAAAAAACCTAGATAGACCCAATTAGCCACTAAATTGGCATATCCAAAGCTAGGTAGTTTTTGTAAAAATTGCAGGCGGAGCTTTTGGGAGTTTAGCTCTCGTTGCAAAGTTTCTATGGAAGCAGTGTCTTGAGTTTTGAGGGTGGTTTGCAGTCGTGGGAATTGCAACCCACCCACACCGAACATACACAAACAAACCGCAAACGATGCACCAATAACTTGGCGAGACACGGGAAACATCTGGATTTAATCACTTGCAGACTACAGCTACATAGTTCCCGAAAATCCTGATGTAGTAACAACCAATCTGATGTTCGTAGAAGAGAGTTTCAAACTGGGGAAAGTAATAAGTAATAAGTAATTACTCCCTTCCCGCTATAAAATTACCGAAGAATTGTAGGCTGGGTTGAGGGACGAAACCCAGCATATCGTTGGGTTTGGTTTCGTACCACTTCGTGGAAGCAAGCTACAACCCAACCTACGTTATAGGTAATCTTCTGCCGGGAAGGGAGTAGGACTTACGTAACTGGCACATAGCATTTTTCACTTGGATGGAATACATTCAGAACCTCACCCCGGCTAAAGCCACCCCTCTCCTTAATAAGGAGAGGGGAAGGGGTGAGGTAAAATTTGTGTACTTCACTCAACTGAAAAACGCTATATTTTTCTGTAGGGTGCGTGACGTTGCAAGAATATTTGAATGTAGCAATCAGACTTGTAACATCACCCACCAATGACCGATTGTGACAATTGCGTAAGTCCTGGTAATAAGTCAATACGATTCAGTTAAGAAAAATAGTAGGTTGGGGAGCCACTGCGGTGGACGGGTTCCCCGGCATATAGCAAGTGGCGTTGGAACGGAGTGAAACCCAACAAAAGGTTGGTAATGTTGGGTTACTCTGCGAGAAGCCCCTGAGTCGCTTTCGCGACACGCTGCGCGGTAAGCGAAGCTATGCCGTAGGCTTTACGGGTCTACGTTCCTCAACCCAACCTACGTCAGTTTTAAACTCAGGCAAAAGAAGAAAAATCTAAATTGGGAGGAATATCTTGAATACGTCCTGGGCCTACAGCCTGTAATGCTTCACCTAGGGAGATATCACCAGTATACAAGGCACGACCAACGATCGCACCAGTTACTCCTTGGGGTTCTAAAGCTAATAAACTCAACAAGTCAGTAACAGAACTCATGCCACCAGAAGCAATGACAGGGATATTAATGGCTCCAGCCATTTCCCGCAAAGCATCTAAATTTGGTCCTGAGAGGGTTCCATCGCGGTGAATGTCAGTATAAATGACTGCGGCTGCTCCCAATTCCTGCATTTGTGTTGCTAGTTGGGTAGCAAGCACCTCTGAGGTTTCTAACCAACCACGGGTAGCAACTTTACCATTGCGAGCATCAATACCAATGATGATTTGTTCTGGGAATTGTTGGCACAGTTGTTGTACTAGTTCCGGTTGTTCCACGGCGACTGTGCCTAAAATTGCCCACCGCACCCCTAAGTTTAATAACTGTTGTACACTATCAAGCGATCGCAATCCACCCCCTACTTCCACTGGTATAGAGATAGCTGCAACAATGGCTGCAATGGCTTCTAGGTTAACTATTTTACCTGCCTTCGCCCCATCTAAATCCACTACATGGAGTCTGGTAGCACCCTGTTCTTCCCACTGTTTAGCTACTTCTACGGGGTTTTCATTAAAAACTTGCGATTGTTCATAATCTCCCTGGTATAGTCGCACACAACGACCTGACAGTAAATCAATGGCTGGAATAACTTCCATTTCATCTTATCCTCATGTTTAAATGGGTTTGACCATCTTTTAAGTTAAAAGTTAAAAGATAAAAGGCAAAAGAAAGAAGAAAGTAGAAACTGCCAGATTTATTGCAGCAATTATCTCAATTAATACAATTTATCCTCAGTCAATCTACTTAAGGAAACTCCAAGAACTAACTGCTCTGGAAATTAATTGATGGGGTTCTCTTTTTACTTTTTACTTTTTACTTTTTACTTTTTACTTAGTTGATAATCAATTTTTCACCTTTAATTGTTTTACCGCTTGACGGAAACCTAAAACAATCAGGATGTTGGCAAGGGTTAAAAAAACTTCTGCTCCCCCATGTAGCCAATCCACATTTGCCAAGGATTGACCATAAGTAACTTTGGCATAAATTCCGGCGGGAATGGTGACACCCACAAATACGAGGGTGCCGTAAAATCCATATAGTGCCAAACGTGGCATTTGTGGCACTCGACTAATAAACCACAAGAAACCCAGGTAAGGAAATAGGGAAAGGGCAAATAGGGTATCTTTAGAAATCATTGCTTCGATTGAATAACTGCTTGGGAAACAGGATTATCTGTGGTTTCTGCTGGGCTAGAACGCCAAATCCAAAAGGCGGCCCCCCACAGGGTAAAATTACCCACTAGGGTCATGGTAGCTTGTAGGGTTACTAGCCATTCCAGGGATGTAGGATTATCAAAATAATGCCAAGTGCAAGCACACATAGCACTGATCCCAGCTGGTAACATGGCAAAGGACAATGCCCACCATCTGCGGTTGTTGGTGAGTTCACCATAGTCCCAAATTAACCAAATGGCGACAATCCACTCAATAACGCTAGAAACGTGAATAATCCAGGTGGGAATTGAAAGAGCGTGCATAAGTTCAGTTGTTAGTTGTTAGTTGTCAGTTGTTAGTTGTTAGTTGTTAGTTGTTAGATGGTTATGAGATATGATTCATAAAATATTCCTGCTCGATATCTCTACAAATAGTAGATATTATCTTCAACAAGGTTAATAATCTCAAAATATAAAATCTAAAATGGCTATGCGGGCGTTATTGTCTGGTTATTACGGCAAGGGAAATGGCGGTGATGAGGCTTTGTTGGCAACTTTATTGCAAATGCTACCACCATCGGTAACGCCTGTGGTGCTTTCTGGCAATCCCCAGGTAACTCAGCAGCATTATGGTGTGGAAGCCTGGGAACGGATGCAGTTGTCATCTATAGTGCAAGCTTTACGCTCCTGTGATGCTCTAATTTGGGGAGGAGGGAGTTTAATTCAAGATGCCACTAGTGCTGTGAGTCCATTTTACTACGGGATGATGATGGCAACGGCGCAGAAAATGGGGCTGAAAACCATTGCTTGGGCGCAGGGAATTGGTCCTCTCAAACGCGACTCTACCCGTTGGTTGGCAAGACAATGTTTTACTGGATGTAGTAAAATTAGTGTGCGCGATCGCACCTCATCTGCTTTACTATCCCAGTGGAATATTCCCCATATCCTGGCTCCCGATCCCGTTTGGGCTTTGGCTAGTCAACCCGTGACTGAACTAGAAAATTTACCTACACCAAGGGTAGCAATAACATTACGTAATCATCCCCAACTAACAAGCGATCGCCTCAATAATTTAGTACAAGCTGTGGTGGATTTTCAACAAGCCACAGACAGTTTTATTATTCTGTTACCATTTCAACAAAGCCAAGATTTAGCGATCGCTCAAATTATGCGATCGGCACTCCAGGATAATAGTCAAATTATATCCCTAGAAGAACCCCAATTACTTAAAGGTGTATTTCGGGGGGTGGATATGGCAATTGGGATGCGCCTGCACAGTTTAATTATGGGTGCTAGCGAAGGGTGTCGCTGCTTTGCTCTGAGTTACGATCCCAAGGTAAATCGGCTGATGGAAGATTTAGATATGCCTGGTTGGGATTTAGCCGCATTACCAGACGATCCCCATGTTATCTGTAAGACTTGGGTAGAGCATTATACCAATGGCAAACCCCTGTCTTCAGAAAAAATTCGCTCCTTGGTAGATGGAGCTTTGATGCATCGGGAAGTTTTGCAATTAGCCTTGGGTTAATTCACATCTTGTGTCTAAGTATTAATACTGAATTTGTCTGTTCTACCCAGTCTGATTTATCAGACTTTATCTTTGAGCCTGGGAATTAATTCCCAGGCGTAAATTTGGGCTAATGAGAATGCTGGAAGTTATGAGTTGAAACGTACTTGATTTACTTGCTGTGGAAATTTATTTCCAGGTGGATTATTGAACTAAATAATATGAGTGCGGTTCTACATCTGGTGGAACAACGAAAAATTATTGTCTGGGGGTGAAACATCTGAATTGTCAACGGTATCCTTCTAGGGTGCAGGTGCAAGATATGAGCGCCCCAAGAGGGTAAGTCAAAAGCGCGGAGCGTTGCGAGCGAAGCGTGGCAATCTCAAAGTCAAAATTATTAAATCCCCTCCCAACGAATGAAACTAGCACATTTTTATTGCTTGGCTAAAAAACCTTGCTATATAAGGGTTATAAAATGTGCAAGTTAAGAGTGCCCCAGGAGGGGAAGTCAAACGCCTTTTTTTACAGGACTTATGATATTGTCACAATCGGTGGTGGTTGGTGCGTGACACTACAAGTCTTATTGTTGCATACAATATTTATGGGTCACACACCCTACGTTTATTAATGTGTCAGTTGCGTAAGTCATATTAAATTGGGATGCTCCCGGAATTTGGGATTTGCAGGAAAAATAAATTCTTCATTATCCCCACACTCCCCATTACTAAATCGACTATTCTCCATGCTATTAAACCTATTTTCAACCCCTAAATCAACAATTTCTCCTACTAACTTCAAACTCAACTGGTGCGTAGGATGGGGGCAAGTAGATTCACGGGATGAAAATGTAGTATTTCGAGAGAATGATTGCGTAATTATTTCACCAGATAAGCAGAAAATAGCAATCAGTCCCAGAGAAAATTTTGTGGTAATTGGGGATGTGTGGTTAAGTAACAAATTGGAGTTACTGCATAAATTAGGAATCGAACCATCAGGATTTGTGGGTACTGAATGGGAGATTATTGCTCAACTTTGGCAGAAGTGGGGATGTGAATGTCTGAAGCTGCTGGTAGGGATGTTTGCAATAGTGGTTTGGGATCGGGAAAAACAAAAATTATGGTGTGTAAGGGACTGTGTAGGTGCGCGTACTCTTTACTACACTACTAATGGTGCTGTGAGATGGATTTCCCCAGACATGAGAAGTCTTGCACCATATAGTTCCCATGAGTTAGATTTAGTGGCTTTGCGGGATTATCTTTGCTGTGCTTTTGTACCTGGAGAGCAGACTTTATGGAAAGATATTAAAGAAGTTCGTCCGGGACATATTTTACAGTTTCCGGAAGAAAAAATTACAAGTTATTGGCAAGTTAAAGAAAATATTCTCGCAGCGGATAAACCTTTAGAATGGCATGGGGAAAAGCTGCGCTTTTTATTAGATAAAGTTGTTCAAGAATATTTACCAAGTCAGCAAGCTGTAGGTGTATTTCTTTCCGGTGGTTTAGATTCTAGCTGTATTACTGCACTTGCAGCAAAGTTACATAATCAACCAGTTCATACTTACTCGATTCATTTTGGTAAAGACTGTCCCAATGAGTTAGAATTTTCCAGTTTAGTTGCGGAATATTGCCATACTCAACATCATATTTTAGAAATTACCTTTAAGGATATGTGGGAACATCTACCAGAGACTATGGCATATTTAGATGATCCTATTGGCGATCCCTTAACAGTACCTAATTTATTATTAGGAAGATTAGCTCGAAGAGATGTAGAAATTATCCTAAATGGGGAAGGAGGTGATCCTTGTTTTGGAGGACCAAAGAATCAACCCATGTTAATGAATAATTTATATGGTTCGGTTAATAATCAAGATACATTATCAGCATATTTAACCTCCTTTCAAAAGTGTGTTGCTGATTTACCACAGTTATTAAAACCAGAAATTTGGCAAAAAATAAAAACAGCACCCCATGTCTTTGATAGTGATTTAAATTCTGACATCAATTATCTGAATCGATTGATGGCAATTAATATTAAATTTAAAGGTGCTGACCACATTTTAACTAAGGTGAATAACTTAACCCAAGCTGCGGATTTACATGGTTTATCTCCCTTATTTGACAAGCGAATAGTAGAATTAAGTATGCAAATTATACCGCAATATAAATTGTCTGGTGTGGAAGAAAAAGCAGTGCTGAAACAAGCAGTTAGAGATATTCTCCCCGATACAATTATTAATCGTCCTAAAAGTGGGATGATGGTTCCCGTACAGCTAGGATTTAGGAAATATTGGCAAAGGGAAGCTAGAAATTTATTGTTAAGTCGTAAAGCTGCAATTTTTCCTTATCTCAACCAATCTCTTATTCGTAATTGGTTAGATTATCGGGGTGATACTTGGGGACGTTATGGTGTCAAATTATGGTTATTGGTAAGTTTGGAAATGTGGTTACAGGGGAAAAAGAAAAATTAGGATTATTTTAACAGTCATATCTTGCACCATTCTCAACAAGACGAATACGAAGTCATCTAAAATATGACTAAATAATCTAGATTTTCTTCATTTTACTTTAGTAGACTGTTTATATGAGCCTCGGAATTTATTCCGAAATAGGTGAAAAAATCAACCAATAAAAATACCCTAGCGTTCGCTTTTTTATCAGCTAGGGTAATTATACTAAGTTGCATTCAAAGATAGTACCCAGTCATTGCGACGCTCCGTAGACGCGTTAGCGGTAAGCCACTGCGGTGGACGGGTTTCCCGGCATAAAGCAAGTGGCGCACCCGTAGGGCTTCTCGCAGA
>JASJDS010000314.1 GCA_030065055.1 Calothrix sp. MO_192.B10
TGTAGGTTGGGGAGCCACTCCGTTGCGGTGAAACACTTGCGGTGGTGAGGCAGTACTCCACTTGGGGTCTCCCCAAGTGGAGTAACTGCCGAAAGGGTTCCCCGGCATAAGCAAAGTGTTGCTCGCGAAGCGTATCCGTTCGGCTTTGCCGTGCCCGAAGGGCTTAGGATTCACCCGAAGGGAGGTTCCCTCCGTTATAGGAAGTGGCGTTTGAGGGACGTAGACCCGAAGGGGCTTCTCGCAGAGTAACCCAACATTCTTCGTCGATTTGTTGGGTTTGGTTTCGTTCTACCCAACCTACACCATAGTTTGAAAACACGCCTTAGTAAATAATCTACCCTAATGTTCTGACCAGCAGTACGGGACAAGTGGCATTTACGCGCACGTAGTCAGATAAAGAAGCACCTATAAGCCTGTCTATATCTACTAAATTCTTCGCAATTGAAGGACGGCGATCGGGGGAACCTAAAAGTAATAAATCAACATTCTTTTCATCTGCTAAACGACAAATTTCTTGCCCTGGTTTACCGCTACTAGTCATACAACGATATTGAACTCCTTGCCTTTTAGCTTCAGCAATAGCATCAGCAAAAATGGGATTTTGTTCTGCATCAGCGCCAGAAGTTTCTGATTGTTTACCTGTTACACTTTTTGTGACATTAGCGAATATTAGTTCACCACCCTTAATATCTCGGAGCAAGAATAAACCTAGCTTCAAGCTATTTTTCGCCGCATCAGACTTGTCTAACGCGACCATAATACGGTTAATTCTCTTGACATAAATGTCATCTTTCACCAGCAACATGGGGCGAGAAGATAATTGGAAAACGTACTGGCTAACTGAGTTCTGTAAGATAGATTGCAGTCGTTTAAGACCGCGAGAACCCATAATAATTAGGTCTGCATCCACTTCATCAGCAACCTGAGCAACCGTCAGTTTCGGATCGCCTTGGCGCAAAATCGAGGAAACATTTGCGGGGTCTAAATTCAAATACTGAATGGCATTAGCCAGGATTTTACCTCCCTCTTCCCACTTTGCGGTCATTGCATCAGAGGAGTTTTGTTTGGGAACTACGTGTAAAACAGTTATCTTTGCACCTTGGAGAGATGGTACATCTGCAAGCATTTTCATCATCTCTTCGGCATGACCTAGTCCAGAAACAGTTAGTAAAATTTTGTTTATCATCTGACTTTTGATTGTATCAATTGGTATAGTTTTCGCTGTTATATTCTAGCGGTTTTTAATGATATCAAATACAATGATTTTACAATCATATAAAATCTTTTCTACATCGCACTTAATCATAAGTCTTGAAATATTTCCTTTTTTGATATATGCCTCCTGGAAAAATGAGATGGTAATAATCAAACCTAGCTCAACTAGCCACTAAACTGGATTGGTAATAGATTGATTAGGGCTGACGCAGTCGTTACGAGAAATTAGGTCTTTGGCATTGCTTCCTTGGGTGGCAATGACTGTGCTTACGTTGTCCGTGGGTAAGTCCTGTTGTACGATTAAACACTATTTTTCATTCTGCCCGATTTATGCAATTTAAATAATAAATTTTATGATTTTTAATTTAGATTAACTATTTTTAACAGGACTGACGCAACTGGCATATTTTTTCTGTAGGGGAGGCAAAATGCGGTGTAGATTCTCTGACCGCATTATTGCCGTTGCGTGACCCTGGGAAAATGTTTGAACGTAGCAATCAGACTTATAGCGTCACGCACCAACAACCGATTGTGACACACAGCTTTAGGGCGTGTTTTCAAGCCCAAAATTAGTATCAATTGTAGGGTAGGTTGAGGAACAAAACCCAACAAATCGGACGAAGAATGTTAGGTTTGGTTTCGTTCCACCCAACCTACGCAATAGTTTGAAAACAGACCACTACTAGGGTCTGTTTTCAAACCCAAAATTAGCATCAATTGTAGGTTGGGTTGAGGAACGAAACCCAACATTTTCCGTACACCCAGTTGGGTTTCACTTCGTTCTACCCAACCTACACCATAGTTTGAAAACAGACCACTACTAGCCCCCCACGAGAAAATCCCACAACCTGCCCATGAAAATATATCTCAAGTGCGGCTCCCACACCTAAGCTGTCAACCATCAACTAACAACTAACAACTAACAACTAACAACTAACAAACATTTTCAATTCAATGCACCTTCTCAATGAAACAGTAATTCTTTCTTCTGAGGCTTTTCTAATGGCTGAAAACCTAAAACAATACAATCCCGATTAATTCCCGCATCCATCAATTCACCTACTACACCTTCCTCTGTTCGATCCTGTTGCACCCAAAGCCGATCGCCAATAATATCAATATGTAGCAATGTACCATAGACACGATCGCCATCATTCCAGCCAGTTTCCACTAACAAGTAGCGATCGCGTTCTCGGTCAAATATGTGTTCTACTTGTACCATCTCATCATTGCCCAAAAAATCAGCATAGTCTCTCAACACTTGTTCTACAACACAGCGATAATTAGCTTTAACGGAATCCATAGGACAATGACCTCCTCTATTGAATGGTAATAAAAACTATCTTGATAGAAACAGGTGTGACTTATATTACTTCAAGTTTGCTAGTTTATGACAAATACATTCCAGGTGGAATTGGAGTCTAGTAGATTCGTTGGAAAACTGAAGAAAGTGGATACCTTCTGTAAGTCAATGCCTAAGCAGTATAACCTAGCTGTGGCTACTGATGACATCTACACATGGGATGATGCTAATTTTTTTTGTATACAAAGGGCGATAAAAGACCCAAAAAAATCACCCAGACTTAATCTAAATTGTTTGGAACAACGATTTATCAACCTGTGTAAGTGCCGATGATGGTGCTATGGAATGGGATTGGATGGTAAAAAAATTCAACAATCAAGTCAAGAATTACTGACTTAGTTGAGTTTGTATCTCGTCACATTTACTCACAAATTATTTAAGTAAATATACATAATTTAACTATGGCAGTCTCAAAACTGTTCCTTTGATGAGTCGCAGGTGTGAGCGATCCCCGACTTCTCCAAGAAGTCGGGGATCTGTTACAGTCTGCTCAAACCTCCTGACTTCAAACTTCTGACTTCGATAAATTTTCTCACCCCCCTACTTATTTACTATTGCAAAGGCAACCGCACTAATTGATAAGCACCTTTGTCTGCTAAAATTTGATAATCACTGGGCTGTAAACCCATTTTCGGGAATTTTTTGGGTTGAGCGATGAGTAATAGAGATTGGGGTTTTGCAGATTGCAATTTTTGCTTTTGTACGTATTCTCCCCCTGCTTGGTTGCTCTTAAAATATGTGACGGGACGTTGGCTATAAAACACCACCGTCGGCTTTTTAAACCCCACCATGACAATTTCTTCACCTGGTTTTTGTGCTTGCACTATTGTTTGAGAAATTTGACGCAAGGGTAACTGACGCTGACTATCCATCAAAAATAATGCTGGGGTGAGAACGAATAGTAAAAATGCAGTAAAAGCTAGTAAATTTACCCCTATGAGTGGTAACCAAAATCGACGCAAAATCATCAGTGCTAATAACAATGCACAGACTAACCAAATTATCCCACCGATCGCCATTAAGCCAGACTGTTGCAGCAGTAAGCGGAAATCTGGTGCTGCGGGGTCTTCGCCTATAATTTTGGTCACGTAAAACAGGGCAATTGCGATCGCAGTGACTAAGGATACATTTACCCAGGCACTAGCTCGAAAGGAAACACTAGAGGTAGTTGATTCGGAGAGGAAATTACCCCACAATAAGGCTACCAGGATGGCAGCAGCAGGCATTAAGGGTAATACATAACTGGGAAGTTTGGTGACAGCAATGGTAAAAAAGCCAAACACCACCACAAACCAGATACAGGCAAATAAACCTAATTGTTGGGAACGCCCTTGAGTCAGCCAGTACTGACGTTGCCAAAATTTCTGTTGTGCGATCGCCACTGGCAAGTAAACTGAATAAGGTGCAAAACCCAACAAGACTACCAGAAAATAAAAATACCAAGGAGCAGAGTGACCGTTAACTACATCTGTAAACCGTTCAAAGTTATGGTATCCAAAAAAGGAGTCAATATAGTTTTGCCCATTTTGTAAAAAAACTAATATATACCAGGGGGCAGATAAACCCAGGATAATCAGCAATCCGACAAACAGTCGCATTTCCCGGACTATCTGCCAAAATTTGCCTATATATAGTAAAAATACTGCAATAACTAACCCAGGGAGAACAAAACCAATGGGTCCTTTAGTTAAAATACCCCCAGCAACGCACAGATAACAAGCTGTGTACCATCGGCAAGGAAAGATATTGGGTGATTGATGGGGACTGCTATAACCGAGGAAAAAGCACAATAGTGTACAAGTAATACAACCTGTGAGCAACATATCAGATACACCAGTTCTGCCCCAGACAATCATTTGCGGAGATAACCCCATCATTGCCGTTGCCAAAGCCGGAATTATCCAGCGTCTTTGGGGACGGTAAACATTTTCTAATCGATCTGCTGCGGTCAAATGCCAGTACAATGTATAAAAGGCTAAACCAATTAACCCCATAGCTGCGATCGCAGATGGCAAACGTACCGCCCATTCATTTACACCTATAATTGCATAAGCGATCGCTTGACACCAATAGACCAAAGCTGGTTTATCAAAGCGAGTTTCACCATTGAAAAACGGCGTAATCCAATCCCCCGTCACCAACATTTGCCGAGAAGCTTCAGCAAACAGAGGTTCGGTTTCATCAATTAAGCCAATGGTGCCCAAATGCCAAAAAAAACCGATCCCACAAATCACAAATATCCACAAAACTGACAAAGTTACTCCTAAAGCGGGACGCTTGTCTAGATTGTGCAACCACTCCTCACAAGTACGGGCAAAAGTCAATTTCATTCTCCTGGGTTAATTAGCAAGCAAAAATAGGGGTTGGGGGTTATACAAAT
Source organism: Calothrix sp. MO_192.B10 (assembly GCA_030065055.1). Taxonomy (GTDB): domain Bacteria; phylum Cyanobacteriota; class Cyanobacteriia; order Cyanobacteriales; family Nostocaceae; genus Calothrix_A. Next base: position 4,959 of record JASJDS010000314.1, read on the forward strand.
TCAAAAAATTAGATTTTGTCCGGGTTTCATGGGTTACATCTGTTGCTTGGTTATATCTAGGCAAGGTTTTGGTAAATCTATCTGCCATCATCACTTTTCCAATTGGTATTACAATACATTGAACCAGGAAAAATGACTCACCTAACGTGGGGATCGGTTCCTATACACATTAGGGTCTGACTTTTCACTGGATGTGAAAAGTCAGGTTCTATTGGCAACCAGTTCTACACCACACAGAGTCGCCACCTCTGCTAACCGAGCATCAATTGTTGCCAATGGCAATTCCAACCGTATCGCCAATTCCAAATAAGCTGCATCTTGACACTCTCCCGGCTGGAAGCGCGGGAGATTCTATCAGCTTAGGCTAGGTTAGCTGATATATCTTCAAACAGCTCTAGCTGTCTAGCCGAGTTTCCAGGCACCCGCCGTTTGCTCTGGGGAGCGGCGCGTCTCCTTT
>JASJDS010000135.1 GCA_030065055.1 Calothrix sp. MO_192.B10
CCAAATTAACCACAACCGCAAGCACAAAACTCTTGAACCAGTAATTACCATTAGACAGGGCAATCGAAAAACCTATTGCCATATAGCCCAGATAAAGGGTTCATGTCAAATAGTGTATCAACCAGATAATCCTTTATCCTGTGGGGCAGTAGTCTGGATAGAGGTTTTACCCGATACAGTAGTCATTCCACAGTTGTTAACACCAATGAGAGTGTGAATCTTCTAATAATCATTGTAAGTTGTTTTTTTGTTAGCTCTTGTAGAGGGAAAACCTCTTCTTAAGGTACAAGGTTGGGTTGAACGAATTGAAACCTAACCAATCAAGCGATCGCTTGACAATTAAGACAGTCGCTACAAGTACCTAATGTCGAGGTAGAGATAGCCAAGACTCAATCTAGTGAACTCACTTGATTGATTAACTTTGCCACTCTTTGTTTCACTTCATCCCTTACGCGCCGAAAGGTTTCAATCGATTGTCCATCAGGATCGTCTAGTTGCCAATCTTCAAAAATTTCTTGCAATACCCACTCATTAGGTAAATTGACTCCACAGCCACATAAAGAAATTACTGCATCATAATCTTCTGCTTTGAAGTCACTAATAGCTTGAGAAGTTTGATTACTGATATCAATCCCAATTTCTGACATTACTTTAATAGCAGTAGAATTTACTTGAGATGCTTCTAATCCTGAACTGGTAACATCTATTTTACCCGCTCCTAATTCTTTAGCAAATCCTTCTGCCATTTGGGAACGACAGGAATTTTTCTTGCAAGCAAACATGACTTTTTTCATAATGATTTCCCATTGAGATATAAAGGGGTTTCAACAGATAAATTTTAGTTTCAAGTCAAGGATGGATTTGAACTTTTAACTATGGAGTTTTCAATGATCTTAATCACTTCTTGACTGTTTTTCTCTTTACGCTCACTGTAGCGGTCTGTGAGATAATCGACTTTATCCCTTAATAGCACAGTAAATTTATATAACTCCTCCATCACATCCACTACCCGATCTCGATAGGAAGAGTCTTTCATCGTGCCATCTTCATGAAACTCCTGGTAAGCTTTTGCTACTGAAGACTGATTAGGAATTGTAAACATCCGCATCCAGCGTCCTAAAATCCGCATGGTATTGACGGCATTAAAAGACTGAGAACCACCGCTAACTTGCATGACTGCTAATGTTTTTCCTTGGGTAGGTCTAACTGCACCAATACTTAAAGGTATCCAGTCAATTTGATTTTTGAGAATGCCTGTAATGTTACCGTGCATTTCTGGTGAAGACCAAACTTGACCTTCTGACCATTGACTTAGTTCTCTTAATTCTTGAACTTGGGGATGGGACTCTTCAAATCTTCCACGCAAGGGTAAATCATGGGGATGAAAGAACTTAACTTCAGCACCCATTTCTGTGATGATTCGCGCTGCTTCTTCCGCTAATAAGCGACTGTAAGAACGCTCCCGTAAAGAGCCGTATAAAAATAAAATTCTAGGGGGATGGTCAAATTTTGTCATTTTAAGGAATTAACACAACGAGGGTCAAGCAAAGTCGCTTTTTCTGGTTGACGGGGAAACCAAAATGCTGTGCGTTTACACAGTTCCACTAACATTAACATCACTGGAACTTCAATTAATACCCCCACCACTGTGGCTAAAGCTGCACCAGAATTTAAACCAAATAACATTACTGCTGTGGCAATTGCAACTTCAAAATGGTTACTGGCTCCAATTAACGCTGCCGGTGCAGCATCTTCGTAGGTTAATTTGAGCTTCTGTGCTGCTACATAAGCAATCAGAAAAATAAAGTTGGTCTGAATAAATAAAGGAACAGCAATTAATAAAATGTGTAACGGATTCTTGACAATTAACTCTCCCTTGAAAGCAAACAGCAAAACTAAAGTAATCAAAAGAGCTGCGATCGCTACTGGAGAGAGATAATGTAAAAAGTTATTCTCAAACCACTCTTTTCCTTTGTGTTTGAAAATCCAATAACGGCTATACATCCCTGCTGCTAGGGGTAAACCGACATAAATGAACACCGAGAGAACGATTGTTTGCCAAGGCACTATTAAACTATTGGCAGATAGTAACCATTTCCCCAAGGGAGCATATAAAAACAGCATGGCTAAGGAGTTAACCGCTACCATTACTAGGGTATGTCCTTGGTTACTGTAAGAAAGATATCCCCACATCAGCACCATTGCTGTACAAGGAGCAATCCCCAATAAAATCGCCCCCGCAATGTAAGAATTTGCCAGACTAACCTCCGTACCCCGAATAGTCTCAGTGGCTGTTAATAGGGGCTGAAATAACCAACCCAAGAAAAACTGAGCAAATACCACCATTGTAAAAGGCTTAATCAACCAATTTACTATTAAGGTTAAAATCACGGGTTTGGGAGTACGCGCCGCCCTTACTGTCTGGGAAAAGTCAATCTTCACCATGATGGGGTACATCATGAAAAAAAGACAGACAGCAATGGGAATGGAGACGTTATAAACGCTCATTGCATCCAGGGTTCGGGCTACTCCAGGGAACATTCTTCCCAAAGCAATGCCTGCAAGAATACAAAGGATGACCCACACCGTGAGATATTTTTCAAAGAAACTAAGCTGACTGCCAGCTTTTACGGCTCTGGGATTGATTTGAGAATTGTTGGTAGTCATAGATGTTAGGGGCTACAAACATCAATTTTTATTGATTGCTATTCTGGAGATGCAGCAAGACTACTGATAACCATGATGACTACCACTAGTTATGTCAAAGCACTATTTAATAAAGCGTACAGAGATTTTTCTGCTCTCCAATTAGAGCAGTTTCATCATATATCAAATAAGCTCAATATATCAAGTTTATTTGGTGTATTTGGGTGTATCGCTGCAAGGTCTGGCTGGTAACACAGAAGTAAAGCGACGGTATTCAGCCAAGTACTGTTCGATGGCAACTATTTGGGGTAAATTGAGGCTGTAGTAGATCCAGCGACCCTGCTGACGACTACGAACTAATCCAGCTTCTCTAAGGGTTTTGAGATGAAAAGATAATTTAGATTGACTAATATCTAGCTGTTCGCAAAGTTCGCATACACACAATTCTTGAGAGCGCAATAGTTCCAAAATCTTGATTCGTAGGGAATCTGAAAGTGCTTGGAACCCTACAGCTATGGTTGCTATTTCTGGGGCTGGGGTAACTTGCATCAAGTTTTCTTGAAATATTTGGTTTATTCGATATCTCAGATCCCAATTGTAGACGATCAATTTTTTGATGTATTCATAAAATCTTAGATCCACAGTATTGAAAATTTGATTATAGGAATCATACTTGATTTTTGAAAAAATACTTAGTCAAGATAAATGGTGCGTTAGCGTAAGCGTGTAACCCACGCTACTGCTTACTGGCTAATTGGCTCATTTGATGAAAAGATAAAATATAGCGATATATTTCATTGTAGTATTATGAGTAAAATTGTCGGAACAGCAGAAGCTGCATTTTTATTAAATATTTCCATCTCTAGAGTCAAAGTTTTGCTGCAGCAACAAAGGATTAAAGGAGCAAAAAAATTAGGTAGAGTTTGGAAAATTCCCTTAATTAAAGGAATACCCCAAGTGCAAGAGCGTCATCGGGGTCTCAAGGGCACTTGGAGAAGAAAGCGTTGCCACAAAACAACTAAGATTCAGGTCAATAAACACCAAATCAACCACAACCGCAAGCACAAAACTCTGGAACCAGTAATTACCATTAGACAGGGCAATCGAAAAACCTATTGCCATATAGCCCAGATAAAGGGTTCATGTCAAATAGTGTATCAACCAGATAATCCCTTATCCTGTGGGGCAGTAGTCTGGATAGAGGTTTTACCTGATACAGTAGTCATCCCACAGTTGTTAACACCAATGGGAGTGTGAATCTTCTAATAATCATTGTAAGTTGTCTTTTTGTTAGTTCTTGTAGAGCGAAAACCTCTTCTGAAGATACAAGGTTGGGTTGAACGAATTGAAACCGAACCAATTAAGCGATCGCTTGACAATTAAGACAGTCGCTATAAACATCTAATTTTGTTCAATAATCAAACCGGATTCCTATATATCTCTGGCAAAAGTATTTTTTCGGTGCTGTTTCCAGCAAGTTTTGTTCGTCGTTCCTCGTTCTCTACTTTTTGAGATACCATTACATTTTCAGCTTCAAAAAATATGAATCCTTTTACCCCCGTACCCCCAAAATGGACACAAAAAGCAATCCACGCTCACGAATTTTGTTGTCCTCAATGCAAGTCAAGTAGCTTAGAAGCTGTGGAAGTGTGGATTAATCGCACTTCACCTGTGATGATGGAAGATTATCGTCGTAAATGGCAAGAATTTTACCAATGTCACTGCGGTTATGCGTGGTGGGGTTGGAGTAGCGATCGCCAAATATATCCCATGGAAAAAACGGGTAATTCTCCTGATTTTGGGTTAGGAATTTAAATTTTCAGGATGAGGATGATTCTACCCTGGGGTAAGCCTCTCATCCTCTGAGACTTCAACATATCAATCAATAATATATATAGTTTAACTAAGATGATTCTATGTTTAGAATAACTAATACATCGCTTTAAGAATTGACATTTTACAAAACTAGTGTATTCGGCAAGAATAAAGGTGTAGGAAAAATCACACCAAAATCAAAATTATTGGAGGTAGCAGCAGCGTATGGTTGCACTCACTACTAAAATTGAGAGTACTAAACCCCAAGGTCGCTTGACCATACAAACCGTAGAAATTGGTACAGAAACTATCGCTATTCGTTGTTTAGATTGGGATCGCGATCGCTTTGATATTGAGTTCGGTTTACAAAATGGTACTACCTACAATTCTTTTCTGATTCAAGGTGAAAAGACTGCTCTAATTGATACTTCTCATCGCAAGTTTGATGATTTGTACTTAGATACTATCAAAGGGTTAATCGACCTTTCAAAGCTAGATTATCTAATTATTAGCCACACTGAACCAGACCACAGTGGCTTAGTCAAAGATGTATTGCAATTAGCTCCCCATGTCACCGTAGTGGGTGCAAAAGTGGCGATCCAATTCCTGGAAAATATGGTACACCAGCCATTTCAATCCCAGATTGTCAAGAGTGGGCAATGCCTGGATTTAGGCAATGGACATGAGTTAGAATTCGTTTCTGCGCCGAATTTACACTGGCCTGATACAATCTTCACCTATGATGCAAAAACCCGCATCTTGTTTACCTGCGATGCCTTTGGGATGCATTATTGTGATGACTATACCTTTGATGAAGATGCAGAAATACTCAAAGCAGATTTTAAATATTATTATGACTGCTTGATGGCACCAAACGCCCGTTCCGTATTATCTGCAATCAAGCGGATAGGAAAATTAGATATGGGAATGATTGCAACAGGACATGGTCCTCTGTTACAACATCATTTGTCGGATTGGGTGCAGAATTACCAACAATGGAGTCAATCACAAGCAAAAGCAGATAGACTAGCAGCAGTATTTTACTCGGAAGATTATGGCTATAGCGACCAGTTAGCCAGAGCGATCGCCCATGGTATCCTCAGAAATGGGGTAGAGGTAGAATTGGTGGATTTAAGTACCACAGAACCCCAGGAAGTCCGGGAAATAGTCAGTCAAGCAGCAGGTTTAGTCATGGGAATGCCATCCCAATCTGATTCTAATGCCCATGCAGCTTTAAGTACTATTCTCGCCGCTGCACATGGGAAACAAGCAGTGGGATTATTTGAAACCGGGGGTGGGGAAGATGAACCGATTTTTCCCCTACGGAATAAGTTTCAGGAAATTGGATTGACAGAAGCCTTTCCGCCAATATTAATTAAAGAAGCACCAAGCAAAGTCACCGAACAACTATGTGATGAAGCGGGGACAGATATCGGACAATGGTTAACACGCGATCGCACCATTAAGCAAATTAAAGCCTTAGATAATGATTTAGAAAAGGCATTAGGAAGACTTAGCAGTGGACTTTATATTATTACCACCAAGAAGGGAGATGTCAGCAGTGCCATGTTAGCCTCATGGGTGATGCAAGCCAGTGTGGAACCCTTGGGAGTAGCTATTGCAGTCGCCAAAGATAGGGCAATAGAATCATTGTTACACGTAGGCGATCGCTTTGTTCTCAATGTCTTGGAGGAAGATAACTATCAAAGCTTAATGAAACACTTCCTCAAGCGTTTTCCCCCTGGTGCAGACAGATTTGCAGATATCAAAACCTATGCAGCAAGTAATGGCAGTCCAATTTTAGCAGATGCCTTGGCGTATATGGAATGTGAAGTTACCAGTCGCATGGAATGTAGTGATCACTGGATTGTTTACAGCAATGTGCATACAGGGAGAGTCGCTAAAGTTGATGCACTCACAGCAGTTCACCATCGCAAAGTTGGAAACCACTATTAATTATGAGTTTATAATTCATAATTCGGCGTTGCATAATTGCGGGATGATTTATCTCACGCTCCAGGCGCAAAGACGCAGAGAGGATCAGGAGTTGAAAATCTAAACATTTATAGTTTCATCCCATGATTCAGCAATGCCCATAATTCATAATTTTCCCTCCCTTCATTAGAGTCTGATTAAAATGCAAGATTTGTTGAAAGATATCCCAGTAAAACCTATTAAAAGGGAAAGCTGGTTAAATTTAGGTCGCATTGTTCAAGCACTAGAATTAGTTCAAGACTTAATCGTAATTTCCCTGTGTATCGGATTATTTAGCTTCATGGTGCTGCAAATCAAAACCATGTATCTTTCCCTCATCCCCCCGATTCACTTTCATGTCGTCATGGCAGATATCCTGTCATTACTAATTCTAGTAGAATTATTTCGCCTCCTAATTATTTATCTCCAGGAACAACGAGTATCCATCGGTGTTGCGGTGGAAGTTTCCATAGTTTCCGTCCTCCGAGAAATGATTGTCAACGGTGTCCTCGAAACCACGTTCATCCAAGTTTTAGCCGTCTGTGCATTTCTCTTAGTATTAGGAATATTACTCATTATCCGCGTTTGGTTACCTCCAACATTTGAAAGAATCGACCCCGAACAAGAAGTTTCCAAACGCTACAAAAAACACCTCGCACAATAAATGAGTGAAATCAAACGCCATTGAATTTTGGATTTTGAATTTTATCAGTTGGATTTATCCAACTGATAAATACCCTTGTTATTTGCCATCAATAACTTATATCATTTCACTTTAATTGATGATGTAATTATTTGAATTTGATGCAAATATTGCTGGGCGCAAGCCACAGCACCCCTACATTGATCAACATTTTTGTGAATTGATATTATTGGTCATCCTAAAATTCCAAAACCTTTCCTCTCTTCTCCTCTCTTCCTCTGCGTCCTCTGCGTCCTCTGCGGTTTTTAAAAACTCTTTCTTGACAACTGATAACTGATAACTGAAATGACACCTATGTCTATTCAAACCTCAACTCCTCCCCGCGACGTTCAAATTACAGAAATAGCTACCGATACCCTCATGTTGCGATCGCGTACTTGGGAACGTCTGAAATTTGAAGTGGAATATGCCCGTCAAAAAGGAACCACAGCCAATTCCTACCTAATCCAAGCTACCCACACAGCATTAATCGATCCTCCTGGGGAATCCTTCACCCAGATTTTCCTGGAACAACTACAAGCACACCAAGACCTAACCCAGTTAGATTATATTATCCTCAACCACGTCAATCCTAACCGGATGGCGACCTTAAAAGTACTCCTGCAACAAGCACCCCAAGCCCAAATTATCTGTTCTAAACCTGCTGCGATCGCCTTGAAGACCACTTTCCCCCACTGGGAGGATAAAATCACCATTATCCGTTCTGAAGACGTTCTCGACCTAGGAGAAGGGCATAAATTACAATTTGTCACCGTTCCTACCCCCCGATGGGCTGATGGAATGTGTACTTACGATCCTGCTACTCGTATCCTTTACACAGACAAGTTTTTCGGAGTTCATGTTTGCAGTGATGTGGTTTTTGACGAAAACTGGAAACAACTAGATAGCGATCGCCATTATTATTTTGATTGTCTCCACGCTACCCAAGCCAAACAAGTGGAGGTGGCTTTAGATAAATTAGCACCATTACCTGCGAAATTATACGCACCTGGTCATGGTCCGGTTGTGAGGTATAGTCTGAGTCGGTTTACCTACGATTACCGTCAATGGTGTCAACAGCAGAAAACCCAAGAATTACGAGTTGCTTTGTTGTACGCTTCTGCTTACGGTAATACAGCGATTATGGCAAGTGCGATCGCTCAAGGTTTGCTGCAAAATGGTATCTCTGTAGAGTCTATTAACTGCGAACTCACCGAACCCAGCGAAATTACCCGCGCTGTGGAAGCCTGTGATGGTTTTATCATCGGTTCTCCCACTTTAGGAGGACACGCACCTACTCAAATTCAAACCGCTTTGGGAATAGTTTTATCCGCAGCAGCAAAAACCAAACTTGCGGGTGTGTTTGGTTCCTATGGTTGGAGTGGGGAAGCGGTGGATTTAATTGAAAATAAACTCTTAGATGCAAATTACCGTTTGGGATTTCCCACCATGCGGGTAAAATTCAGTCCTACGGAGTTTATTTTACAACAGTGTCAGGACGCAGGGGCAGAATTTGCTCAGGTCTTGAGAAAACAGAAAAAGTTGCGGAGTTTTCGCCAAGCATTGACGGAAACCCAAATCGATAGAACAGAACAAGCTGTAGGGAGAATTATTGGTTCTCTGTGCGTTCTCAGTAGTAGACAAGGAGATAGTCACAGTGGAATCCTCACATCTTTAGTATCTCAAGCTACTTTTAATCCCCCTGGTTTAATGATTGCGATTACTGACAATAACAATGCAATTATTCATCCTGGTGAGGAGTTTGTGCTGAATATCCTTAAAGAAGGACGTAACCTTAGGCGACATTTTTCTACACATAGCACTCCAGGAGATAATCCCTTTACACAGTTAGACACTCAAACCGCTCACAATGGTTGTTTAATTCTCTGTGATGCCTTAGCTTATTTAGAGTGTACCGTCCAACAACGTATGGAAGCTGGAGAAGGTTGGTTAATTTATGCAACAGTTGATCAGGGAGAAGTGTTGGAATCTACTGGGGTGACTGCAATTCAGCATCGCAAATCAGGTAGTCATTGGTGACAGTTTGCATCATTAGGTTACGTTAGAGGATGACAAAAAGCAATCCACGCTCAAGAATTTTGTTGTCCTCAATGCAAATCTAGCAGCTTAGAAGGTGTGGAAGTCTGGATTACTCCCTTCCCGCTATAAAATTACCGAAGAATTGTAGGCTGGGTTGAGGGACGAAACCCAGCATATCGTTGGGTTTCACTTCGTTCAACCCAACCTACGTTATAGGTAATCTTCTGCCGGGAAGGGAGTAATCGCACTTCACCTGTGATGATGGAAGATTATCGCCGTAAATGGCAAGAATTTTACCAATGTCACTGCGGTTATGCTTGGTGGGGTTGGAGTAGCGATCGCCAACGTCTGAGTTTAACTGAACTCAAAGACCAAATACTCACACTTTTATTTGCAGGTCATGAAACACTCACTTCTGCGATCGCATCTACTTGTTTACTATTAGCTCAACATCCACAGATTTTAGCTGCTGCACAGGCCGAACAACAGCAGTTGGGAATAAATACCCCCCTAACTTCAGACAATCTCCAGCAAATGACCTACTTAGAGGAAGTTTTGAAAGAGGTGTTACGATTTGTTCCCCCTGTAGGAGGTGGTTTCCGCCAGGTAATTCAAACTTGTGAATTCAACGGTTATCGTATTCCTCAAGGTTGGTCTGTATTCTATCAAGTTGGTAAAACTCACCAAGACCAAAGTATATATAACTACCCAAAAAAGTTCGATCCAGATCGTTTTAATTCTCAACGTGCTGAAGACAAAACCAAGCCCTTTGGTTATATTCCTTTTGGCGGTGGTATGCGGGAATGTTTGGGTAAAGAATTTGCGAAATTGGAAATGAAGATTTTTGTCGCCCTACTGTTGCGTCACTATCAGTGGGAACTGTTACCCCAACAAAACTTAGACATGATTGCCACCCCCACTCCCCATCCCACAGATGGTTTGAAAGTTAATTTTCGCCGACTAGAAACCTCTTCCTAAATCTTTCCCCTAGAACACTGATTCAGTAATGCTAGATGATGAGGTGATGGGGTGATGGGGTGATGGGGTGATGAGATGATGAGAAAAAATTTGTCCCCTTATCCCATTGTCTCCCCACATTCCCCACCTTTTATGGGTAGGGATTTTGTATTTGGGGTCTGCTGAATAACTTTAAAACTCTTATCTTGTAAGCTTCTCAGGCGATTTTTGTCAAAACAAGTGCAAGATAATAAGGATATAAGGCTTAAAAACCTTGCATCTTCAATTTTTTGGAGTCCAAAAAATTGGAAAAAATAGGGATAAAACTGTTCCCTGTTCCCTGTTAAGAGTTCCCTACCCCCCACAATCATGACTTTTTCAGCAAGCCCTATTTGGTAATTTTTTCTCCTTTTCAGCCGATGCTTAAACGCTGAAATGACCAAACCATGTTAGACAATTGAGAATTTTCTCAATTATTTCCGAGATTCTGAAAACCCTACCCTTGAAAGACACTCCCCACACTTCCCTATCCCTCTCATACCAAGTTGCGTTCTATCATAGTAGTTCGAGTCAATGAGATTGCTTCCTACGTCGCAATGACTGGGTACTATCTTTGAATGCAACTTAGTATCAATTGATGATTGCTCTCGATTACTGAATTGATGCTCTAGGAGGATAAAGAGTTTGAAACCCCCTTCCCTCAGAGGGAATGGGGGTTAACAGGTTAAGTTCTTAGGATTTTGATGTTAAAGAAAACATCCTCTTAGAACTTGAAGGTGGTACGAATTGTACCAATATAAATGGTGTCGTTGTCGTTGTTGTGTTCGGGGTTGAAGATTACCATCAAACCAGGAGTAATGGCGATGTTGTCAGTAACCTTCATCTTGTAAAGACCTTCTAGGTGGAAGGAAGTATTGTCATCTTCACGATCTAAATTACCATTACTACCATCGAGATCGTTATCAGTAACTCTGGGTGATTGACCGAAAATCAGACCTAATACGTTACCTTCTGCACCAAAGTCTTTAATACCTACGTTTGCAGACCAGTAAAAGATATCAGCCTCAGCACCATCATTTACACCAGATTGAGCTTCTGCATTGGTTAAACCAGCCCAACCACTGACAACAATCTTGTCGCTGGGGCGGAAGGAAGCTTGTACACCGTAGTTGTTGGATGTGGTTGCAACATCGTTAAAGGGATCGGAAGCAAATCCACTACCAATGCTACCTGTCAGGTTGACATCATCTCCACCTTGGTAAACACGGGAGTAAACTAAACCAAGGTTCAGTGCTTTGCTGGGCTTAAATGAAAGCTGAGCTAAAGCAGTGTTAGAACCATTGAAAATACCGTTACCATCAGATGGATCTGAAGCACTGTTATTGGGTACTACATAAGCAGCATCAAAGCTGATTTTACCCTTAGGATTAAAGCTAACTGTCACACCAGCACTATCGCTACCGCTGTTGGTACGGTAGATAGAACTAAAACGTCCAAAACGGGAAATGGCACCAGAACCACTGCTCTTAAAGAGTGGGTTAAAGACGTTGATATTGTTATAAACTCTGGCACCTTTAGCCTCAACTTTAACGCGGACTTTATCAGTCACGTTGAAGGCATAATTGAGTTTATCAAGCTCAACGTTATTGCCATTGTTAGAATCAAAACCCAGACGTGTCATGTTAGTACCAGTCGCATCACGTCTGAATTGGGTGATGTTTCCTGCACTCAAACGGGTTTCTAACTGATCTGTACCGGTGAAGCTAGTTAATAATCTCAAACGCAATCGGTTGGAGAAGGTAACGTTATCCTGTAAGTCAGGGTTATTGTTCTCATCGTTATCAGTATCAGCTGCTTGGTCACCAAACGCGCTAGACAAAGCAAAGATTGCTTCCCCTTTTAACTTGGTAGTGGTGGAAAACTGATTTGCTTCCAACTCAGCAGTACGCGCTTCTAAGGAATCTACCCGACCACGTAGGGTTGCCAATTCCGCAGAAAATTCTTCCTGTAAACGCTGTAAGGTTGCTAAATCTTCTTTAGTTACTAGGTCAGCGGTAGCTGTAGCGATCAGTTCGTTAACCCGATCCAAACAAGCATTTAAACCAGCAGCAAACTCATAACGGGTTAAGGCGCGGTTCCCACGATATGTACCGTTGGGATAACCAGCAATACAACCGTAGCGTTCTACCAAGGACTGCAATGCTTGGAATGCCCAGTCTGTAGGCTGTACGTCAGAAAACTGAGATACGGAGGTCACCTGACCCATCTCTTCGGAGGATTCCTTAGACAGCTGGGATACAGAAGTCATTTCTCCTGCAAATGCGGAGTTAGTAGCACCAAGGGTGGCAGCTAAAACCACAGGACTCAGTTTTAGAGCATTCAAAAATAGTTTGGTCATTATATTATTCTCACTCACACCAACTATGTTTTTCATGGTAGCATTTACTGTTTAATCTTTATTCAGAAAAATTACCCATGATCCTCAAGAGAATTCTATCAGACTTATTGGCGATTGACAAAGAATATATAGAAACTTTATAGTTGTTTACCCCCTGGCGATCGCCACTTTTATTTGTTATGATCCCACTACTTAAAACATGAATATTTTCTATATATAAAGGTTAAGAAAATATTATCAATTACAACTACAATTCCATTAATTTGGTAAGCACAAAATAATACTTCTCTTGTGGCGGATAATTTTCCCTTGTTGTTCAAACTCTTTCAACAAGCGGGTTACGGTCACTCTAGTTGTATTTAAAACTTCTGCTATCTCTTGATGAGTTACGCATAATTCGATTAATTTCCCTTTCTCTACTGTGATACCAAATTTGTCACTGAGCCACAGCAAAAATTTCCACAAGCGCAGGGAAACTGGCTGGCGATGGATAATGTTTAATAACTCTTCAGATTGCTGAATGTGATTTAAGAATCCGTTAATATTTTTATGCCAAATATCTGGTGGTAATACTGTAACTTTTATATCGGTCAAACATTCAATTTGATAAGGTTTAATTTTAGATAAAGGGTAACCAATTAAATCCCCAACTCCCCAGTAGCCTAAAGTTATTGGCGAACCATCTTCATTCCAGGTTTGAGTGCGAACGGCTCCCCGTTCAATGCGCCATAAAACGTCATCATATAGTGGCATAATTTCACGGCGAATAAATAATTGTTGCCGTAATTTCCCTGATGGGACTAATGGAGGTAGGAGGGTGTTTGGTATCACTTTCAGTTACTCAGTGTCCCTATGGATAAGCATCTATTTAAAATTTAGAATTTAGAATTTAGAATTTTGGATATCCCCAGAATTTATTGATAAATATTATCATATATTTTCTGGAGAATTACATCTATTTTCCGGTATAGCTGATTTCACCTCATATAATCAGTTAGGAAGTAATGGCAACAATGGCTGGTTTGGGTGGAGCATTGGGGGTTTTGTTAGGCCAATTAGAACCAATGGGAACTTGGCGTTTCTGCAAAAACTCTTCTCCTGTGGTGGTGGTAATCATAATTTCCCTAGTTTCTGATGTATTACTCTGGCGTGTACCGTTAGCTTCCCCTGGGTGCTGGATGGCAACAAACATGGTTTGTTCGTCAGGGGTAAAACAAGGGCCGGTGATTTCGCATTCCATTGGTCCAGTGGCAAATAACAAGGCTTGACCGGCATTATTGCCACTGGTAGGAATAAACCAAATGGTATTGTTGCCGAACACACCTGATAGAGGTGCTGATTTACCTGCACTGTTAGTACGACTTGCAAGGGATTTGTTCATCTTGCTGGTGGACATATCCGTAACCATCCACACATTGCCTTGACGGTCAATTAACAAGTTATCCGGATTGGCAAAGCCAAGACCCCCAGCTGCGGGTTCTCCACCGGTGGCTAACATTTGCCATTTAAAGGTCATAGCGGCAGGGTCATTACTATCTTCTGTTAACCGCATCACCCAACCATATTCGTAGGGTACTTCCCCCCTAGGTCCTTTAAACACCCGCACATCCGGTCCACCATCCTGACTGGGAAAGCCAGAGGTAAAGCTGATATATAAATCTCCATTGGGGGCGACTTCCGTATCTTCGGGACGGGCGGTACAAGTGACACCAATGGCATTGGCAGCGTAGTGGGCATCTATTAAAATTGCACCTTGTTTTTCTTGGGAATTACCGCTGTAAAGGTCCCCTAATTGTTTATACTTATTTTTATACTGGGCTATTTCCTTGTCTTGAGTCACCTTGATATCAGCACCCTCAATGGGATCTGGGACATCGGGGAATAATGTTGGTTTGGGTGCTGCTGGTCCTTTGGGTAGGCGGATCAGATTACCTGCAACTTGGCTGGGAAGGTCAGGATTGACGGGGGTATCAGCTTTTAGTGGTATCCAGCTTCCCGTACCATCGGGGTTAAACTTAGCCCCATACAGCATCCCCTTTTGCAGCAGTTGGGAATTAGTTTTATCTTGGGGATTTTTGACCCGATCGCTACTAACAAATTTATAGATATGTCCCCCCCGGCGATCGCAACCAGAATAAAAAGCCAGGGGTTTACCGGACTCTACCCTAATCCCTACGGCTTCATGACGATATCGCCCTAACCAAGTGTGTTTAGTGCCGTAGTCTTGGGGATTGGCAGGGTCAACTTCCACAATCCAACCATATTTATTGCCAGCTAATCCAAACACATTACCTTGCCCAAACAACGCTTTTTGATCCAAAACAAAGGGTAATTTGCTGGGATCGAATGACGTACCATCAGCATAAACTGGTTCCGGGACTTGAGCCTGGAAATTTTCTTCCGCACTCAGCACTGTACCCCAAGGGGTAGTTCCACCGGCACAATTACCAAAAGTACCAATAATGCGATCGCCTAATTTATCTATATACCCCTGTCCTGTTTGTTTGCGAAATACCGCTACTGCTGGTCCTGTGGCTTGTAAATACCGTCCATCTGATAACCCAGAAATACCTGTAATTCTTCTGTCTGCTGGGGAATTGGTGCGCTCCCACCGACCATCACTGGTTTTGCGGACGGATATGACCCCCAACCCCTGATCTATTAACGCTGCTTCACAAATTTGCCTAATTTTCCCTTTTAATGGATTATCATCTGGCACTACAAAAGCATTAAGGGTGGTTGCTCCCTGGAGTGCTGCTTCCACATCCTTAAAGGGTAGTGCCTCTCCTATAACTTGTTCGTAGGTTTCCCTCCAGGGGATGGTACTAATATATTCAAAATTAACCGAGAGATATCCTTGGTTTTCCCCCGTGGAGACAAAAGACTGGTAGTCATTATTGTAACCGAAACGGGAATCTCCCACGCGATCGCCCCATGCCGCAATCACCTGGTATTTATACCCTGCTGGCAATACTAAATCATCGACAATTTCATACTCCCTGTATTGCTTCTTCTGTTCTTCTGGGGATAAATCAACGGTTTTCAGGGGAATAGCACCTTTAATTGGCTCAAAAGCAAATGATGATTTTCCTGAGGATATAACAGACTGATTGGGAATTTGGCGATTGCACCCACCCAAAGAATTGAGGGTTAATGCTCCCGCACTCCCTGCCATTAATAGCAAAAAATTTCTACGTTTGATACTCATCAGCCTTTTTTATCACACCCTATCCGTCAGTGAACCAAAACTAGATTTTCAGGATGCCTGATTGTTAATTTAATCCTGAAAGTTTAAGAATAGATTAATGTTCAGCTATTATTATGCTGATTAAACCGCACAACCATTAAGTCAAGCAGCACAATTATGTATAATCAAGCACTGTTTTGCTGAATACATTAATCAGCCAAGCTTGAGATTATATTGCTGAGATTATTTATTGTCAAGAAAGAATGAGGATATTTTTCTGCAAACAATATGGAAGAAACAAGATTAATAGATGGGTAGGGGCACGGCATCAGAGTGATAATTTTATACACCAAAAGATTGTGGATGCCGTGCCCTGAAGAAGAATGTGTATGTCGCAAACATTATTTGAATTGGTATAATTTGGACTTGGTTTTTTCTCCCTCTGCTGCCAAAGAGGGTAATACCCCTAATCTAAACACCCGCGACTGGTTAAAATTAATGCAACTTAGTTAATCAGGCTAGGTAAGGTGATCCCCGACTTCTGAATTAATATCCGCACATCATGGGGGTTCCTAGGATAGAAGTCGGGGATCTCAAAATCCGCTCTGAATTTAAATTAAATCTAATCTCATTTCATTGGTACTAGAAAAACCAAGACTAGAATACACTGGTTTCCCTGAAGGAGAAGCATGAAGTATGGTTCTGGTGCAACCTATGGCTTTGAGATGATTAATACTCATACCCATCAATTGCTTGGCAATTCCTTGATTTCGATGGGGTGGTTCCACATAAACACCCCAAATATAGCCATATTTACGATAATTATTAGTCAAAATGTGGGGGTATAAACCTGCAAATAATTGACAGCCAGCAGAAGCGATCACTTTACCTGATAATTCAGCCACAAATGCCTGGTAGGATAATTCCTGACGAGCGCGGTTAATGAATTCTACAGTTACATTTAACCATTCAGAAATAATGTTTTCCGGGGCAACTTGATTATCTTGCCACATATAGTAAAAGTGTTCGGCTATTAGTGAATCTTCCTCAACCCTTGCTTGCCGATAATTGATATTTTTTGGTACAGGCATGATTTAACTGGTGAATTTAGAATTTAGAATTTAGAATTTAATTCCCTCGGTATGAACGGAAGTAACACCTTTACCCACTCACTACTCACTCACTCCGGGCGGGGAAACCCCGCCCCTACTCCTTCACTCCCCACACTTCCCTCTCCCTTGCTCTAGAACCCTGTAAAAGCTGACCGAACAAGGCAAAAGTAAAAAGTAAAAAGGCAAAAGTAAAGAAAAAGAAAAATGGTCACCAAGCCCCTAAATTTATTTATGGAACGAAGTAAAAACATTTGTTTCGATACAGGTAGTGCAAGAAACAATACGT
>JASJDS010000315.1 GCA_030065055.1 Calothrix sp. MO_192.B10
CATGCTACTGGACGATTAAAATCGTCTATCTCTCGTTTTCATCCCCTGCCTAAAGGCTAGGGGCTTTCAACTTCGTCTATGGTAAGCTTTTGTACTTGTATCAAATTATCTCTTAATTCAATACCTTTGCCAATCTAGGATATGAAAAATTGCAATTAGTCAGGAGGGCTGGGAGCATTCCAAATTTTCATAAATAATCTATCCAATACCCTAGAAGGGTATTGCTACACGGACAAAGCCCACCTGCGTAGGCTGTAAAATACTCTTAGAAAGGTAAATTAAAAAAATATCATGATTTTTTATAATCCTTGTTCCGCAAGGGTTTTATGACAATAAACCCTCAATTTATATCAAAGGAACGCAAGAACCAGATTTCTTAACAATAGAGGATAAAAATTAATTTATCTCTCATATAAAAAACCATTTTAAAGGAACATAATCGAATTGTAGATGTCCATGATTTATTCACACTTCTAAAAACATGAAATATTTCTTTTTGTCAGAAGGCTGGACAATTGGTAGAGTATGGGCAACAGATGGACTGTGGCAAGTTACTGCATGGAGGCGATCGCCTGAAATTCAGCAATTGGATATTTGTTTAATCGAAAAAAATGAACTGTTATGGCTGTATCGAGTGGAACCGGTGGTACTAATGGTAGAAGTGAAACCAATGGAAAATACACAATTGCCAGTATCAAAACAAACTATTGGTCAAGTTATTTTGCGAAGGTTAATGAGTGCCGAGCAAGTCATCGAACATCTAGGTAAAGCCGCAGCTAAATGTCAACTGCAAAATCTGAATCAATTAGTGCTTTGATGATGAGGTGATGGTTGATGGTTGTTAGTTGATGGTTGTTGGTTGTTAGTTGTTAGTTGGTGGTTGTTAGTTGACAGTTGACAGTTGACAGTTGACAGTTGACAGTTGACAGTTGAGGGTTGAGGGTTTAGTTCTTTCCCCCATCTCCTCACTCTCTCACTCCCTCACTCCCTCACTCTCTCACTCCCTCACTCTCTCACTCCCTCACTCTCTCACTCCCTCACTCTCTCACTCCCTCACTCCCTCACTCCTTCACTTCCCACACTCCCCACAGATTCACCTCTGGTTGCCGCTATAATGCCCCTGCTAGGTATAATTCAGCTCAGATAATTACGGTAACAGACTTTGACAGGCAGCGATAACTACGAAAATCCTCTTGCAAATAGCTCCACAATCTAGTTACACTTTTTAAAACGTTCTCATTTTTGCTTGGCTCTTGCGTACACTAACTTCGGGCATATATCTTCCGAGTTATATACCCAAGGTACGTAAACCTTGCCCAAATAACCACGCCGTCTATATTTATTCAGACCAAGCTGTGGAAAAATGTAGACTGTGGCAATAAGAAAAACTGAGAGAAGCCCTTAACGGAGCCAGTCACTTTCCCCTAGGGAAATGTATCTGCTCCTAGTTATAACTTCTGTTGTGAAAATTGCTTTGTAAACGAACTCATCGAGGAGGAGCGTAGTCGATGGGACTACCTTGGTACCGAGTACATACAGTCGTTCTGAACGATCCAGGGCGGTTGATTTCTGTACACTTGATGCACACAGCCCTGGTTGCAGGCTGGGCTGGATCTATGGCTCTTTATGAGCTAGCTATTTATGACCCCAGCGATCCAATTCTCAACCCAATGTGGCGGCAAGGAATGTTCGTGCTACCCTTCATGTCACGGTTAGGTGTTGTAGGTTCCTGGGGTGGTTGGAACGTAATCGGCGATCCCAACTATGATCCTGGTTTCTGGTCCTTTGAAGGGGTTGCTGCTGCCCACATTGTACTTTCTGGTTTATTATTCCTGGCTGCTGTTTGGCACTGGGTATTCTGGGATTTGGAATTATTCCAAGATCCCCGTACTGGCGAACCCGCTTTGGATTTGCCAAAAATGTTTGGTATTCATCTGTTCTTATCTGGTTTACTTTGCTTCGGTTTTGGAGCGTTCCATCAGACTGGTTTATTTGGTCCGGGAATGTGGGTTTCCGATGCCTATGGCTTAACGGGTCATATGCAACCAGTAGCACCGGAATGGGGACCAGCAGGGTTCGATCCATTTAACCCTGGTGGTATAGTGGCACACCACATTGCTGCTGGTGTAGTTGGTATTATTGCAGGTTTATTCCACCTGTCCGTAAGACCACCGGAAAGGCTTTATAAAGCCCTGAAGATGGGTAATATTGAAACTGTGCTTTCCAGTAGTATTGCCGCAGTATTCTTTGCTGCGTTTGTGGTTGCTGGAACCATGTGGTACGGTAACGCTGCTACTCCCATTGAGCTTTTTGGTCCTACCCGTTATCAATGGGATCAAGGATATTTCCAACAGGAAATTAACCGCCGGGTACAGGCTAGCGTCGCTAATGGAGATAGCTTATCCGAAGCTTGGTCAAAAATTCCGGAAAAACTGGCTTTCTACGATTATGTCGGTAATAGCCCAGCTAAAGGTGGTTTATTCCGTACAGGACCAATGGTTAAGGGTGATGGTATTGCCCAATCTTGGCAGGGGCACGCTGTATTCACAGATGCAGAAGGTCGGGAATTGAGTGTACGTCGCCTTCCCAACTTCTTTGAAACCTTCCCCGTAGTTCTGGCTGATGAGGATGGCGTTATCCGTGCTGATATCCCCTTCCGTCGGGCAGAATCCAAGTACAGCTTCGAGCAAACTGGTGTCACAGTTAGTTTCTATGGTGGGGACTTAGGTGGTAAGACATTTACAGACCCTGCGGTAGTAAAACGTTTTGCCCGTGGTGCTCAAGGTGGAGAAATCTTTAAATTCGATCGAGAAACCTTGAACTCTGACGGTGTATTCCGCACCAGCCCCAGAGGTTGGTTTACTTTTGGACACGCCGTATTTGCTCTGTTGTTCTTCTTTGGCCACATTTGGCATGGCTCTCGGACAATCTACCGTGATGTATTTGCCGGTGTAGAAGCCGATCTGGAAGAACAAGTAGAGTGGGGTCTATTCCAGAAAGTGGGTGATAAAACCACCAGAACCCCCGGCAAAGAAATTGCTTAAAGCTTTTGTGGCAAAATTTGAAGAATGGTCAAAGCAAGGTTTAAAGTTTCAAGGATAAAGTTAAATAGGTATATCTTAGTACTTAGTTTTCACTTTGTCCTCGTAAATTCATCCTTCTTTGTTACCATTCTTTCCTGTTAATTGGTACACCTAAAAATACTTGGGAGCATGGTAGCCCCGAAACCGAAGGGTGTTATTTATATCGGGGGATGCCACTTGCTCTTTGATGGAAACCACCAAGACCGCAGTGGCTCTGGAAATGCGACTGTTGCAGTTTTAACTGCTATGAAATGATATAATTTTTGCAGGCTTTAAGCCAAAAAGAAATTGCCCATAAGTCCACGGTTGAAAGTACTGGGATATTGATTGGGTAAAGTATCAGGAAAGTCTCTATACAGGGTTTATCCCAAGGACGGAGCCGTTCTAAATGGAGGTATAGAGACGTTGATTTAAACTGCGAAACGAGTAAGCAAGCCTGAAAGTCCGAATCCTGATGTCGGCAGAGTGGTTCTCCTAAAAGCTAGAAAAGTATAGCCAGATAGCTATTCAATTACATTTAGAATCGAGCGACAAGCTATACCAAACTTCTAGCCAGAATCCGCGTCAATTTATTGCGCGGAGTGGCTCAATATCTGTAGAGGCTGGATCAGCAGGAAATAGTAATATGGAAAGCGTTGCTTACATTTTAATTTTGACTCTAGCAATTGGAACTCTTTTCTTTGCGATCGCATTTCGCGAACCACCCCGCATTGGAAAATAGCAACACTTAAATGCTGTCAATTGTTTGAATGGCAAAATATAAGCCGCTGTTGCTAAAATTAGTGACAGCGGTAATTTTAGTTTTATCGCCAGACACAAATTTGTGAAATCGCAATTAAATTAGCGATCGCCGAACTAATATAACAAGTAAATCCGATATAATATCTGATTTGTCATTTGATGCGTGTTAAGATTAGCTTTGCTGCGCTAGGATGATGAAGGATGTAGGTGTATACTTGCCTATTAGGCCCTTGCATATACATCGCTAGGAGGCACAAACATTACGGAGACTAAAACCAGGAAACAACTAGCATGGTCAATCAGAAATCAACTGCTACTGCTGAAATTGGGTTCACTCACGAGGATTTTGCAGCCCTACTTGACACATACGATTATCACTTTAGCCCAGGGGATATCGTACCCGGTACAGTTTTCAGTATAGAACCGCGTGGCGCTCTGATTGACATCGGTGCTAAAACAGCAGCATATATACCTATACAAGAAATGTCTATAAACCGGGTGGATAGCCCGGATGAAGTTTTACAATCCAACGAAACCAGGGAATTTTTCATCCTCACCGATGAAAATGAAGATGGACAGTTAACCCTTTCCATCCGCCGGATTGAATATATGCGTGCTTGGGAGCGCGTGAGACAGCTGCAAGCCGAGGATGCTACAGTTCGTTCTGGTGTATTCGCGACTAACCGTGGTGGTGCATTAGTACGAATTGAAGGATTGCGTGGTTTTATTCCCGGTTCTCACATTAGCACTCGCAAGCCAAAAGAAGATTTATTAGGTGAAGAACTACCACTGAAATTCTTGGAAGTAGACGAAGAACGGAACCGCCTCGTCTTATCACATCGTCGAGCACTTGTTGAGCGGAAGATGAACCGCTTAGAGGTATGCGAAGTAGTAATTGGTACGGTACGCGGTATTAAACCATACGGTGCCTTTATTGACATTGGTGGTGTCAGTGGTCTACTGCACATTTCCGAGATTTCCCACGAACACATTGATACACCCCACAGCGTCTTCAATGTTAATGATGAATTGAAAGTCATGATCATTGATTTAGATGCGGAAAGAGGTCGGATTTCACTGTCTACTAAGCAGTTAGAACCCGAACCGGGTGACATGATTAAGAACCGCGACGTGGTATATGATAAAGCAGAAGAAATGGCTGCCAAGTACCGCGAACAACTGTTAGCGAAACAGCAAGGTATTACTCTTGAGCCTGAGGCTGATGTGGCTGCGGAAGAAGAAGTACCATCTGCTACAGAAGAAACAACTGAGGTTGCTGCTACTACAGAAGAAACCACTGAGGTTGCTGCTACTACAGAAGAAACCACTGAGGTTGCTGCTACTACAGAAGAAACCACTGAGGTTGCTGCTACTGCTGAGTCAGCAACTGAAGTTGCAGCAGCAGTTGATGGAGAAGAGTAATAAGTTAATTGCTTTTCATATTTGGTAATAATTACCAAAATTACTAACTTATCCGATGAAGAGGGGAATCTCCCTCTTTTTTTGTCTGTCCCATTAAAATACTGGCTAACTTTACGTCTTTGCGTCTTTGCGTGAGCTTCATTACAAAGAAGGAAGAATTAAAAAGTAAAAAGATAAAAGTAAAAAGTAAAAAGATAATCCCCATAAATAAATAAATTGAGGGGATAAGATTACGGACGTATTGTTTCTTGCACTACCTGTATCGAAACAAATGTTTTTACTCCGTTCCATAAATAA
>JASJDS010000130.1 GCA_030065055.1 Calothrix sp. MO_192.B10
TGTGAAGTACCTACAGTGACACTTCGTGTACACAGTAGGCTTCCCGTCTCATCCGCCGTTGCCTCGTTAAACTCGTGTTTAATCTGGTCTTACACAGCATCTGGTGGTCTTGCGACCTTTATCTCCTCGATGGGAGAACCCAGGCAGTCGCCCGTCTTCCACAGGCAGTTCAATTTTTCTCGGTACGCTTATCTTGGATTTACAGCAATAGCTAGCCAGCAGGATTTGCGTTTTCCCCGTATTCTCTGATGTTGCTGCGGCAAGTCTTACTACTTTGAAGTTAGCCTTTCTGTTCCATACAGTCGGGTGGGTCATCGACCAACTTAATTTTACCAAAAAAATCATGATTCAATCAATACTTTGCTCGTCTCGTCGCTGTGGTTTTCTTTGTTTTCGCTATGTTCAAATGCTATCAAACCACGCAACTCGGCTATACAAACAAAGCCTACCTACGCAGGCTAAAAAACTTGATATTTCGTGTTATTGATAAAAATATATGTTTATTAATAGCATCAAAAATCAGTATTAATACGAGGTGTGCAAGATGTCAGTTGATCAAAACCCTACACCCTGCCCGTAGCGCATTTGACAAATTGGTTTGAAGGAGTCCATGTATCCCCTCCCATATGGAACGACCACAGGAGCTATTGAGCAAGGGTTTTTATAGCTCCTTCAAACTCTCTCATCTGAAATAAATGTTTTTTTGCTACTTTATGTGCAGCTATTTGGAGATTGAGATATTATCTATGCTGATTACATTCTTAGTTCTAGTAATCTGAATCACCAAGGAATTTATTTTTATTTCCTTACTTTTTATTCTCCAAGAATTATGGCTACTAAACCTCGGTCGAATATTAGGGCAAGGCGCAGACGGTTGCAGTCAAACTCAACCCAATCAAGGGTAACTCAGAAGTCAACAAAGTTACCATCGAGGTCTGGGAATCATCGCCGTGTTTTGCCTGCAACAAAATCATCTGCTCAAAAACAATTTTTACCAACTAACTTATTGACTTCTCGACAACCGCTGTTAGGTCGAAAAAGAGCAAAGATCGCATTTCCAAGATCGACAAATTTACCCCAAAGACTGGAAACAAATCAAAACCAGGTTTCTTCCCTTCCCCTGGTATCCCCTCCTAATAACACAACTCCTTGGTGGTTACTGCGCTTGTATGCCCTACATCGTTATTCCTGCCTGGGAGCCTTTTTATTAGTAGTTGCAGTTCTAGTGGTTTATGGTTGGACGGTATATTCTCAAAAACTTTGGGGTCAAAATTACCGGAAACTACAAGAATTACAACGGGATGAGCGACAGCTGACGAAAACCAATGAGGTTTTAAAAAATAAAATGGCTCAAGAAGCAGAAAAACCCAATGCTGGATTATTATCTCCAACTCCTAATACAACAATTTTTTTACCAACAGAACAGTTGGAGGTAGATCGAAATCCTACTACTCAGACTAGCCCTCCTCAAAGGCAACCTTCACCCTCATCTCTATTAGGTTATTAACTTGATAATTCCCATCCTAGGGACCATATGACTGAAAATTCATCTTGACATCTACGTCAAGAAAAAGATAGAAATATTTATGCAAAAGTCATCCACTAAAACCAAAGAACCCAAGTTTATTGCCAAAGAATTTATAGAAAAACGGCGGTTGAAGCTAAGTGATTTACGTAGATTTTTTGATTCTGAGGTGCCAGAATTAACTGCTAACATGAAAACCCGGCTATTTTTAGTTTGGGGATTATTAATTACTTCTGGATTAGGGCTGGCTTTGAATTTGTACAATCTACAAATTGTCCGGGGACCAAACTTGACAAAGAGGGCGCGGAGCCAACAAATGGTGGCGGTGAGACCATTCATGCCCCGTCGTCCAGTGGTGGATCGGAGTTTGCAGATGGTGGCAATCGATCGCCCTGTATATACCCTCTATGTGCATCCCCAATCATTTACGAAATCAAGGGAACATGTAGCACAGAAACTAGCTCCCGTCCTCAATAAAGATGCTGGGGATTTAGAGCA
Source organism: Calothrix sp. MO_192.B10 (assembly GCA_030065055.1). Taxonomy (GTDB): domain Bacteria; phylum Cyanobacteriota; class Cyanobacteriia; order Cyanobacteriales; family Nostocaceae; genus Calothrix_A. Next base: position 2,024 of record JASJDS010000130.1, read on the forward strand.
AAAATTTGCTAAACGAAAAAGCGGTATTTTACTTTCATCCAGTCTCTCGGAAGAAATTGCAGATCGATTGTACGATATGCGTTTGGATGGCTTAGATTTAAGGAAAAAATACGCCCGATTTTACCCCCAGCAAGATTTATTTGCCGATGTTGTGGGCTATGTAAATGTTGACCGTCGGGGTCAAGCAGGGGTGGAATATAGCCAAGAGAAGCTATTGGAACGTTCTAGTAAAACTTTACGTATCACTAGGACTGGGAATGGGTCATTAATGCCCTCACGCGCTCCCCAAGGATTTTTCCACGCCGATGATTTGCGACTCCAATTAACTATTGATAGCCGTCTGCAAAGGTCTGCTCGTGCTGCTTTGATGAAACAAATCAAAAAATTTAATGCCAAAAGAGGAGCAGTGATTGTGATGGATGCTTGGGATGGCTCTATTTTGACAATGGTTTCCCAGCCCACCTATAATCCCAATCAATATTCCAAGGCAGATATATCACTGTTTAAAAATTGGACTGTGGCAGATTTGTACGAGCCTGGTTCTACTTTTAAGCCTTTAAATGTAGCGATCGCTCTAGAAGCAGGTACAATTCAACCTGATGATGTTTTCAATGACTCTGGTGCGATTAAAGTAGCTGACCACACCATTAGAAATGCCGAACTCAAAAGTCATGGCAATATCAATATTGCAGAAATTTTAAAACATTCCAGCAATGTAGGGATGGTCAAAATCATCCAAAAATTAAATCCTTCGATTTACTACGGTTGGTTGGAACGTATGGGTTTTGGACAAACTGTAGACACAGATTTACCCTTTACCGTTGCCAGTCAACTCAAAACTCAAGAAGAATTTATTAATTCCCCCATTGAGCCGGCTACCACTTCCTTTGGTCAAGGTTTTTCCATTACCCCATTACAGCTAGTCCAAATGCACGGAGCTTTGGCTAATGGTGGTAAATTAGTCACTCCCCATGTAGTCAAGGGTTTGATAGATAGCAAAGGGCAGATCCATGATTCCCCCAATTTACCCAAGCCACGGCAAATTTTTTCCCCTGTAACCACTCAAAAGGTTGTGGAAATGATGGAAATGGTTGTAGCTAATGGAACCGGTAAAGCTGCCAAAATTCCCGGATACCGGATTGGTGGTAAAACTGGTACAGCACAAAAGGCTAGTAAATCGGGTGGCTACCGCAGTGATGCAAGAATCACCAGTTTTGTCAGTATATTACCCGTAGAATTACCCCGTTATGTAGTACTCGCATTAGTTGATGAACCACAAGGAGCTAATGCCTATGGCGGCACAGTTGCCGCACCAATTGTCAAGTCAGTCATGGAAGCACTAATTTCTTTGCAAAAAATAGCACCCGTGGAGGAGTGAAGGAGTAGGGGCGGGGTTTCCCCGCCGGTCGTGAAGGAGGGAAGGAGTAGGGGCGGGGTTTCCCCGCCGGTCGTGAAGGAGGGAAGGAGGGAAGGAGGGAAGGAGGGAAAGAGTGAAGGAGTAGGGGCGGGGTTTCCCCGCCGGTCGTGGAGGAGTGAAGGAGGGAACTAAAGATAAAGTTGCACATTGCGTTAGATTCTTTTAACTGATAACTGATAACTGATAACTGAAATGACTGGCTAATAGTTGAATATTTTTAATCCCGGCTGGAGTTCTCTAATAGTTCAGATTTACAACAATGAAGTTCCCATATAAACAGGATTTGCAGTCAGATGCAGATCCTAATAACTCAAAATCAACTGAAGTCCAATCTTCTGGCTTAGGTACATTCGGTGGAGTTTATACGCCCTCAGTCCTGACAATTTTGGGCGTGATTATGTATTTGCGGTTTGGTTGGGTAGTGGGAAATGTGGGGTTAGTGGGTACTTTCATCATTGTTACCCTTGCTACATTCATTACCTTTTTGACTGCACTATCAGTTTGTGCGATCGCTACCGATAAGGTGGTGCGGGTAGGTGGTGCTTACTACATGATTAGCCGTTGTCTGGGAATTGAAGTGGGAGGAGCGGTAGGAATCTCTCTTTACTTTGCCCAAGCATTGTCAATTGCCCTATATACCATTGGTTTTGCTGAAAGTATAGTCCAAACTTTCGGGCAGCTAAATCAAACCTATGTGGCTTTAGTGACAACTATTTTGGTAGCGATTTTGGCTTTAACTTCTGCTCAGATAGCGGTTAAAGCCCAATATGTCATCATGGGAGCCATTATTCTTTCCCTTGTATGTCTATTCTTGGGACCGAGTCTACCAAATATTACGCCACAAGGATGGGGTATACCTGAGAACGGACAATCTTTTTGGGCAGTTTTTGCAGTATTTTTCCCTGCGGTTACTGGTATTATGTCTGGGGTCAGTATGTCAGGGGATTTACGTAATCCAAGCCGTTCTATTCCTACGGGAACCTTGGCAGCTGTAGGTACGGGATACTTGGTTTACATGGGTTTACCATTAATTATTGCCATGCGTGCCGATACGGCAAGTTTACTAAATGAACCCCTAGTCATGAAAATGATGTCTCTATGGCAACCGGCAATTTTATTGGGTGTATGGGGAGCAACTTTGTCAAGTGCCTTGGGTAGTATCCTCGCAGCACCCAGGGTTCTGCAAGCATTGGCAAGGGATGGAATTTTTCCCCCTTGGATGTCTTTCTTGGGAAGAGGTAGCGGTGAAAATGATGAACCACGCATAGGTACTTGGGTAACTCTGAGCGTGGCAATTGCTGCTGTCTGTATTGGCGATTTAAACTTGATTGCCCCAGTGCTGACAATGTTTTTCCTGACCACATACTTAGTTTTAAACGTCTCTGCTAGTATCGAAGGATTCCTGCAAAGTCCCTCATTTAGACCCAGCTTTAAGGTGCATTGGGTTTTGTCCCTCTTGGGGGGAATTGGTTGTTTGTGGGTAATGCTGCTGATTAACCCCGTTGCTACCATGATTGCTGCTGTCATCGTCCTAGGGATTTATTTTTGGCTCCAGCAACGGGAATTAACTACCACTTGGGGGGATGTGCGTCGGGGAATTTGGATGGCATTACTACGAGCAGGTATTTATCAAATTGGTAGTGTTGAGGATACTAAAAACTGGAGACCGAATCTGCTGGTATTTTCCGGTTCCCCCAGCAAGCGTTGGTCTTTGATTCAGCTAGCCAATGCCTTAACCCATAAACGAGGCTTTATCACCGTATCCGGCGTTTTACCTAGCGGTTCTCGAGACTTAGCGCAACAAAGCCGACTCGAAAGGACAATTAGGGAACATCTGAAAAAACAACAGGTACAAGCGCTAGTGCGGGTTGTCACAGCACCCGACCCCTTTGAAGGAATGTTACAGCTGGTGGAGGCATATGGATTAGGTCCACTTGTACCCAATACTATCTTGCTGGGAGATAGTGAAGATGCAACTAGGCGCGATAACTACTGCAATACAATCGCACAACTCCATTACGCCAAACGTAGCGTTATGGTTTTACGGGAAAATCCCCAACGAGGTTTTGGAAAATACCGTCGCATAGATGTATGGTGGGGAGGAATGCAGGCTAATGGTAGTTTAATGCTGTTACTTGCTTACTTGTTACATTCCACCATTGAATGGCGGGATGCCCAAATATATCTTAAATTGGTTGTTCCCAATGAAGCAGGCGCGAAAGATGCCAAAGCCAACTTAAACGCCATGTTAACTCAGCTACGCATCTCAGCTATTCCATCGGTGATAGTTGCTGACAACCGTCCTTTTGAGGAGATTTTACACGAGTCTTCTCAAGATGCAGACGTGATTTTTTTGGGAATGGCAACTCCCACGGAGGAAAATTTCACGGAATATTACGAACAAATGCACGCACGTACAGCTAACCTTCCCACCATTATTTACGTGATGGCTGCGGCGGATTTCGCCTTTGGAGAAGTATTAAGTGAGGGAAGCTCTTAGAGGGAGTGAAGGTTGTTAGTTGTTAGTTGTTAGTTGTTAGTTGATAGTTGTTAGTTGATAGTTGATGAAGGGAAGGAGTGAGGGAGGATTAAATTTATCTTCTTCGGTAATCCCAACCAACAACCAACAACCAACAACCAACAACCAACAACCATCACTCCATCACTCCCTCACCTCACGCTACCTGTTTCCGTCCTTGCCAGATGCCTTGTAGTATCTGGGTAAGAGATTGCCTCCTAGATTCTTGGATGAACAGTAAGGGGATGAGAGCAAGGAGGCGAAAATCAACTTGAAGAAGGAAGAAGGAAGAAGGAAGAAGGAAGAAGGTTTGAGCGGGGTTTTGAGATGGGGACAAAGGACCCCAACTCAAAACGGACAACCGCTTTCATCAAATCCGGAAAAATCTGCCAGCCTCCGGAAAAATCGCCCCAGTGTACCACACATAAAACCTAGTAATTTCTGGTAAAGGGCGATTTTTCCGCCAAGATATATGCCGCTAAACCAATAAACTGCTGATGAGGCTGGCAGATTTTTCGCTTGTTTTACCCAACCCATAGGGGATGGGGTTTTTTACCCCTATAGTCATCAGAAGTTTGAACAACAGGACGCTCAAACCTGGTGACTTCAAACTTCTGACTTCGTTAAAATTTTTAATTGTTTTTGCAATTGAGAACCGGCTATCTACTTCACAAAAATAAACAAAATGATCAAAAAATTTACCATTGCGGGTTCTCATAGTGCTTATTCGCCCCATTCCCTGGAATACAAGTAATAAGGGCAACAAATTGGACTCCGAACGTGATATTTGTATAACAGCAGTTCAATCTCTATCTGTCAGGGGAGCAAGCATTATGGGTTTTGCAGACCAGTGAAACTGAAATTACCTAAGGGGGTATTTTTGCTTGGGTTCATGACTCGCGACTGAATTACCCATTAGCGACATAGCAGATTGAACATCGCATTTTTAGCTGTGTTTAGCATCAAAATCTTTAAGGGGAAAGATGTTTAGAAGACTGATTGGCATTTTTGTGGCTACTGTGTTGCTGACATTTCAGTTTTTTGTCGGTAACGCCACGGCCATAGAACTGGATGAAGCAACCCGCACGGTGCCATTGAATGACAAAGGTGACACAACTGTACTGAGTGTCAAAGAGGTTAAACAAGGTAAACGTCTGTTTAGCCGTATATGCGCTGATTGTCATTTGGGCGGTGTCACCAAAACCAACCAAAACGTGGGACTAGACCCCGAAACTTTAGCTTTAGCAACACCACCCCGTAATAATATAGAAGGGTTGGTGGACTACCTGAATAATCCCACCACCTATGATGGTGAGATTGAAATTGCGGAATTGCACCCCAGTACCAAGAGTGCAGATATTTTCACCGAAATGAGAAATATTACCGATCAGCAATTAAAGGAATTAGCCGGTTATATTCTCACCCAACCCAAGGTGGCTGGCAAACAATGGGGTGGCGGTAAAATTTACTTCTAAATCCCTGAAAGCATCCATCAGTTTATTTAGGGCTAGCATTAGGAAGAAAGGGGTGTAGGGGAAGGATTTGAGCTTGCTTTTGACTCCTTGCTTCCTAGTGTTGTCTGAATAGTACTAAGAGCGGATGCTCCCACTGGTGAATCCCTAGGGGAAACAGGAAGTTAACAACAACGGATGTTACCCAGGGGGCAAGCGAATTGCATCCAGTGGCAAAGGTCGTCTAAAATCCAAAATGAAATGATCCATTTCACAAGTTTTTGCGATTGAATTGACCAAAAAAATAAAAAAAATATTTGTATCTATGACAGACTGTCATATTTGGCTTAATTGTATTTAAAATAGATAAGGAAAATAAAATTGTTTATGAGGAAAATGCCATGAACTTGATCACGGCAACTTTGCGTCGTATGGGTTTAGCTGTGTTAACAGCGTTGTTGGTTATTAGCAGCTTTGCTGTGTTCGCTCCCAGTGCTGCGGCGGCTGAGTATACCATCAAAATGGGTACAGATAGGGGAATGCTGGCATTTGAGCCTGCCAAATTGACTGTAAAAGTAGGTGACACAGTTAAATTTGTGAATAATAGAGTTCCTCCCCATAACGTTGTATTTGATTCATCCAAAAGTGCTAATAAGGCTGTAGCAGTCAAGGCAACTCACAAACAATTAATGATGAGTCCTGGACAATCTTTTGAAGTCAGCTTTGCAGATGCAGAACCCGGTGAATATCCCTTCTACTGCGAACCCCATCGCGGTGCTGGCATGGCTGGTAAAATTATTGTTGAATAATAGTTGTGTGGGTTTTGCCAAAGAATAGTTTTTCTTGTGAATTAGATAATTATTTGAACTTAGGCAAAGCATAATCAATAGAGGCGGTGGCGAAATCTATCCTGTTATTGGGAGAACCATGAGATAACAAAGGATAGAATCGCAACCGCCAATTTTATCAGAAAAAAGGCTGAAAACCCCGAAGTGAATCTCTCAAAACCTCCCAGGAATAGGTAAATCTTGATGGGGACTAGACGACACAGAATTTAAGCAAAACAAATTTTGCAGCAATCCAACTACCGAGGGGGTGAAGGAAAAAATGTGTGGGAGAGCCTTCTTATTTAACCACAGTCTTTCCTACTCTAGGGAGTTGCTTGGTGCTGATACTAAGTTGCATTCAAAGATAGTACCCAGTCATTGCGACGTTCGCTCTTAGCGTTCCCGCAGGGTAGGCAGCAATCTCATTGACCAAAAAATAAACTGGATACAAGCCCCCGGATTCATCCGTGGAGAATGAGAAGGCAGAAGTACGAAGGCAGAAGGCAGAAGGGAAACCCCATAAATAAATTTAGGGGTTTCTAACAATGACGCATTGTATGGGAGTGCTACGCATTTCGATACAAATATTATTATCTTTTCCACGAATAAATTCGGGGGCTTGAAACCGATTGGCAGAATGCAGAGGACTAATTAGTTGGTATAAATTTTTTAAACCCTTCTGCCTTCTGCCCTCTGCCTTCTGCCTTTCTTCGGTCAAAAATGTTTTCCTTATTTCATTAGCCCTTCGATTCATCGATGGGGTAATACTTTTGACTTTTGACTTTTGACTTTTGACTTCCGCGAAGCGGTTGACTCGAACTACTATGATAGAACGCAACTTGGTATGAGGTTCACTCATGGGCACGGCGTGTTGAAGCTTGTCTTATATCCCAAGAGATTGTAGATGCCGTGCCCCTACCACATATCTTGTACCAATGAAGTGGACAGTGCCCACCGGGTGAAGGAAAAAATGTGTGGGAGAGCTAAACTACTTATTACTTATTCTGACAACAATTTACCAAATTATTTGCTTACGCTCTTTGACTACCCTTTGATAAACACTATCAGTCTGTTGGGCTAATTTATACCAATTAAACCGCTGCTCCAATTCTTCATAAGCATTGTCAACTAACCATTGTCGATAACCAGGATTTTTGAGGACTTCTAAAATTCCCCAAGCCAGGGAATCAGGGTTGTTGGTATAAGTGACAACTCCTGTCTTGGTGTGTTGTACAACTTCTGGCAAGCCTCCTGTATCAGAAACTACCACAGGAACCCGAGCCGCAAAACTTTCTAAGGCTACAATCCCAAAGGGTTCATAGAGGCTAGGGAAAACGGCGCAATCAGCAATGGTTTGAAATTTATCCAGGTCTTCATCGGACATAAATCCGGTAAAATAGCACTTATGCCAAATTCCCAAGTTCCAGGCTTGCTGCTTGAGATGGTCAGCGTTACCTCCACCAATGAGTACAAATTTAACGTTACCGCCCATAGAGTGTAAAACTTGGGGAGCAGCATTCAGTAATATTGATACTCCCTTTTCATAGGTCATACGACCCACATAATAAACGATTTTTTCTTCATCCGCAGCAAATTGGCGACGAAAATCCTGAGCTGGAAAATTACTATCGGGCTGTTTTTTCTCGGGGCGAATGCCATTATATATAATATCTATTTTTTCCCAAGGACTGTGTAATACCCATTTAACTTCTCGCTGCATATAATGGGTGCAGACAATAATCCGCCAAGCATTATAAGCTAATAGTTCTTCTTTGCCATTAATATAATGTTGAGTTGGATTGTGAAGACCATGATTCCGTCCTGCTTCAGTGGCGTGGATAGTTGCAATTAGAGGGATTTTAAAAGTATTTTTTAGAGCGATCGCAGCATCACCCACTAACCAATCGTGGGCATGGATGATATCGAAAGAACCTTCTTCTAAAATCAGTTTACCACCATGAGTGCCCATACTTTGGTTCATATTCACCACCCAATGGAAAAAGTCATCACCAGGAGCGACAGGAATGCGATGTACCTGAATTCCTTCAACCGTTTCATACATGGGAGCATTGTCGCAATTAGGTGTTATGAGGTGGATTTCATGCCCTAGCTTAACTAGCTCTGGGTACAACTCCGACACATGACGGGCAATTCCTCCCACAATACGTGGTGGAAATTCCCAACTCAGCACTAGTATCTTCATTGACTCCAATCCCTTACCCTTGACAAATTTATAAAAATCTTAATTTAACTCAAAATACAATTACATACATCATTGCCAGTGTATTTCATCTAAGTTTAAGCTTTTTTTAATGAATAACCAAGCAATTGCTGGAGGTTTGGATTGACATAGTCCCAAGGATTCTATCCGTGGGATTTTGGGGTCAAACAGCAATTGCAGTCTGGGACTGTCTTACATCACCTAACTCAGCAGTTGATGCCCCAGCTGCTTGAATATTCAGCCGGTGCTCTCGATCCACCACATTCTCTCTTCTATTATCAGATGGGTTGCGGTTCCAGTGGTGGACTTGTAGTGCTATCACAAGTTCCTCAAACTTTTTCTTTAGAACTTTAAATAGGAATGGTTGTCTGTTGGTCTGTTGACTTCCCGACATCTGGTAGTCACTAAGCACTCGGCAACAATCACGTTGTAATTGAGGCATTGAGAATGAACATCAATACATCTGTTGAACCAACCAAAAACACATCTATTGCAGCACAGATAGGTGGGAAGGCACTGCTAAAATTCGCTATTTACATATTGTTCATACCCGCGATTTTATTTCTCTCGGCAGGCACTCTGAATTGGGGAATGGCATGGCTCTATGTCAGCGTGATAATTGCCACTGGAGTCATCAGCTGGATAATTATGATTCGCACTAGCCCAGACCTAATCGCAGAACGGTCTAAGTTTCTTAAGGCTGAAGGGGTCAAAGTTTGGGATAAAGTGCTTGCTCCTGGGCTTGCCATCTTTGGGCCCCTGGTGATATGGATTGTAGCCGGGTTAGATTCGCGCTTCGGCTGGCTACCTGATATCCCCCTTGTACTCCAGTTCGCTGCATTGGTGGTTGTGGTAATTGGATATGCCTTGGTAATCTGGGCTGTAGCAGTGAATCGATTTTTCTCATCTGTTGTGAGGATTCAAACAGACCGAGGTCATACTGTCATCACCACTGGGCCTTACCGATTCGTGCGCCATCCAGGTTATACCGGTGGTATTGTCTCCTACTTGGCGACACCAGTGGCACTTGGTTCGCTTTGGGCACTTATCCCAGCCGGGTTAACGGTGCTACTCCTAGTTGTGCGGACGGCACTTGAAGACCAGATGCTACAGTCAGAACTCTCCGGATACAAGGAGTACACACAACAAACGCGCGATCGCCTGCTGCCAGGTATTTGGTAATCTGAGCAATGGCACGTAAAACCTATGGAGATGCTACGCTTACCGCGCAGCGTGTCGCGGGAAAGATGAGCGTGCCCGCCGCAGAGCAGAACTAATCTTGATATTTCTTCTTAAAATATGCTCTGAAGAAACACGGGGAAATTACCCCACCTCACCTCCAACCACCACATCTCTAATCCGCAAACTTGGTCCACCGCAACCCACTGGCAAACCATTTTGTCCGCCCTTACCGCAGCCACCGGACTCATCCCAGTAAAAATCATTACCAATAGCTTCTATATCTGCCAGGGTTTGAAACACATTACCAGAAAGGGTGACATCCTTAACAGGTTCGGCAATTTTACCGTTACGAATCATCCACGCTTCCCCTGCGCTAAAGGTGAACATCTCACCATTAGTCATCCCACCCAACCAGTTACGGGCATATACACCCTGTTTAATATCAGTAAATAACTCAGCCACGGGTGTTTTTCCTCTCTCAATCCAAGTATTGGTCATGCGGACAATGGGATTATAGTGGTAGCTGAGACAACGGGCATTACCCGTTGCGGCTTCGCCCAGCTTGCCAGCGGTTTCCCGAGAGTGTAGCCGTCCCACTAGAATACCATCCTGAATTAATTGGGTATTACTAGCAGGAGTTCCTTCATCATCATAAAAGTAACTACCACGATGTCCCTGGGGTGCCGCACCATCAAAGATTTGTAATTCTGGATGACCAAATTGCCTACCAATAGTCATCACTTCCAGAACATCAGGATTTTCGTAAGCCATGTCTGCTTCGGAAAGATGTCCAAAGGCTTCGTGGACAAATAAACCTGTGAGAATGGGGTCAATCACAACGGTATAGGTATTTCCTTGGACAGGGGGGAGGGACAAGGCTGTAACAGCCCTCTGTCCCGCGCTTTGAACTTGTGCATCCAAAGTTGTTAAATCTTCAAATCCTTGGCGAGAGCCTGTGGTTTCCCTGCCCGTTTGCACCGTATCCCCCTTTCTAGCAGTGGCTGCAAAACGCATTTCCATATCTACCCAGGATTGCTCGATTAGGGTTCCTTCACTGGAAGCGAGGATGACTTTTTGGGAACTATCTGCATAACGCACGGAGGTAGTAGTAATACAATTATCTGTACATTTCAGTAATTCCATGTAGCGATCGCACAATTCTTTTTTCTGACTCAGGGGTATACGGCGGGGATCTGTACCCATCAGGGGTAATTTACATACTACTTGTACGGGAGCTACAGGGGCGAGTATGGTTGTTTCATTTCCTACCATCCGGGCAGCTGCGATCGCTTCTTCTATACGTTCTGTAATACTTGTGAGTTGATTAAAGCTGCTTAAACCCCATCCTCCCTTATAGCAAGCTCGAATATGTCCGCCAATGGAAATCCCTTCGCTTAGGGTTTCGATTCTGTCGCCACGCAATACAATATCTGTACCCTCGGCTTCTTCCAGGCGAATCATTAGATAATCTACCCTAGATGAGTAACGGGCGATTAGGTCAGAAAGAATATTTTTAGCATTTATGAGTAAAGACTGCATTGATTAAATAGTAATAATAGCAATAATAATCTATCACTCCTTCCCTCCTTCCCTCCTTCCCTCCTTCCCTCCTTCACTCCTTCACTCCTTCCCTCCTTCCCTCCTTCCCTCCTTCACCTCAGAGCTGCTGCTAAAGTAATCCAAGTAGTGTGAGTAATGTGGTCTAAATTGTAAATAATGCTATCGAAAATCCGGGGTTTGAACTTAAAGAAAGGCAATTATTTCCACACAATATTGCCAATAGCACTGATATTTTTCGTAATTTGTCTGTGCTTGAGTCTAAACCGTTACTACAGTTTTTACTCTTCCTTTGACCAGGGAATTTTTAACCAAGTATTTTGGAATAACCTCCACGGTAGATTTTTCCAAAGTACCCTTTCTTCTAGTCTTTCCACCAATGTCGTCCATGCTGGGGAAGTAGCTAGAGTTGATTATCATCGCCTTGGTCAGCATTTTACCCCTGCATTGTTGATTTGGCTGCCAATTTACGCTTTGTTTCCCTCCCCAGTCACTTTATCCGTTTTACAAGTGACTTTTGTTACGGCAGCAGGTTTAGTCTTATTCGTGCTAGCACGGCAGTATTTAAAACCACCATTGGCAACAATGATTACTGCCAGTTTTTACGGTGCCAACGCGGTAATTGGTCCCACACTCAACAACTTTCACGATATTAGCCAAATTCCCCTATTTATCTTTACCCTGTTGCTGGCAATGGAAAAGCGATGGTGGTGGTTCTTTTGGTTGCTGGCAGTTTGCACCCTGGCTGTCCGAGAAGATGCTGGTGTAACTTTATTTGGTGTGGGATTTTACATGATTCTGAGCAAGCGTTTCCCTCGCGCTGGACTAGCATTATGTAGCCTTAGTTTCGGTTATATGTTGCTGCTGACTAATTTAATTATGCCCCTATTTTCCGAGGACATTTCCCGGCGATTTATGTTAGAACGCTTTGGACAATATGCTGATGGCAATGAAGCTTCTACCTTAGAAATTATTTGGGGGATGATTAGTAATCCTTGGCGATTAATAGTAGAGTTGGTAACTCCGCCAGTCAAAACACTTAGGTATTTACTCGGTCATTTATTACCCTGGGGATTTGTGCCAGCTGTAGCACCTGCCTCTTGGATGATTGCTGGTTTCCCCTTACTAAAGCTACTTCTGGGCAAGGGTGAATCAGTACTAGCGATTTCAATTCGCTATGCTTTGAGCGTAGTACCAGGTTTATGTTACGGCGCGATTCTCTGGTGGTCCCGCAATCCCCAAAAATTTAAACCCTCTTTCCGCCGCTTTTGGGTGGGTTGCATCTGTGTTTCTCTATTTTTCACTGTGACATCAAACCCCAGTCGGACTTTATACTTTCTTATACCTGATTCCATCCAACCTTGGGTGTATATATCTTTACCCCAACAATGGGATCATGTAGCGAAAATGCGCCCCTTACTAGCAGAAATACCCCCAGATGCTAGTGTTTCTGCCACTACTTACCTAGTACCCCATCTTTCCAGTCGCCGGGAAATTCTGCGCTTACCAGCACTAGAATTACGCAATGATAGTCAAAAAGTGATAAAGGTAGATTATGCGATCGCTGACCTTTGGCAATTACAACAATATCAAGTAGCATTTAAAGGCGATCGCAATTTACTTCGCAATCTGATTACCCTGATAGAGCAGATAACTACAAATCGGGAGTATGGAATTATTGGCTTTGCGGATGGTGTAATTTTGATGCAAAAACAAGCCGTATCTAAACCTGAAGCAGTTAGTGCTTGGTTGGCATTCAAGTCAGAAGTAATGGAAAAGCTTACTGGAAGCAGTACCTTAACCGCAAGAAAATATTCGGTAGCAAATTGACATAAACTTGATAAAATACTCAACCTTAGCCCGTTTAATCGCGGGCTTGGCTTATGTACTCCAGGCTATTCTAGGAGAAGTTGCTCCATGCCTATAGCTTGTTGTTGTAGCCTATGCTTTGCCTTTGGGCTTTTGGAAACATGGGATGCTCCCATAACAAACATCTTATAGGTAAATATGTGATGTCTGAACCTACACGCCGTCCCCAGCCAATAATTTTGATTCGAGGTTTTGGTGGCTTTGACGTTTCAGATGAAATAAAAGACGCTTACCAAGGATTTAATCATGGTACAGTTTACCCCCAGAAGAGGGGAGAAAACTACATCTACGAAGGGCTAATCCTGCGCTTTTTGAAATCCCGTTGGAGATATCATGATGCCACCAATATAGTGGGATACTATAACAGAGAAATTGAAAATGGTCCGCAACTTCCTCAGAAACTCCACAGTCTGGAGGAAATGATTAACAATAATCTGGGACCGCGTTTACTACAGCAGTCGTTTCACCATCATCATAAGAGTATTATTCAGGAGTTTAAACGCCTGCAAGCAGAAAACGTTTTTTCTGGGAATAAAATTGTCATAGATCCGGAAATGGCGTTGTACTCGTTGGAGTCAATTGACCTTTGTCGTACTCTGTGGGTATTCCGTTACTATGACTTACATGACCGATGTTTTGACACCTATGGTCAAGCACTGGTGCGACTAATTGAATTGATTAGAGAATTAGTCAAAATACAGCAAGATGTTGACACTAAAGTAAACATTATTGCCCATTCTATGGGTGGACTTTTAGTTAGAGAAGTAATACAACGTACTTACCCCAACAGGGATCAAAAAAATAAGAGTGCGGAGGAATATATTAACAAAATTGTCACTCTGGGTACGCCGCACCAAGGTATTACATTTCAACTTCTGGAAAATTGGATGAGTATTAATGCCCAGAAAGAATTAAAACATTTCCATCCAGATTTTCAACAAGATTCCGCAAACGAAGTATGTTTTGGTAAGTTCCATCAATATTTTCCCCCAGAGCGACTGCTGACGGTAGTTGGTACTAATTATCGTGATTACAATGTGCCTGCTGCTTCCTTCGCGAACCGCTTATTCTCCGTAGCTGGTGAGTATGGACCAAATTACAATCGCAGTGATGGTTTAGTGAAACAAACTGCCGCCCAGATACCTGGCGCGCCCCGCACTTTTATCCACAAATGTCATTATGGTAATGATTCATTGGTTACTTCCAGAGAAGCTTTTGAGATCGCAACTCGCTTCTTTTTTGGTAATGTGAAGGCGCGTCTTGGGTTTGTACGAGGAAAAGTAACCCGTGGTAAAGACGTATTCGGTAAGAGTGAGTTTTTTCTGGGAGTTTGTATTAAACCACGGAGAGTAGATTTTGAACTTTTTCATCAAAGTAAAGAAGCAGAAAACTGCTATGGACCTTTCTGTGAGGCCGATCCCATTGATCATAATGTAGATTTTCGGGAAAGCAATGAACAATTAGCCTTTCCTTGGGCAGGCGAGCAAAAGCTAATTTGGGAAGGATATTTTGACACTGCTCCTATTTTGGAAGATGCCAGTATCCATGAGAAAGATTTGGTGATGCGGATGGATTTTTATGTCAGCGAACGAGATTTATATGGTATTGGTTTTTCTGATAATATAGTATGCCGCCAGCAACGTTATATTCGCGTTTTACTGCCAGTTTTGCAACAACAACTAAAACTTTACTTTCACCAAGATGAACGGTTTAACCTTAATGGTGTAGAAATGAAGCAAAACAATGGTCGATGGGAGTTTACTGTTGAGGATTCTGGTTTTGAAGGTACTTTCTGGATGGAAATTGATTTTATTCCTGATTCAGTATAATCACTTACACTACCCCGTTAGGGACTTTCAAAGAAAAAAATGCTCACGCAAAGGCGCAAAGAAGTCTGCAAAGTTTTTATCGTAATTAATTAGGCGAACCTGATATTAAATATACTCCCAACGGCTAAAAACTTAACTTTTCGTAGGTTGGGTTGAACGAAACCAAACCCAACAGCAAGTAGGTTTTTGTTGGGTTACTCTTCGAGAAGCCGCTGTTGCGTCTACGTACCTCAACCCAACCTACAATAATTAATCCGTTTAGAGTATATGTTTCATATATTATGCGATCGCGGTGTAAGCGATCACACAATTGATACGACAAAGATAAATGGAAAAATGACCCTTACTTTTGACCGAAAATCGTAGGACGCAAGCCCCTGCTTTCTAAGCATGGTGTAAGTCCGTCGGACAATTTATTGTCCGTCCACAAATGGTATAATTAAACAGTTGGTCTAGTCCATCCGCCGTTCGTGGGAAGGCGGTAATCACAACAACCACGTAAAGCCGAGACTAGCAACAAGGGCGCGAACAACC
>JASJDS010000316.1 GCA_030065055.1 Calothrix sp. MO_192.B10
CTACTGTTGGTGGTGCTTCACTGGAAGTTATAAAACAATACGTAGGGAATCAAAAGGAAGTTTGACGGACAATGAATTGTCCTACGGGCTAACCCCATAGTTGCAAACTAGGGGCTTGCGCCCTATGATTTCCGGTCAGTCCAATGGGTTCACCTAACAACCACCCAGCAAAATCACTACTAAAGTTTTCGGCAAGAAATTTGCAGACGTTATCAAACATTACCCGATTTTATCAGGTAGGTGTAGCGATCGCAGCACAGCTAATTACCAATAACTGTCAATCAATTTTGGATTTTGGATTTTGGATTGACCCCATGTCCTTTCATAGCAATAACCAAGAGAATAAATCATTGACAGTCAAATTCAACTCACTCACAAACGATGGTACAGGAAGTAATTCATCGGGTCGATCGAACACTTCCACTTCTTGTTTAGGACGATAAACAAACAGGGTTTTTTCCTCTGGATCAATCAACCATCCCATTTGAGTTCCATGTTTCAAACAATGGAGAATATTTTTCGTCACCTTGGTATGACTTTGATCTGGAGATAAAATTTCAATTGTCCAATCTGGTGCTAAGGAAAATACATTAGCAATTTCTCCATTTTCATCCCGTGGGATGCGGTTCCACACAAACACCGCAATGTCAGGTACAATTGAGCGATCGCCAAATGTACAACGTAACTCTGGAAAGGCACAAGCGATTTTTTTGGGCTTGACTACAACATTGATGGCTGGTACTAATTCCCCTTGAATCCGACTATGTTTCCCTTGTGGCATTGGCTTCTGAATAATTTGACCATCAATGTACTCATTCGCAGGCTTAGTTTCTGGTAACTTGAGAAACTCCTCTAATGTCAGCTTGTTGGATGGTGCTTGTACCATTTCAAGATTTTTTCCAGCTTGCTAGTTCCAGTCATGCCCCTATTTTACTTGGCAAATACTGCATTTCTTTATTTTGTCAATCACCCAGCAAAATCACTACTAAAGTTTTCGGCGAGTCAAAAAAATGGGCGAACCTTGCGTTCTCAGACATTCTCTCACTAATTTTTGCACTTTGGACATTCCTAATATCAGTTACCAGTAAAAATACTGATAACTGATAACTGACAACTGATTAAGAATCTTGTAACACAGTTTTGGAGACAATGCGGGTTTTTTTGCGGTCTGACTCCGAAAGCTGTTCTCCCATTTGCAGGCGGGTCGCGGAAGTTTGTAAAACCGTTGCTGCACTATTATCCCCCATTTGCAGAGCAGTTTTAGCGGCAGTTTGTAACATAGTTGCCGCACCCGCGCGATCGCCTTGTTGTAATTTGGCTTCTGCTAATTGTGTTTGTCGATACTTCGCCAATGCCAAAATCGATTGCTGTACCTCTGAGTTGGGATTGGGTTGGTAATTTTCCTGTACTTGTGCATAAACGGGCACATTGGCAGAATATAGTCCGGTGAGATTTTGGGCTGGATCGTCATACTTGACTTGTAAATTAGCGATCGCCTGTTTGCCTACTGGTAATTTACCCACATACAGATTCGCCAAAACCACCCGTTCTGCATCCTTCATCAAGTCTCCCAACCGCACAGAACACCTGCCATCCGGTTCTGGCTGTACTGGTAATTCGATGGTGTCAGGAGATACTTGAGCTATGGGTTTGAGTTCTGCTAATCGCACATTGGGCATGAGTTGAAATAATAGATAAGCATTAGTCAAACCTATGGATTGAGCACGATTAAACAGCCGATTAAAGGCATCCACCGCCTGATCTTGCTGCTGAATGTAAGATAAAACACCTCCAGCCGCATCAGCGATTTTTTCGAGAACATCTTGGTTCCAATTATCACCAAAGCCTAAAGTATTTAAAGTCAAATTATAGTTAGCAGCTAATTCCGCAAATTTTAAACAGCGATTATTATCGCCATGTTCATTTTCACCATCAGTTAATAAGAATATTTGAGATATAGTTTCTTGTTTACCCTTAGCTAGTTCTTCAATTCCCAAACGCAAACCTTCATCAATAGCAGTACCCCCATCAGCCGCCAAACGGTTAATTTGTCGTTTCACCTTGTCTGGATTTTTCAGCACATGATTGGAAACTAAAACCTTGGCACGGTGGTCAAAAGCCACTATACTAAGGCGATCGCCTCCTTTAAGCCGATCGACCAAACCAATTGCCGCCTTTTTAACAATTTCCAAAGGCTTGCCATTCATCGAACCACTATGGTCTAGCACCAAACATAAATTTAGTGGTACATTACGATCCATCTGTTCTGCGATCGCGGAAATGGAAACCGCCAACTGGCGTTGATTATTCAGTTGATCAGTGCCTAAATTACTATCGTTGAGATTCGGCTGTAAACTAACCTTCATAACCCCAGAGTCCTATTCAGAATACAAATAGTTATAAATAACTTCAAAACACAGTATCTGTTCTACGGAAAAGTTTTTGCCAATATATGCATTAATAATTCACATTTTTTGATCACGGATTGGTATGGATTAGAGGATGACACGGATGATTTTTCACCGTAAGCCATACGAGTGGGACAATGGCAATAAAGGTATGGATTAGAGGATGACACGGATGATTTTTCACCCTTTTGCCACTTTCCTTTACCTATTTTCCTTTCTCTTTACCAGGATAATCAAGAATTAGAGAGAAAACCGCACCCCCATCTAACCTAGCATCGCGCTAGGATGTATTACAGTTAACGGCATTATTTTCAGGCAACAGTTGCTATGGATATCTCCCCCATCAAGGCTGTGCAAGCCCCTTACCAAGGCGATAGTTTTTACCGCACACCACCCCCAGATTTACCTTCCCTACTGCTCAAAGAGCGGATTGTCTATTTAGGTATGCCACTGGTGCCTGCTGTCACCGAATTAATTATTGCAGAACTGCTTTTCTTGCAGTCTGACGATCCAGAAAAACCCATTAAAATTTACATTAATTCTACCGGTACCTCTGGTTACAGTGGCGAACCCATCGGTTTTGAAACCGAAGCCTTTGCCATCTATGACACCTTAAGATACATTAAACCCCCTGTTCATACCATTTGCATTGGTACGGCAATGGGGATGTCAGCCATGCTTCTCAGTGCAGGAACCAAAGGTTGTCGTGCTAGCCTACCCCATGCCACCATTGTCCTCCATCAGCCCAAGAGCTATGCCCAAGGACAAGCCACAGATATTCAAATCCGGGCACAGGAAGTGTTGGCAAACAAGCGAACTATGTTAGATATCCTATCCAATACCACCGGGCAAGATAGGGAAAAAATTGAGAAGGATATGGATCGCATATTCTACCTCAGCCCTCACCAAGCTGTGGAATATGGCTTAATTGACCGAGTTTTTGAGAGTAAGGAAGAACTGGATAAAAGTTCTGTACCTGCTAGCATTCTCTAAATAGAGTTATGAGTTATTAATTCAGTCATCAGTTTTTTTGACTACTTTTTGAGTGATTTAATTTACAATTTAGCACTCAACCCTTCCCTACCTTCACTAAAAATTACAAACGGAGTCACAAAAATGCCCATAGGCGTTCCCAAAGTTCCCTACCGGATGCCGGGGGAACAATATACCCAGTGGATTGACATCTATAATCGTTTATACAGAGAAAGAATTATTTTCCTGGGACGCGATGTTGATGATGAAATCGCCAACCAAATTATTGCAGTAATGCTGTATCTGGATTCGGAAGATCCGGGTAAAGATATTTACTTATACATCAACTCTCCCGGTGGCATGGTTACTTCTGGTATGGCAATTTATGACACCATGCAACATATCAAATCCGATGTGGTCACAATTTGTGTGGGTTTGGCAGCATCTATGGGTTCCTTCCTATTAGCTGCTGGAACTAAAGGCAAACGTTTGGCATTACCCCACTCACGGATTATGATCCACCAACCTTCTGGTGGTACTCGCGGACAAGCAACGGATATCGAAATTGAAGCGAGGGAAATTCTGCGGATTCGTCACCAGCTGAACGAAATTTACGCCCATAATACAGGACAATCCTTGGAAAAAATTGAAAAGGATATGGATCGTGACTTTTTCATGTCCGCTCAAGAAGCTCTAGAATATGGCTTGATTGACAAAGTAATTGAGGAGCGCCCTTAATTTCAGTTAACAGTTAAGTAACTGGATCAAATTAAATATAAAACCTCACCCTGCCTGACGGCACCCCTCTCCTTACTAAGGAGAGGGGCTGGGGTGAGGTTAATTCTTATACCAATTCACCTGAATGCTGATACATATAAATTATGTAGAGACGTTGCACTGCAACGTCTCTACGAAATCTATTTGGCGCAACTTTACATAGAATTGGTATCAGGCAAGATGAATTATATAGCACTATGAAATTAGGTTAGGACATCCTTGAGGGCAGCAAACCTATGAGCAGTCTACTTTTGACTTTTTACTTGCGCGTAGCGCTATACCAATTTGAAAAAACCATGCGACACATGATTGATTGGTAGGGGCGGGGTTAAGGTGGGATTAGAATTAGATATGTTGCAAACATTTTTTGATTTGGTATTACCCATAACTTGGCAGCAGTTAACTGGCAAATTGTTAGGCGCGAACTTTAAATCAATATTTGAGTCTTTATTATTAGTAACTCAGACTGGAATATTCATGACAGTCAACTACATAATACGAAGTAAAACGGAGTCAATTTTCGTTAAGTAGTGTTATGCTTTGCTTACTTACCCTAAAGTAAGTTAATATCTAACATTTTGATAGCTGATAGCTAAAGATGGATTTTGGAGACTGCTACCGTTTATTGGGTTTAAGGTCAGGAGCTTCATTTACTGATGTAAAAGCGTCTTATCGACGACTAGCACAGCAATATCACCCTGATATCAACCCAGACGACAAAAAAGCCAAAGAAAAGTTTATCGCCTTGACAGAGGCTTATAAATTGCTATTACAGGTTATACCTCCCCCAGAGGTAACGCCAAAATCTAGTCAACCGCCATGTGCCGGTGAGGAAACAAAATTTAAACGCCCAGAGGTAGCACAGCCAGTTAACCCGAAACCGCCCCACCTTTCGGAAATGGAACATCGGCTGAAATGGAAGACTTATGAGCAGTTGCAGCGATTTTTGCAAGCCAGACAGTTTCCCCAGGCGATATCCTTGGCGGAGGCGTTAGCACAACGCTTGTCCAATGATACGGAAGTACGTCAATGGTTAGCTATATCCTACCAGTTGTGGGGGCGATCGCTCATTGCCCAAAAGCAAATGTTAAAAGCTCGGATTTATCTGCAAAAAGCCCTGAAGACAGATCCCCATAATAAAGCCTTGTGGAGTCAGGTACAGCGAGATTTACAGCGCATGGAAACCATTTCAGCAAGCCCTAAGTAATAAGTAATAAATATCAAGTGCAACATTTAACCTGTGCAAACCTGCGTATTCGCAGGCAACACCTGTATAGCATCAGATGAAAATCTAATGGTTGTTGCCGACAAAGCTTTGCTGTATAACAAAGCGCTGTAAACTTTTTTGGAGGCTTAAATAA
>JASJDS010000317.1 GCA_030065055.1 Calothrix sp. MO_192.B10
GTTTATATCGAACTGCAAATAACTGGTATATCAATGCAGACGCAAATGGTTCTGCAAACATCATCCGCAAAGTAAGCAGAACGTTAGGGTTAAGCCTTAACCGACTGTCTAGGGGCGTTTTGACTCGTCCCACCCGGATTAACCTCTGGGTGACAGCTAAGAAGAAACGGAGCGAGGCGGTTTTAACCCCTCCCTCCGTAACCTCTTAGAATCCCCGTTGCTTTTAGCACGGGGAGAAGTCAAGGGTATTTACAGAAGTTAAAGTGTGACAGTATAGGCATCTCGGATACCTTGTACTTTGGTAATCTCAGATAAAATTCCTTCTGGCAAGGGGTCATCAATGCTGAGAACCATTACTGCATCACCGCGAACAATTTTCCGCCCTACTTGCATACTGGCAATATTGACATTAAAACTACCCAAAAGGGAACCAATCTTACCAATAATTCCAGGCATATCCCGGTGTACGGTAAATAACATATATTGACTTGGGGGTACATTGATTGGGAAACCATCAATGTTTGTTACCCGGATTTCCCCATCGCCCAACAAAGCACCAGTTACCGAATGAGTCCCCAAATTACCAGTGGCTTCTAAATGTAGAGAACCTGCATAATCCTTTACAGCCTCATCCCTGGTTTCAATGACGCGGATGCCCCTGTCCTTTGCCTCAAGACTGGCATTGACATAATTCACCCGTTCCCTTAAAGCTTGGAAAAGCAGACCCTTCAGAGATGCAATTACCAAAGGCTGACTTCTGTTAGTTGCCAATTCCCCTTGTAGGCGAACATTCAGTACTTCCACCCTACCACCGGCTAACTGTCCTACCAAGTTACCCAGGGTTTCTGCCAACTGCATATAGGGTTTAAGTTCCTCCAATATATCGGGACTGAGTCCAGGAATATTTACCGCAGAACGTGCAGGTAATCCCAACAATACATCCCGAATTTGTTCGGCAACATCAATAGCCACATTTACCTGGGCTTCCGTAGTTGAGGCACCAAGGTGGGGTGTCAAAATCATTTCTTTGCCCAAGGACTGTAAAGCCGATTCTTTCAGGGGTTCAGACTCGAACACATCCAGGGCAGCACCGGCAATTTTACCAGACTTGAGAGCTTCAGCTAAAGCTGATTCATCAACAATCCCACCCCTAGCACAGTTAATAATCCGAGCATTGGGCTTCATCTTTGCCAATCTCTCAGCATTGATTAAGTGGGTAGATTCTGGTGTTTTGGGGATGTGTAGGGTGATGTAATCTGATTGTTGTAGCAACAAATCTAAATCTACTAATTGACAGCCAAGCTGTTCAGCTCTTTCGTTAGAAAGGAAAGGATCGTATGCCAATAACTTCATTCCCATCGCCTTAGCTACCTTAGCAACGTGGGAACCAATTTTACCTAAACCGACAACGCCAATGGTTTTTTTGTAGACTTCTGCTCCCACATAGGTTTTGCGATCCCATTTACCACTTTTAACCGAAGCATTGGCATCAGGGATATAACGGGATAAAGACAACATCATTGCCAAAGCGTGTTCTGCGGCAGCTATGGTATTCCCTTGGGGAGAATTGACTACCACAATCCCTTGACGGGTAGCAGCAGGAACATCTACATTATCAACACCCACACCAGCACGACCAATAATTTTGAGATTAGTGCCAGCTGCAACGATTTCTTCGGTGACGCGGGTTCCAGAACGAATCATTAAGGCATCATAATCACCTATTATTTGGATTAATTCTTCTGGTTTGAGTCCTAATTTGACATCAACTGTAGCGACTTGGGATAAAATATCAATCCCAGTCTGGTCAATTGGATCGGAGACGAGAACCTTAGACATGATTGCTTAGTTTTTCTGTTTAGAGGTAATTGCGGTCTGTGGACTTTTAAGTTTAAGGTTTATCTGCACCCATTAAGCAAGCATTATTTTTCAGCTGAAGCACAACCACACCTCTGTTTTATGGCATGAGAGCACCAGTGGAAATAGTCTTCCATAATTTGAACATAACAGGATTGCGACACCCACGGCGTAAATATAAACTACGAACAGCGTAAATACCTATTTTTTTATTAAAAATTTCAAAGTAAACCCATAGGGGAGGAAGGAAGGAGGGAAGGAGTGAAGGAGTGATGGAGTAGGGGCAGGGTTTCCCCGCCCGGAAGGAGTGATGAGGTGATGGGATAATGAGGTGATAAGTAATAAGTAATAAGTAATAACTCCCGGTTCGCCCATTTGAAATTGAGGCGCGAAAAAGCTGAAGGATTTAATCAGGGTTTTCGGGTTTGGGATGGTACAACTGCACCAAGTGCCTGCTTTAGGAGCTGCTTACCAGTATCTTTGTGAAGCTTACGGTAGGGGGAACTAAGGCAACCAATTATTTTTACCAGCGTCGGGGCAACGCCTCGGATTGGTGTGGTGCCGGAAGTTGTGAAACATTTGTGATTGAAGATGTACTGCTCCTGGGTGGTAAAAGGTGGGCTGAGGGTAAGGAAATGTTGCGTTGGCGGTAGCCACCCTTGAGTGGCAGCATCACTCATTCCGGCGATGCGGTATATCCTTAAGGTTTTCTTTATATTTTGTGAGGGGTGACAGCCTCCTGTCCACAGAAAAACTTTTGTTGGACAATCAAGCCAAGTAATCACCATGAGCATAATTAAATAGCAATCTTATCATTCACCTCACAATCTACCTGGGGTGTATTTTCTTCTGCTGGCTTCACAGGTGTCAAATCGGTAAAACGGTTGTTTAACAGTTATAAATGTCTATTTTTCCTTAATTTGATCGCCTAAATTGTCTTCGGAGTGTTTTTGACTCAGTTATTGGCTATATTTTTTTGGTATTTTAGATGGTTATCACTACAAATTCTCTAAATTCAAATTTACAAAATTTGAAAAATGGCAATCACACCGAACAAGTAACAAAAATTCCAGTAACTATCGTCGGCTATGGTCGCTACGGAAACCAATTACTTGGTCCTAAATATGCAGAGTCAGATAGTCCCTGGGAAGTCAAGGCAATTATTGATCCTCAGATTAATCTCTCTCAATTTCAAAACAGTGTATTGGGTAAAAAGCAACCGAACACTCTTTTATGCGGATGTTTTTCAGATTGGTTTAAAGATTACTTTAGTCAGATGACTGAAGATGAAAAGTCAAGGCAAGTTATTGAATTTGCGCTTAAGCCGCATATTGTCTACGAGCAGGCAATGAATTTTATCAGCATAGGGATAAAGGCAATTATCTTGCCTAAACCTGTAGTGATTAACCATCAGCAATTACATAGCTTGAGCAAAGCAGTAAAAAACCATCGAGTAAAAGCCGCCGTTTCTTCGCAGTGGTACTATTCCGACTTACCCAAAATCATTTGCAGAGAATGGCAGCGTATAGCGAAAAGTCCTTTTCAAGGGTTTCGCCAATTACATCGAGTCGAGGTTAATTACTCCAAAGAGAACGGACGAGCATACCAGACACCTCCTCCCCTATTAGAGTTACCTCATGCGCTACAAATAATAACATCAAGCGGTTTGATGGACTTTGAAGAACAGGAATCACAAGTTAAGGGTGGTCTTGATGAGGTGGAGGTGATTTTTTATTCCGAGCAAATCACTGAAGGAGTGCATATCTTAAGTGAAATTGATATGAAACCACCATTCCAAATAAAACGCAAGTACTCCGATTGGGATGTGCAGGAGCGCTCTCTAAAGTTGTACTTCTCAGATAGTACTACTATTCCGAGTTTGGAAGTAGATTTCTGGATTAAGTTTGATTCTTCAGGAACTTTTGCCCTTCGACCTGGTCAAATCATCATCCGAGACAGTGAGGCTTCAGGAGATCATCAACTCCTAAAGCTTAATTTTGTCGAAGATCAGCTCAGAAATATGAATTACAAGATATATAAAGCTTTCGATCAAGATTTTTTCAGCTTTCAATCTGATGCCAGTGTCCTTTCATTAGAACGTTATAAAACCATTGGTCAACAAATCATGGATATTCAGCAAAAATGGTCACAATTATCAAAAATTAAGTAGCAGTAATGAGAGAATTTTCCGTTAAATCAATCGATAGCAAACAATTTAAAATTGTCAGAAATGAGAGATTTGAAAGTCACACAAACACTGGCTCGCAACACTTAAAAACGGCTTTTTGACTGCTATATTTTTCGATAAAAAAATCTTCACTCTTCGTCATAAAAGCAGGGACATTATTTTTTTGGAGAAAGAAAATTTTATGTCAATATCAGATCAAAACCAAGAATTAGAAATATTAACTTGTGATGATAAACTTCTTTGGGATACATGGTTATCAATGTTCCACTTTCCCACACTTACCGTTGCCGACGAACTAGGGCTTTTCTCTCTATTAGCGAAAGCGCCTGCAACTGCTCAAGAGGTAGCAATAAACTTGTCTTTGGGGTCGCGTGCTACGGAAGGGCTTTTGGGGGTAATGGCATCACTAGGTTATCTTGTGCAGCTCAATGGAAAATTCCACCTTACCCAGGTATCACAAACTTTTTTACTCCCTCATAGTCCTTACTACTGGGGTGGTATACTACATTTTATCCGTGAAAATCCTCTATCCCATTCCTCTCTTCTAGAAGCTTTTCGGAATGATAGGGCTAGCATTTACAGCAAAAAGGATGTTTGGGAAACCCATGAATTAGATGAAGAAAAAGCTAAAGCTTTTACCAAACATATGCACAGTCAAACCATTTCTCCTGCGGTTGGTGCTGCTTATAAAGGTGACTTTTCTGATGTAAAACGTCTTCTTGATGTAGGGGGTGGTTCTGGTGCTTTTTGTTTTCCCTTAGTGAGCCGTTATCCTCAAATCTACTGCACTATTTTAGAATTACCAACAGTATGCACGATAGCAAAAGAATATATAGCAGAAGCTGGATTATCTGACCGAGTAGATACATGTGTGGGAGATTTTTTCAAAGATCCTTTTCCTGATGGCTACGATGCAATTGTATTCAGTAATATTTTTCACGATTGGGGATGGGAAAAATGTTTACACTTAGCCAAGCAAAGTTTTGAGGCTTTACCCAGTGGTGGTCGAATTTATCTACACGAAATACTACTAGCAGATACTAAAGACAGTCCCCTAATTGCTACTTCATTTTCAATGTGTCTATTTTGGATTACTGAAGGTAAACAATTTAGTGGGGCGGAGCTTGATCAACTTTTGCAATCAGCTGGGTTTGAAGAAATATCAATAGTTCAAACTTACGGTTATTACTCACTTGTTAGTGCTAGAAAACCATAAATTTAGACATCATAGATAACAACGAATCATCTTATTCTCAGTTATACGGGGATAACTTAGAATCTGACGAGCGACCCCGCGACGACGATAGTCGCTCTGGGTAGCGCGAGTCGTGACCGATTTTCAACTTCTTATAGAACTGGTCGAAGTTCAAAACCCCTGGCTTGTAGCCGGGGGATGTAGAACGAGGTAGCACGTTTACGTGCCGTCTTTCTTAAGTTACATCGTGGTGACGTTGCTCCTCAATGTATCTCC
>JASJDS010000128.1 GCA_030065055.1 Calothrix sp. MO_192.B10
GGGAGTAGTGCTGCGAAACCGGCAATAGGAATCCAGCCGCTATTTCTCAGGGCTGCTAAAAGCCCCCGAATTTTATTCGTGGGGAATGCGTTACAGTTGCTACCTTTTCCACTCTCATAGAAGGGGAGCTAGCCAAACATCAATTGTCAGCTCATGGTATCCAGGCTTACTTGAAAGACGAAGCCACCGCAAACATGGCATGGCATTTAACTGTAGCTATTGGTTGGGTTAAATTGCAGGTAGCACAATCAGATGTGGAACGTGCCATGACTATTCTGGCTCAAGAAAAGCACAGTACTGAGGAGTGTTTTCCTGAAGAAGATGATGATGAAGAGATCGTAGAAAGATTATCATCGGCAGACCAAATGGTAGAACAGGCGTTTCGTACTGCCATTATCGGTTTATTGTTCTTTCCCCTACAATTATACTCCCTGTGGTTATTAATACGTTTGTTGGTATCATCTAGGTTGAGAAGGCGGATTAGTACTAAGAGATATTGGAAAATCTTTGTAGCAATCGCTATTGATATAATCTTTCTTGGCTCACTATGGCTAATATTCAATCCATTTGTCTAATGAGTTTCATTAGTCACCTATATTAACAGCCCTGGGTTTTAGTTCTTAAATAAACCCAACGCAGATTGATAGTGGAGTCCCCTCCCAGAGAATACCAACAAATAATTTTGTATAAAGTCAAAAAAAGAGGGGTGGAACACACCCCCAACACACACACAAAAATGAGATCTAGGTCTAATATAGCAACATTTTACCTCAATACACCATCGAGAAAATACGGTATTTTTGCTTGATTGTAAGAGACTAATGATTTATTTGACCACAAAAGTACGGTTGCAAAGAAAACAGATCGATCTATATTTAGTAAAAAAATTGTTGTGTCTGTGTTTAACCTTTCCTGGCTCGATGCTTTATAGCAGTAAGCATATAAGTCATAAGTAGGGCTTGCTGTTCGCGTAGCGTAGCGTTAGCTATAAAAGTCATGATTGTGGGGGGTAGGGAACTATTAACAGTTTCATCCCTATTATTTTTGACTCCAGCATAGATGCCTTGCCCGTTGGCGTAGCCGCCCGCTCAAGGGCTAGGGCTGATAAAGAAAAATTTTTCCCCACACTTCCCACACTCCCCTGCATTCCGAGAGATTGGTTATTTTTGTATTTGCAAATCCCTAACCGGACAAAATATTATGGGATTGTGGAGGCATCAAATAATCTCAATTTTGACGTTCTTGCCTTTAATTTAGCTCTCCACTGACGAATAGCTTCGGCTCTACGTGATACTGGTGATAAATATTGCTGAATATTCTCATCTTGACTATAGGTATTACGAGTAATATTATGAGTACCCAATCTTTGAGAACTTAAACAGTTATTTAAAATAGGTAGGTAAGATTCCATACCCAAAGCATCTAAAACTTCTTGTGCTGATTGAAACCGTTCTTCCACAGAAATCTTGAGCATTTTATCCAGAATTTGGGCAAAGTGAGGGCTAAGGTCTATATGTTGTTGCCAACATAGTTCGCTTGTCACTGGATCATATTCAAACTCTAAAGGAGCTTTTCCTGTTAATAAATAAAGACAGGTAACACCCACAGCATAAATATCACTGGCATATACAGGATTTAAAGATAACTGTTCTGGTGGAGCAAAACCCATAGTGCCCACAAAATTGGTTTGCTCCTTTGTGTCTACCAAATAGTTATTTACTTCCACTAGTTCTTGTTTAACAGCCCCAAAATCTATCAGAACCAGTCTCCCATCATCTTCACAGCGTAATAAATTATGGGGTTTGATATCCCGATGAATTACATGATTCTTATGTACATACTGTAAGACTGGTAATATTTCTTGTAAAAAATGCTTCACAAAGGCTTCACTTTTTACCCCTGTACGTCTGACTTCTCCTGCCAAAGTGTGACCATTGATATACTCTTGAACTATATAAAATTCCCCTTCAATCTCGAAATACTCTAAAAGCATGGGAATTTGGGAATGATTGCCAACTTGACCGAGAATTTTTGCTTCTTGCTCGAACCTTTTCCTCGCACTTGCTAATTTTTTGGGATGATTTCTCTGGGGAGAAAGTTGTTTAATCACGCATAGGGGATGACCTGGTAATCTCACATTTTTGGCTAAAAAAGTAACACCAAAGCCACCTCTACCTAAAATGCGAATAATTTCGTAGCGATCGCAAAACAACTGTTGGGAAAGGCACATTCTACCCAGTTGAGTATTCTGTAAAATATCTGCGTGAAAATTAGATATTTTCTGAGACATTTGATTCATCGCTAAAAAGGGGAAACTGAAGTTAAGCGGTTTTTATAGTCATGGTTCTAATTTAATGACAAAATTTATAAGGCGCTAGTAATATTACCCTATCTTTGCAATATCCTAACTAAATTTCTGCTTTGAGCATAAATTTCCCAGTCTAAACTTTAAATATATATAATAAATATTTAAAATATTAATGTTAATTTTTTATAATTCCACAATCAACCATTGCTTAATTAACAGTTGCCAGTTGTCAGTTACCAGTTTTATCACTTACAGCAGATTGTAGGTAAATGAGGTACATCTGAAAATAGGAAACAGGGAACTCTTAACTCTTAACAGAAAAATCTAGTATCTAAAACTGCATGAATATAGTAGTCGCAACCCTTTATAAATTCGTCAAATTGGCTGATGTTAGCGATCGCCGTGAGGCGGTTCCTCTGGAACATCGCCAATCAAGTCTGGTATCCTATTGTCAAGCACAAGGGGTTAAAGGGACTATTCTCCTAGCATCAGAAGGGATCAATGGTACCATTGCCGGTACTCGTCAGGCAATAGATGCTGTTCTATCATATTTACGTGCCGATCCCCTGTTGGCAGATTTGGAACATAAGGAATCTTATACCGATACGCCACCATTTGCCCGGATGAAGGTACGCTTAAAAAAGGAAATAGTTACTATGGGTTTACCAGAGGTAGATCCTAGCGAACGGGTGGGAACATATGTCAATCCCCAGGAATGGAATCGCATTATTAGTGATCCAGAAGTGACTGTAATTGATACCCGCAATGATTACGAGGTGGGTATTGGTTCCTTTCAAAGGGCAAAAAATCCTCACACAGATTCATTCCGTGAATTCCCGGAGTACGTGCGCCAAAACTTAGACCCAAACAAACACAAAAAGGTGGCTCTGTTTTGTACTGGGGGTATTCGCTGTGAAAAAGCCACTTCTTTTATGCTGGCACAAGGATTTGAGGAGGTTTACCATCTTAAAGGTGGCATTCTCAAATATTTGCAGGAAGTACCCACAGCAGAAAGTTTATGGGAGGGAGAATGTTTTGTTTTTGACGAACGGGTAGCAGTCAGCCAGGGTTTAGAACCTGGTAGTTATGAAACCTGTCCTAGTTGTGGATATCCCATATCAGCAAAGCAAAGACAACAACCTGAATATGAAGCTGGGATTTCCTGTCCCCAATGTTTTGATAGTCTCACAGAAGAGAAAAAAGCCCGTCTGATGGAGAAAAAACGCCAATTAGAACTAGCAAAGCAAAGACAACAACAGGATTGAGTCTACAATCAAAATACAAATTAAACCTCATCCATGTTGAAACCCGGAGTTTCTAATTATTTTGATGTGTCATTGCGACGTAAGGAAGCAATCCCAAAGTTGTGTTATGAAACTACGGTTCTCAAGGTAGACGAGGTTTAAATATGTTTCATCGCCAGAGTTAAACCATCTGCGATGGGTACTAAGCTTAAATTAATCCGTTCATCTTCATGTAATTTTTGATTCAATGCCCGAATCTTCTTGGTTCTATTATCTTGTACCTGGGGATCTGCTACTTGTCCAAACCACAAGACATTATCAATAGCAATTAATCCTCCAGGACGTACTAGCTGTAATGCTCGTTCGTAATATCCGTCATAGTTGCTCTTATCAGCATCGATAAAGGCAAAGTCAAAACTATCACCTTCCCCTGCGGCAATTAATCCATCTAAGGTGTCTAGAGCCGGGGCAATATGTAAGTCAATTTTGCGATCGACACCCGCTTGCTGCCAATAACGACGAGCAATTGCAGTGTATTCTTCACTCACATCACAGGCAACTACTTTACCATCTTTGGGTAAAGCTAATGCTACAGCCAAGGAACTATAACCAGTAAATACACCTATTTCTAATGTTTTTTTTGCTGCGATTAACTGCACTAACAGAGCCATGAATTGTCCCTGCTCTGGTGCGATTTGCATCCTTGCCATGGGATGTTGTGCTGTTTCTTGGCGTAGTTTGGTTAAAATTTCTGGCTCTCGCAATGATACGGAAAGTAGGTAGTCATAAAGCTGTGTTGATAGTCCTAGAGTTTGATTTGCCATATCTCTATCTTGTCATCCAATACCCTGGTAATGATATCAGCACGTGAAAGGAGGGGAGGAGGGAAGGAGTAAAGGAGGGGAGGAGGGAAGGAGGGAAGGAGGGAAGGAGGGAAGGAGGGAAGGAGTGATGAATTAAAGACTGTCAACCAACAACTAACAACTAACAACCAACAACTAACAACCAACAACCAACAACTAACCACGACTTCTTTCCAGCAACAGCATCATCATTAAACTTAACAAGACTTGCTTTTCTTCTCGTTCGCTGAGTTGATTCATGGCTTTAATGGTGAATTTTCTGGAGAGGAACGAAGGGATTTTTTCCAAACGCATTACCACTGTTCCATCTGGACGACTAACTAAATATACAGGATTAAAAACATAACCAGTAAAAATACTTACAATTGGTAATTGTGCAAATAAAGCGTCTGCGACCTTTATCCAGGGATTTTTTTCCTGGATAGTCATCATGACATCATCGCCATCAAAAATGTCATAACGGGCACGCCATAGGGAACGCAAACCCCGTCTTTTGACTGCACCAATACCCGTATTATTAGCATCAGTGAAATCGTAGCGGGCAGAAAAATCAATGATGCGATCGGCCCTTATGTAGTAAAGTGGGGTATTGCGCTCAACATCCGCAAAGACAGTAATTAACTCCTTAAGCTTAAATAGTTTCTGCCTGACATAAAACTTTAAACTTCCTTGGGCATCTAGCACGGATATTTGGGGTGCAAGTGCCCATAATTTAAAGGTAAGTTCTAGGGGATACTGCATAGTATTGAATGGTTATAGTCAGATTTCTCGTCTTATTACTCCCAGTTTTGATAGCTAACTAACAACAAAGCCAAATATTTTGGATTTTAGATTAATATCACCGAAACTCCTGAGTATCTATCTGGAAAATCCAGGTATTTGCGATCGCTAACAAAAAGATACAATTTTAACCGATAGATAGAGTCTGGTTGTTAAATGTTTGCGCTATCCTAGTAGTATCAGTATTGAACTTAAAGAGGAAACTACTATCGCTACTAAACAACTAATCAACAATCGTATCAGATCCCCCCAGGTTCTACTAATTGACCATGAAAATAACAATCGTGGGGTGACGGATACCCGTGAGGCTTTAAAACTGGCTGAAGAGGTAGGTTTAGACTTGGTGGTAGTCTCAGATAATAAAGAGACACCAGTGGCTAAAATTTTGGACTATGGTAAACATCTTTACCAACTGAAAAAACGCCAGCGTCAAACCTCTAAACCCACAATGAAGGAAGTGAAACTTCGTCCCAATGTGGGCGAGTCTGATTACGGTGTACGCATCAATAGAGCCGTAGAGTGGTTAGATAAAGGGGATTCGGTCAAGTTTCAAGTGCGCTTACGTGGTAGAGAACATCAACACCGCGATAGGGCCACTGAGTTGTTGGAAAGAGTGATTACAGATTTAAGTGAAGTTGG
This sequence comes from Calothrix sp. MO_192.B10, assembly GCA_030065055.1. Classification (GTDB taxonomy): domain Bacteria; phylum Cyanobacteriota; class Cyanobacteriia; order Cyanobacteriales; family Nostocaceae; genus Calothrix_A. The sequence goes on from JASJDS010000128.1 coordinate 5,835, forward strand.
TAAAGTCCAGTCTTTTGATAAAAGAACCCTGATTTTACAGATGGTTCCCGTTTAAATTATTCATTTCCCAGGGATACTCTTCTAAAATCCCTGGGTGAATAATTTTGATGGTTTGTATTTTTACTCTACCAAGGTAATTTACTCCCGTCCCAAGAGAAAAATTCTCCACTATCAATTTCTTTCAGGTTTTCAATTACGTCCATTAGCTGGTTAACGGTACGCTCTACGGAAAATAATTTTTCTGGTGGCACGTTCTTCTGAAATGGTTGGGAAAGGCGGGTATCAGTTGTACCTGGATGTAATGTCACCACTATGGTTTTAGGAGTTCTTCTTTTATACTCAATGGCGGTGGTTTTCATGAACATATTCAGGGCAGCTTTGGAAGCACGATAACCGTACCAGCCACCGAGTCTATTATCGCCTATACTACCAACCTTGGCAGAAATACAGGCAAAGACACTGGGTTGTGGATGTTTGAATAGGGGTAAGAGGTGTTTGGCGAGTAATACAGCAGCAATACTATTAATTTGGAAGTATTTCAGTAAATTTTCTGAATTGATTTGTCTTAAACCTTTCTCCGGTTGCAAGCTGGAGTCATGAAGTATGCCCACGCAATTGATGGCTAAGTGGAGTTGATTGATATCTGTGCTTATCTTTTGAGTACATATTTCTATTTGTGATTCGTCGGTAATATCCATTACCAGGCAATTTAGCTTGTCTGGATGTGCGTTGGCGAGGGTGAGTAACTCCGTAGCGGTTTCCGGTTGGCGATAGGTGGCGTAAATTTTGGCAATTCTGTCATCTTGGAGTAATTTTTGCACAAAGCCTAAACCTATGCCTTGACTTGCGCCGATAATTAAGGCGTTGGCTGGATTAGTTTCACTGAGAAAGGACATTTTTCACACCAGTAATTAATAAAATTATCTTAGGGTAGGACTTAGTAAAAGAAATTAAAAACGAACCGCAAAGGACACAAAGGGCGCGTTCTCCGAAGGAGTTCCCGAAGGGTAGAAAGGAGAGATGGAGAGAATTTGGTGCAACTTCACAAAGAAATGGGATGAGTAATACCATTTTGAAAAAAGAATGGGACAGACGGGTGAATGGGTAGGGGCACGGCATCAGTAAGATAATTGTATACACCAAAATATTGTGGATGCCGTGCCCACAACCCATTGCTTGCCACAAATGCGATGCCTGATTATCGCTGTGTCTAAATTTGCATGGCGGGGGCACGGCGTGTTTAATATTTTTGGCAAAGCGGTGATGTTATCGATGCCGTGCCCCTACGGGGGATATATTGGCACAGCCAGATTTTGTACGTTTGCATAACCATCGCCATGTACAAATATTTACGGTAGGGGCACGGCATCAACTGACTTTTCCCCATGCCATAATTTGCATATCGCCGTGCCCACAACCCATTGCCTGCCACAAATGGTATACCTGATTATCGCTGTGTCTAAATTTGCATGGCGGGGGCACGGCGTGTTTAATATTTTTGGCAAACCGGTGATGTTATCGATGCCGTGCCCCTACGGGATAATTTATTTTTAAGGAAAATCACGTAGAATATTGGAGAAATTATCTCATGATATACTCTCCCTGTTTTGTGATTTCAGATTTGACGGCATGGTGAAAAAAATCCTGCTTTTATCAGCCAATCCCACAAACACGTCCAAGCTGCGCTTGGATGAGGAAGTTCGTGAAATTGAGGCAGGTTTAAAACGTGCCAAACGTCGAGAGGAATTTGAAATTATCTCTAAATTGGCGGTGCGTGTAGATGATTTACGCCGTGCTTTGTTGGATTATGAACCACAGATTGTGCATTTTTCAGGACATGGTTTAGGTAGCCAGGGTTTAGCCCTAGAGAATAATTCTGGACAAATGCAATTGGTAAGTGCATCAGCCCTGGCAAGACTATTTAAGTTGTTTCCCCAGATTGAATGTGTGCTACTCAATGCTTGTTATTCCGAGGTGCAAGCGGAGGCAATTCACCAATATATTGATTATGTGATTGGTATGAATAAAGCCATTGGGGATAAGGCTGCAATTAAGTTTGCCGTAGGGTTTTATGATGCTTTAGGAGCAGGGAGAAATATTGAAGATGGGTTTGAGTTTGGTTGTACATCCATTGATTTGGAAAGTATTCCAGAATCTTCCACTCCTGTATTGAAAAGCATAAAGAGTAGAAAAGGGACTGCTATTCCTCAGTTTTCCCCTTCAGTACAGCCAGGAGCATTGGAGATTCCCGAAGGGACAATGAAACTCAAATCAGCTTTTTACGTGGAACGTAAAGCTGACAAAATTGCCCTTAATATGATTGTACAACAGGGTGTAACGATTTTTATCAAGGGTCTTCGACAAGTTGGTAAAAGTTCGCTATTAAACCGGATAATAAAAATGGCTCGAAATCAGAATAAGCGTGTACTATTTATAGATTTTCAACTTTTTGGAAAAGCAGATCTCAGCTCAGATGAAGTGTTTTTAAGTCAGTTTTGTTCTTGGTTGAGTGAAGAACTAGAAATAGAAGATCGAGTAGATCAATATTGGCAGAAAAACATTAGTAATATTCAACGTTGTACACGCTACGTCAGTCGTTACATATTAAAGGAATTAGATAGTCCATTGGTTTTGGTAATTGATGAGATGGACAAGATTTTTGGGACACCCTTTAGCAATGATTTTTTTGGCATGTTGCGTAATTGGCATAACAGTCGTGCCATGAGCGAGATTTGGAATCATCTGGATTTGATCTTAGTTACTTCCACTGAACCTTATCAGTTAATTGACGACCTGAATCAATCTCCTTTTAATGTGGGGCAGGTGATTGAGCTAGAGGATTTCACCTCAGAACAAGTAGCAGAATTGAATCGCCGTCATGGTTTGCCTTTTAACACCAGTGCAGAGATGGAATTGATGACACTATTAAATTGAAATTCTGGAAATCTCCTGATTCTATTTCCCAATACAGAACTTACTAAATATCCGATCAAGCACAGATTCTGTTACTTCCTCACCCGTAATTTCCCCTAAGGCATGAATCGCACCCCGTAAGTCAATTGTCCAGAAATCCAAGGGTAACTGTTGGGCAATAGTTGCTTGTACCTGCTCCAAAGATGTTTTCGCTTTTACCAGTGCGGCTTGTTGTCTTTGGTTAATGGCTAAGTCCATATCTGCGGCTTGGGCTTTCCCTGACTGTACAGTTTGTAAAATTGCTGTTTCTAATCCATCAATCCCCTGATTCTGGGCTGCGGCGGTGAAAATTTGACACATTGAATGTTGGATTTGAGATTGCAGGGTATTTACTTGTATATCGTCTACAAGGTCGATTTTATTGATTACCAGAATTAACGGACGATGGTTGACCTGGGTGTAAATTTCCTCATCTGCCATTGTCCATCCTTGGGAGGCATCAATGGTAAATAAGACCAAATCAGCAGCAGTAGCTGCCTTCCTGGAACGCTCCACTCCAATCTTTTCTACTTGGTCTTCTGTTTCCCGAATCCCCGCAGTATCCAATACTTGAATGGGAATCCCACCCACAACTAACTGGGATTCCACCACATCGCGGGTAGTTCCCGGTAAATCAGTGACAATGGCTCTGTCACTACGACTCCAAGCATTTAATAAACTAGATTTACCCACATTTGGTCTTCCCACAATGGCAACTTTTAAACCCGTGCGTAGCAATTCACCTTGTTCTGCGGTTGCTAAAAATCTAGTAATTTCTGCGGCAACTGACTGAATTTGTGATATTGTCTTTTTATCATCCAGCGGAGATAACTCTTCCTCAAAATCAATTCGCGCTTCAATTTCTGCCAAAATATCTAAACATTGACTGCGTAACTGACGGATGGGATGAGCTAATTTACCTTGCAACCCAGCCAAGGCAGATTGGGCAGCTTGGGGAGATTTTGCCCCCACCAAATCACTAATACTTTCCGCTTGGGTTAAATCTAACCTGCCATTGAGGAAGGCGCGGAGGGTAAATTCTCCCGGTTGTGCCAGCCTTGCCCCATGCTGCAAACATAATTGCAAAACCTGCTGTACCGCCATAATTCCCCCGTGGCAATGGAACTCTACCACGTCTTCCCTAGTATAGGAGCGCGGTGCTTGCATGGTGAGCAATAACGCCTCATCTATTAATTGCTTGGTTTGGGGGTGGCGGATATAGCCGTAGAGGATGCGGTGAGACTCCCACACTTGCTTTCCAGGTGCATGGAATAGGGTTTTGGCAACTTGTATTGCTTCTGTACCAGATACCCGCACAATACCTATACTACCTTGTTGGGGGACAATGGCAGTTGCGATCGCAGCAATGGTTCCTGTAGTAGCAAAGATTTCTGACATGGAAGTTTAGAATTTTAGATTTTAGATTTTGGATTGTTATACCCAATCAAAAAATGTTTGTAATAATCAATCATGTGTGCCACTATTTTTTCGGCGTTGCTGATTAAGAATATGAGTTTAGTCTCACGCTCCAGGCACAGAGGCGCAGAGAGGGTGGGGAGTGAAGGAGTGAAGGAGTGAATATGAGCCAAAACACATCACTCCATCAACCATCAACTATCAACTATCATCCCTCCTGTTATGGATTGTAATCAAGATTTGACTACTCTTGTTATAGTCAATCCTATACAGATTTTGTCTCCTGAAGTTAGCAATAATGCAAATGATATTAATATTTAACTAGGTTCACGAAAGTACTTTTGCCTAGCAGTCGGTGTTATCTGCTGTTTTCCCGAAGATATCCGAATTAAGGAGGTTTGCATGGAGGAGAACATCAAAATCAATTGTCAGGAAGCCTGTGTTAACGGCTGCGTTTTGGGAGATAAGTGTCCCAATATCGAGTATAGGGAAGCTGCATCCCAGTTTATTCAAGATACTCCTTTGGACAAGATGTTAGAAATGGCGGAAGCTGCTAGACTCAAGAAAATGATGGAACCACCAAAATGGGTTTTTCCAGAGGATAATTAAGTAAGTTTTTCTCACGCAGAGGCGCAGAGGCGCAGAGGCGCGAAGATGTTTCTTGTTTCTGTGTTCTCTGCGAGCTAATTATCCAGATTTGATATGATACCTCGCTTAAGTTTCCAGGATGCTTCTCAATCAGATGTTGTCAGTTTTTTACGGGAATTGACAACAACAAGTTTTGGGGGAGAAGTTCGCGGGGATTTTGCTAGTAGATTAATTGCTTCCACAGATAATAGTATTTATCAAATCTTACCCCAGGCGGTAGTATTTCCTCGGACAACGGAAGATTTAGTATGTTTATTTCAATTAGCCGGGAAACAAGAGTTTGCAAACATTACCTTTGTTCCTAGGGGTGGAGGAACGGGGACAAATGGTCAATCTCTTTCCCAGGGTATTGTGATTGATTGTTCTAAGTATATGAACCAGATTTTAGAACTAAATCTGGAAGAGGGTTGGGTAAGGGTACAACCAGGGGTAATTTTAGATCAACTAAATCTCTATTTAAAACCTTATGGGGTGTTTTTCGCGCCTACTGTCGCACCGAGTAACCGCGCTACCATTGGGGGGATGATTAACACAGATGGGTGTGGGAAGGGTTCGAGAATTTATGGACGCACTAGTAACCATATTATTGAGTTAAGTTGGATTTTAGCAGATGGAACGGTAGAGCGATCGCAATCTATCAATTCAGCTAATTTATCCCAATTCAAACAAGATTCAGGAAGTCTGGGGAAAATTTACCGTCAGGTGGATGATATTGTTACCTCGAAGCAAGATTTAATTGCAGAGGTTTTCCCGAAGATGACTCGGTTTATGACGGGTTACAATTTGGCGAAGGTTTATTCCCCTCAAAGGGATAGTTTTAATCTCAATTGGATTCTAGCTGGCTCTGAGGGAACTTTAGCGGTAGTTACGGAAGCGAAGTTAAAATTAACCAAGATTCCCCAAGCTAAGAAGTTATTGGCAATTCATTACAATTGTTTCGATCATGCCCTACAAGCAGCATCAAGTCTACTAAAATCAGAACCTGGGGCGGTAGAGACTATAGATGAGAAGATTTTAGCTTTAGCCAAGCAGGATGAGATTTACTATCATGTGAAAGATTTTATTGGCGATGCTCAAGCTATCAATTTGGTTGAGTTTGTTGGTGATAGTTGGGAAGAGATAGAAGCTAAGGTGAGTCATGTGTGTGCAAGTCTTTCACCCGCCATAGGTTATTATTTAGCTACAAATGAAACAGAAGTCTCTCGTCTGTGGGAGTTACGCAAGAAAGGTGCGGGTTTGTTGGGGAATCAACCAGGAAGACGCAAACCAATTCCTTTTATTGAAGATACAGCAGTACCCCCTGGTTGTTTAGCTAGTTATATCCAAGAGTTAAAAGCTTTACTGACAACTTACCAACTTGATTATGCCATGTATGGTCATGTGGATGTTGGTTGTTTGCACCTTCGCCCAGCTTTGGATATGAAAGTACCGGAGGATGAAGCACTGATTCGAGAGTTATCAGATAAAGTGGTGGCTTTGGTATATAAATATGGGGGTGTAATGTGGGGAGAACATGGGAAGGGTTTTCGTAGTGAGTATACTCCCCTGTTCTTTGGTGAGGAGTTATATCAAGACTTGCGTAAAATCAAAGCAGCATTTGACCCTCAAAATAAATTAAATCCAGGGAAAATTGTCACTCCTTTCAATAGTGAGGCGGAAGTTGTACCATTAGAGGCACCCTTAAGGGGACATTTTGACCGTCAAGTTACACCATCATTCCAAGAATCATATCAGACGGCGTTTAATTGTAATGGTAATGGTGCTTGCTTCAATTTTCATGGTGATGATGTCATGTGTCCTTCCTATAAGGGGATGAATAACCGCATTCATTCTCCCAAGGGAAGGGCTACCCTGTTAAGGGAGTGGTTACGACAATTAAGTTTAAACCCAGAGGTACGGGGAGGTTTTCTTGTCAAATTATGGAATAGCTTAGAAAGATTTGCGGGAGTTTATGATTATTCCCATGAGGTGTATGAAGGAATGCACGGCTGTCTTTCTTGCAAAGCTTGTGCTACCCAATGTCCAATTCATGTAAATATTCCAGAGATGAAAGCGCAGTTTCTGGAACTTTACCACACCCGCTATTTACGACATTGGCGAGATTATCTGATTGCCAATATAGAAGCGATCGCTCAATGGCAATCCTACACCCCCATTATAAGTAACTATATCACTCAAAACCCCCTCTCCCGTTGGTTTACCAAACAATTTTTCGCCCTAGTAGATACTCCTGGGGTGAGCGAGCAAACTCTCAAACAGAGACTATTAGAATTAAACGCACCAGAACTTGATTTAACAACATTATCAGCCTTAGATAAACCAGTCCATCTGCAAAGTATCATTTTACTCCAGGATGCCTTTACCAGCTTCTATGATGCCCAAATAGTAATAGATACTTACGCATTATTAAGAAGCTTAGGATACACAGTATACGTACCCTCACTTTTCCCCAATGGTAAACTCTTCCATCTTAAAGGTTTTTGCGGGAAATTTCGAGCGATCGCATGTAAAAATGTAGAGTATCTCCAGCAGTTAGGCAAACTGGGAATCCCCATAGTTGGCATTGAACCAAGTATCACCCTTACCTATCGGGACGAGTATTGTAAATATCTCCCAGATTTAGAAATACCACAAATTTACTTACTGCAAGAGTTCCTCACCCAAAAGAGTGTTAAAGTACCATCAGTTTCAAGTTCCCAAACCTACTATTTATACAGTCATTGTACAGAGAAAACAGCTATCTTAGCATCTGAGAAGCAATGGCAAGAATTATTTCAGGGATTTGGATTAAATTTACAAATAGTACCCGTTGGTTGCTGTGGTATGGCGGGAATATACGGACATGAACGAGAGCATTATCATACTTCTCAGGAAATTTACCAATTAAGTTGGGCAAAACACATGCCATCTAATCCAGAGGAGAGACAGTATATTTTAGCAACGGGGTATTCCTGTCGTTCCCAAGTTAAGCGATTGGAGGGATGGACTCCTTTACATCCCATGCAGGCTTTATTGAAGTGTATTTCTAGCAGATAACCACGAACCTGATATCTTGCACGCCTCGTATTAATACTGATTTTTGATGTTATTAAAAAAAAGAATGGGACAAATAGATTCTTGTAGAGACGTAGCAATGCTACGTCTCTACGGAGGGATATGTTGCAATCATCTATTAAATCGGTATTAGTTGCAATTAAAACGAGTGATAGGCGTTATTTTTGTCAAAAATTGGATATTTTACTATTATTATAAGCCTCATGACTCAATATTCAATTTTGACTATTGATTTGGGAATTATATAGATACTACTTCAAGAGAATCTCAATTTTCTTGACTCAGAGCTAATGCCAATACTACTTGGTGAAACAAATTCGCTAACAGAAAACCCTTGTAGAGAAGTCAAATTTTACGTCTCTACACCCCTTAACCGACAAGTATTGGATTGAGTGCTGGTATTTTGTATCTATTTTCTTATTTCCCAGCTAATTTATGAAGAAAACCATTATAGTCACAGCATTAAGTATTGGAACTTGCTTTACAGGAATTACTGGTTGCTCTACTGATAACACAGCTACCCAAGCTGAAGTTCAGACACAGCAAGAAATCAAGATTAATGGCTCAGGTAGTACCTACCCTGCAATAAAGGCACTAGCTAAAGCTTACGAAAATAAAAACAGCAACATTAAAGTAACTTTTTTACCTAAAAGCCAATCTGCTGCTGGTATCGCTGCTGTGAAAAAAGGAATAGTGGAAATTGGTAGTGTTAGCCGAAAAGTCAACCCAAAGGAAAATGACGGCTCCATAGTATATCGAGAAGTTGCCAAAGATGCTTTAGTAGTAGCAACTCACCCCACCGTCAAGGGAGTCAGCAACTTACAAACTTCCCAACTCAAAGCAATTTACAGTGGTAAAATCACCAATTGGCAAAAGGTAGGAGGACCAGATGCAAAAATTATACTATTAGATCGTCCTGAGGATGAATCAGGTAAAAGACTTTTGCGTCAATACTATTTAGGTAAAGCACTCAAGAATGCACCAGAAGCAGTCGTTATACCTCAGGAAGCGGAGTTAATCAACGCGGTACAAAATACTCCTTACAGCATTGGTGCATTTTCCTTAGCTTACGCCATCTCTAACCAATTACCAGTCAATCGCCTCAGTTTAAATGGTGTAGAGCCTACACCTGCTAACGTAACAGCAGGCAAATATAAGATGGTACGCCATATAGGTGTTGTCAGGAGTAAAAAATCCTCAGCAACTACCCAAGGATTTTTCGATTTTGCCTTTAGCAACGAAGGTAGTAATGTCTTACGTCAGTTAGCCTTTGTACCATCCATTCAAAAATAGAATCATATGCTTTTGCTTTTGAGTAAATACTCACAATTACCTTTAAAAACCAAAATATTATTACCCTTATTTTTTACTTTTCTTGGTATTTGGAGTGTGGGAACAGTTAGTTTTGGCTATTTTTTCACCCAGCGTTTAGAAACAAAACTCAAAGCTGAAACCGAGAATGTTTCTTCCTTAGTAATGCACGCTTTTCACCATGAAAAACAATTACTGTTTCTCAAAGCCAGGTGGGTAGCAAATTCTAAGGAAATTTCCCAATCGGTTGCTAAAGACAACAAAGCCGCATTACTGCGTAGCCTCTTACCTCTCAAAGAATCCTTACAACTTGATTTAATTAAAGTTATTGATAAAAACGGCGTAGTATTAGGGAAAGTGCGTCAAGAAGAATTAGCCGATGTTCAGTTTAACGATTTAGCTGTTAGTGAAGCTGCAAGTATCGGCATGGATTTATTTGATATTATTGCCGCAAAGAACAACAAATCTTCACTCATAGTAGGTTTAACCTCTGTCAAATCTACCCAGGAAATCCTGGGAGGAGTAATTGTCGGTAAGGAAATCAATGAGGAAGTACTGACTCAAATCCGTGCTAGTGCAAAGACACATTTAGTCGCTCTCCAAAATAACCAAGCCACCACATCTACCCTCAAGACAGCTAAAACTCGTGAATGGCAACCTCCCGATGTAGCAGCACCACCAACAAAAGTTACCATTGCAAGGGAAAGGTTTATTGCCAAATCTGTCAAAATTATGGGACTGAATGGCACTACAGCCAAAATAGTCCTACTCAATCCTGTGGCACCCTTAGAAGAGACTCAGAAGCAATTATGGCTGGCTATTATGGTTTTTTCCTTATCAGGAGCCGCTATCTTTAGTCTTATTGTTACCAAAGTAATTGACTTAGTAACTCGTCGCATTATTGATTTGACTGCTGCCACTAGGAAATTAGCCATTGGAGATATGAGCACCCGCATTAATTTAGCTGGTAATGATGAAATTAGTACCTTAGCTCAAAGCTTTAATAATATGGCAGAGCAGATATATTTTCTGTGGTTAGACCAAGAAAAAGCTTACAATCAATTAAATGAATATAACCAAACTTTAGAGCAAAAAGTAGAAGAAAGAACTCAAGAACTACAAGATAATAATATCTATTTACAAAAAACTCTTCAAGAGCTGCAACGTACCCAAACTCAAATGATTCAAAGTGAGAAAATGTCTAGTCTGGGTCAAATGGTTGCAGGTATTGCCCATGAAATTAACAATCCAGTTACCTTTATTCATGGAAATCTCGAACATGCCAGGGGATATACTCACGATTTATTGAATCTGATAGAACTTTACCAAAAATACTATCCCGAAGCATCTGAAGAAATTGAGGATGAAATAGAAGCTATCGACCTTGATTATCTCAAGTCAGACTGCGAAAAAATATTTAATTCAATGCAAAATGGCTCCGAGCGTATTAGTCAAATAGTCCTATCCCTACGTAATTTTTCTCGTCTGGATGAATCAGAATGCAAACAGGTTGATATTCATGAAGGTATTGATAGTACTTTGTTAATTTTACATAGCCGTTTACAGATACAAAGTAAATATCCAGCAATTAAAATTGTTAAAAAATATGGCTCTCTACCTTTGGTTGAGTGTTATCCAGGTCAACTCAATCAAGTATTTATGAATATTATAATTAATGCTATTGATGCATTGCACGAATATAACCAACAACGCACAATTGAACAGATTAAACTCAAACCCAATTGCATTCATATTACCACAGAATTAATTGATGAAAATTGGGCAATAATTAAGATAACTGATAATGGTTATGGTATTTATGAATATATTTTACCAAAATTATTTGACCCTTTCTTTACCACTAAAGAAGTTGGCAAAGGAACTGGTTTAGGATTATCAGTTAGCTACCAGATTGTAGTAGAAAATCATGGTGGAAAATTATCTTGTCAATCAACTCTTGGAAAAGGGACAGAATTTATCATTGAAATTCCTATCACTCAAAGAAAATTTTGTCCTATTAAGGTGATTAATGAAAATAATTTTACCAATGATACCGTTTTACAAAAACTCTGACAGGCATTGCTGAATCAAGGGATGAATATGAGTGGAGTGGGCATCCTGCCCGCTTGAAAATATAGCGGTTTTCACTTGAATTAAATATAGTATTATGAGATTTATATCCCTTACCATAAGAATTTTATCAACTTTCTTTGTATTCAATTCAACTGAAAAGTGCTATATAAGGAACGGGCACTCTGGCCCATTCTACAGAACTATTAAAATCATCCCGCATTTATGCAACACCGAATTTTGAATATTGATTGGGGAATCATATAGATACTAGATGAAATGAACTACCCCACCCTACGCTTTCGCTTAGAGGGTAGGGTTTCTACATCCCCACCCGTAGAGCCAGATTTTTGACGCTTCTTTGCCCCCAGTTGCTTCATGCTTCCCACAGTCTTGCGGGTACGTGAAG
>JASJDS010000129.1 GCA_030065055.1 Calothrix sp. MO_192.B10
ACCCCCGCAACGTAGTGTCCTCCTCTGGGACGGGGGAGGCTAACGCCAGTGGAGAGGATGTAAGACCAACTCGCGGACGCAAATCCAAGATGCGGCAATCTTCCGTGAAGCTGGAAGCCAACACTCACCCGTTAGGGGAGTGTGGGTAGTTCACTATTTGATTTTTCAACTAACTCCGCGAGATTCCCCACCCCTCTATCATCCCTCTAGCGTGACATCCTGTAGCCTTGCGCCGCAGTTTGCTTTAGGGGCAAAACCCTAACTTCAGCCGTCAGGCAAGTTGGGGTAGTTTATTGCATATCATCGTATTCGTGGGTTTGTTGCACCCTTCTCACTTCTTTGCGAGGAGGTAAAAACTCAGCTCGACGCACGGGAGCCAAAGGTTGATTGGGATTAGGATAAGGATGTAGTACTTGTACTGTGCGTGTACTACGTTCCTTGGGAGAGAATAAGGCTAAAACACCTGCGACTACGATTCCACCGCCAATTGCTAAACTCATACCCCCCACTGCCCAAATTATTGGTGAAGATAATAGGGCATTTTCCGTACCATTTAATTCTGCTGGTGTGGGAACCCGTTGATTATTGTTCTGATTGCTTAATTGCAACTGTTGCATTTGGAACTGCATCTGTTGGTTTTGAGCTTTCAGTTGGTTGTTTTCTTGTTGCAACCTTTCGTTAAGAACTTTAAATCTTTCTAACTCTGCTAGTTTTTGACTCGTGTTGGGGTCTACGGGTAACGGGACATTTGGATTTGGTTGTGTATAAGGATATGTTCCCACCTGTGGCACCATGGGAGTAACCACAGGTGCTTGCATTGGCGGAGACACGGTAAAATTTGGTTGCACGGGAGTATTGCCGCCTGCTCCCTTGAGCAACAAGAGTGCCGCCAGTCCTGCTACGGCTACTCCACCGACAAATGCCATACTTTCACTCATCGTCCCTTGCCTCTAGACTGTAACATCACTACAGCTGATAATTTATACTCTCTCACACTCATAAAGTTATACCTTAGCGCCGTTTACATAATACTCAAAATATAAATCTTGGTATTGACTAGTTGTTAAACCACTGGTATGTGCTTTATATATTCAAAACGATCTCCGTTAAATTGTCTACTGAGTCAGGTGAAAAAAAAACTAGCTGTTACACTTTTTTAATTTACCTGCCCCAGTTTGATTGGAATTAGTAACTAATTTTACTTAAGATTATGATAATGATTCCTTAAGATTTTGGCAAAAATTAGCGATCGCACTTAATCCCTGTTCTGGTGTGCCCTCTGCTAATCGTTGTACTATAGCACTGCCAATAATGATTGCATCTGCTCCCCAAGCCCGTACTTGTTGTGCTTGTTCTGGTTGGGAAATACCAAAGCCTACGCCAATGGGTTTATCAGTGACATCACGAATCAGAGTAATTAAATCTGATACCCGTGATTCAATTTGCGATCGCATACCTGTCACCCCAGTCACGCTAACTAAGTAAATAAAGCCTTGGGAAGCGCGAGCAATGGCTTCAATGCGTTCGGTGGAACTGGTAGGGGCAATTAATAAAATAACTTCAATCCCAATTTTGCTAGCTGGTTCGAGTAAATTATCAGCTTCCTCTAAAGGTAAATCGGGTACTACCAACCCAGCCACACCAATATCCGCTATCTCCTGGAGGAATTGCTCAATCCCCCGGTTTAAAATGGGGTTGTAGTAGGTAAAGAGGATAATTGGTGCCTTGAGACTGGGAATGACTGGCTTGAGCATATCCAGCACCTTATCCAGGGTTGTACCCCTTTGTAAAGCACGGGTAGCAGCAGCTTGAATTACTGGTCCATCTGCGAGAGGATCGGAATAGGGTACACCTAATTCAATCATATCCGCACCGCTGCGATCGAGAATTTGTAATGCAGATGCAGTAGTTTCTAAATCAGGATCGCCTGCGGTAATAAAAGGAATCAGAGCACATTGTTGATTTTGTGTCAGCTTGGCAAAACAATCGGAAATCACAGCCATTTCAGTTATCAGTCAAACAATTTTGGATTTTAGATTTTAGATTTTAGATTACCCTGGGGGTAAACAACAGTTCTAAATTCAGAGGCTTGTCAAACAATTTTAGATTTTAGGATTTAAATATTAGGAATCCACTTTGTGTTCTACTCAACCGAAAAACGCTATATAAGTAATTAAGCGAGCATGATATCAGATGAAATAAAATACAAAACCTTACCCTGTCAAGAGTGGGCATCCCTCTCCTTATTCAGGAGAGGGAAAGATTTTTACGCAGTAAAAAGCGAGGGTGAGGTTAAATTATAGAAATTGTTAAATTTTGTATTTTGAGTCTTCAATCCAAAATCCACAATTTAAAATCTCAAGTTTGTCAGTTCCGTTCTTGTTCTATTTCTGCTTGAACGCGCTCTAATTCTTCAGGAGAAAGCTCATCTAAGCGTTTTTGGAAGTAAGCTTGTTCGTACTCCTCCCGTTGTTGATGGTAGGACATTTTATTACCCACGGCACGAAATACATAGGTAAATAACCAACCTATTAATCCGCACACAAGCAATGCTTGGCTCCAGATTCCAGCATTCTGGCTATCTAAGCCAACTAGCTGCAATACAAGATATACCAAGCCGCCCGCAACAAAAACGCCGAAAACGATTCCAATAGCGTCAATACGTCGCATGAGAATAATGACCTACCAATTTTAATTTTTTCAAAGCGATTTGAAGAATCCCCATCCGTCTATACGGTGGGGAGAATGTCACTTACGCTTCAATTTGTCGTCGTTGGGGTCGCAAATTGACAAACGGCGACAGGAGCAATAAACCGGGGAAGAAGAAAAATACTAAAAAGTACATAAATCCCCGTTCAATGGAGCTGACTACATACCACCGCAGTTTGAGGTAAAACAACACAGCTACGGGTAGTACCAGTAGATAAGCTCCAGCCAACATTAAATAGAGTAATGCTACAACCATACTTTTGTCTCTCAATCCACAAGACCAACGGGCATATCTTGTTCCCATCATAGGCTGATGCTCTCAGTTAGGGAAGAGGGGAAGAGGAGGGAAGGAGGGAAGGAGTGATGGAATAATTATTTCATCTTCCTCTACTCCCCACGCTCCCCACACTCCCCACACTTCCTATGTCGTTAATCTTCACAAGTTCCCCATTTTCTTTGTTCAAAATTAGAAGTAGGGTTGGAGGTGGAGGATATACGAAGTTATGGATACTAGGAAAAAAGTAGTTGGGATTGTTGGTAGTTATCGTAAAAATGGATTTATTGATAGTGCGATCGCACAAATTTTAGCATCAGCTGAGAGTCAAGGAGCAGAAACACAAAAAATTTATCTCCAAGACAAACATATTGAATTTTGTACCAATTGTCGTTCCTGTTTGCAAGAACCAGGTAAAGAAAGGGGTAAATGTATTCTGGAAGATGACATGGAGAGCGTTTTACAAGATATTGAAAGTGCTGATTCCCTGGTGATTGGCGCGCCTGTGAATTTTGGAAACGTCAATGCGCTCACCCGTAAATTTTTAGAACGGTGTGTCTGTTATGCCTATTGGCCCTGGGATACACCTGAACCTAAGATGAGAGATACTACCGTGAGAAAAAAAGCAGTTCTCGTCTTATCTAGTGCTGCACCGGCTTGGATGACTAGGTGGTTAACAGGGGCGTTGGGTGCATTAAAAGACTTAGCGAAGATGCTAGGAGCAAAACCCATTGGTGTACTGTGGATTGGCTTGGTTAACCCCAAAGAGGTAGAACTTTCTGACAATACTAAACAGCAAGCAAAGCGATTAGGACAAAAATTAGCAGCTGCGTAACTAATTGCTAAATTTTACCAAACTTCTCTCTGCGCCTCTGCGTCTCTGCGTGAGACATCTTCAATCTCCATACTTCTGTTCCAATTGTTGATATTGGGGAATACCAATAAATTCCTTAAACTCCTCAAAATTCACCATACTGTCAAAATTAGCCGTGGTTCCTTGCTCCTGCAAACTTTGGAAACAAGCTGTCATTACCTGGGTAACTGCCAGTAAGGCGGAAACGGGGAAAAATACAATCTTAAAACCCATCTGTTGCAACTGGGATGCAGAAAGTTGGGGAGTTTTCCCACCCTCAATCACATTAGCTACTAATGGTACATCAGGAAAAGCCTTTGCGATCGCTTCTAATTCTGTCACAGATTGGGGTGCTTCCACAAATAATACATCTGCACCAGCTTCAATATAAGCCCTTCCCCGACGTATCGCCTCATCTAAACCTAGGTTGGCTCTAGCATCGGTGCGAGCAATAATTACCAATCCACTATCACCACGAGCCTCCACTGCTGCCCGTATTTTTCCCATATGTTCTGTCATGGGTATAACCTGCTTGCCCTCAAAATGACCGCATTTTTTCGGCCATTCCTGATCCTCTAAAATTACCCCTGCAATCCCCAACTGTACAGCCTCTTTCACAGTGCGAATCACGTTTAAAGCATTACCATAGCCTGTATCGCAATCAGCAATGAGAGGAATACTCACAGATTGAGCAATTCGCCCTACACTGTAAAGCATTTCCGTAGCCGTGAGAAAACCATAATCTGGTAAGCCCAAGGTAGAAGCAGCAATTCCAAAACCACTGCTAGCTACCACTTTAAAACCGGCATTTTCGGCTAATTTTGCCCCCAGACAATCGTAAATGCCGGGAATTATCATAATTTCAGGGCGATCGAGTAATTGTCGGAGTTTTTGTCCAGAATGCATTTATATCAATTCGTAATTCGTAATTCGTAATGCCTCTTTAAGATATTCACAGAGGGGAGGGCACGGCATTATTAAAATTATTCCATATACCGAAATATTGTGGATGCCGTGCCCCTAGGTGATAATTTATTTGTCTACTCCTTCACTCCTTCCCTCCATCACTCCTTCACTCCTTCCTCCCCTCAGCCGGGATTCAACACCTTAGCTACCGTCTGCACATCCTTATCCCCCCGTCCAGAACAGTTAATTACAATCCGGGGACTACCTTCTAACTGAGGACAGAGGGTTTCCAAATAGGCAATAGCATGGGATGTTTCTAAAGCAGGTATAATTCCCTCTAACTGGGATAATCTCTGGAAGGCGGCTAATGCTTCGGCATCGGTAACGCTGTAATATTCAGCCCGCCCCAACTCTTTCAAATAGCTGTGTTCGGGACCCACCCCAGGATAATCTAAACCAGCACTAATGGAATGGGGTTCAATTACCTGCCCTTCTTCATCCTGCAACAAGTAACTCATGGCTCCATGCAATACACCAATCCGCCCTTTTGTCAAGGTAGCGGCGTGTTTTTCTGTATTTACCCCTTCTCCACCGGCTTCTACACCTATTAACCGTACAGATGGTTCGCCGACAAATTCGTGAAATAGTCCCATGGCGTTGGAACCACCACCCACACAAGCCATGAGGATGTCAGGTAAGCCACCCCATTTTTCCATAGCTTGGGCGCGGGTTTCCTGTCCAATTACCGCGTGGAAATCCCTGACAATCATGGGGTAGGGATGGGGACCAGCCACAGAACCCAGGATGTAGTGGGTTGATTCCACATTCGTTACCCAATCTCTAATGGCTTGGGAAGTGGCATCTTTGAGGGTTCCCGTACCAGCAGACACTGGGCGTACTTCCGCCCCCATGAGGCGCATTCTAAACACGTTTAATGCTTGGCGTTCCATGTCATGAACACCCATGTAGATGACGCATTCTAGACCAAATCTGGCGCAAACAGTAGCCGTTGCTACCCCATGCTGTCCGGCTCCGGTTTCGGCAATGATGCGTTGTTTGCCCATGCGTTTTGCTAGTAATACCTGACCAATGGCATTATTAATTTTATGAGCACCAGTATGATTTAAGTCTTCACGCTTTAAGTAAATTTGCGGTCCAGTACCATCAGGACGGGCATAATGAGCAGTGAGACGTTCGGCAAAATATAAAGGTGTAGCCCGTCCTACATAGTCCTTTAATAAATTTTGCAGTTCGGCTTGAAATTGAGGATCTTGGCGGTATTGCTGGTAAGCTGTTTCTAACTCAGCCAAAGCAGGCATGAGAGTTTCAGGTACATACTTACCACCAAAACGTCCAAAACGTCCTTGGGAATCAGGGTTTTGGGTATTTGTAGAAGCAGGTGAAAGAGGAGTTGTAGTCACGGATTAGTTAAAATAACGGCATAAGAATAATTTTAGAACTGACAGGAAGGTTATAGGGTAAAGACAAAAAATACCATTATTGCCCTTAGCGATCGCTAATACTACTATAGAGAATTAAAAATTACCATTAAAAGGGCGCGAAAGCCTAATGACAATTCTTTTAACTTAACAATTATGGCTTCTGACAAACGCAAATCATCTGAAAATCGGGTTGTATACAGCGAATTTGGCAATCATGACTCCCCAGCAACGGAAAGGGCAACCCCTAATTTACCTCCAGAGAAACAAGACTTGCGAGTGCAAGCCACCCGCGCTGGGCGTAAGGGGAAAACTGTAACTGTAATTACCGGGTTCCAAACCACACCAGAAACTTTACAGAGTTTATTAAAGCATTTGAAAACTCAATGTGGTACGGGGGGAACTTTGAAAGACAATACCATTGAGATTCAGGGAGAACACAAGCAGAAAATTCTGGATATTCTCAAGCAAAAAGGTTACAAAGCTAAAATTAGTGGCGGCTGAGGGAATTTTAGATTTTGGATTTTAGATTTTGGATTGTGTAGTCATAGTGTTTTAAATGGCGAAGAAACCAACTATGAATAATTCGCTTTGAAGAAAGGAGCCACACGAAGAAATAATTAAATTCCGAGGGCAAAATAAATGGTTCAGAAGATTGCCTTATTCAATCACAAAGGTGGCGTTAGCAAAACCACAACTACTTTTAATTTAGGTTGGATGCTTGCGTCAAAGGGTAAGAAAGTAATCCTGGTAGATACAGATCCGCAATGTAATCTTACAGGGATAGCTTTAAAAGAAGAAACTGAAGAAGACGAAGCAAGAATAGAAAATATTTACAACACACATTCCAATATAAAAACAGGTTTGGCTCCTGCTTTTGAATCCCAACCAAGGCTGATTGAAGCTGTAGATTGTATTCCAATAGAAGGGCAAGAAGGTTTATTTTTATTACCTGGTCATGTTGGATTTGCTGAATATGAAGTGACATTGGGTATTGCACAAGAACTGAGTGGTTCAATTCAGGCTCTCAAAAATTTACCAGGTGCTATTTCTGCTCTTTTGGAAAAAACAGCAAATAGATTTAATGCTGATTATATTCTAATTGATATGAGTCCAAGTTTAGGAGCAATTAATCAGAATTTGCTCATGACTAGTGACTTTTTTCTTGTGCCAACAACAGCTGATTTTTTCTCTGTGATGGCAATTGATTCTCTAGCAAGGGTGTTACCAAGGTGGTGTAGTTGGGCAAAAATGGCAAGTTCACATCCTGTCTTGCAACAAGCGACTTATCCCTTTCCGCAATTTAATTTAAAATTTCTAGGAATTATTGTTCAAAATTATAGAATTATCCGAGGCAAAGAAACAGTAGCATTTCAAAAGTGGATAGAAGAAATAGAGAAATATGTAGAGTCTAAATTAGTGCCAATTTTACGTCAAAACAATCTTCTAATGTCCGATCAAGATTATGCCATTCAAGGTATAAATAGTAGCTTTACTCTGACAAAAATCTCTAACTTTAATAGTTTAATAGCTCTATCACAACAACACAGTACACCAATTTATGCATTAACACCTGAGCAACTAGGACAAGTTGGTAAAGTGTTAGAGAATAATCAGAAAAAGCAAGAAGAATTTAACAAAACTTTCTCTGACTTAGCAGATAAAATTATTGCTCTATCATCCAGTTATGCAGTCAGCGCTTGAACAATTTCGTATTAGTATTCAGCGTGTTCGAGATTTGATTGCTCTTCATAATTCAATTAAGGCTCAAGCTACTGCTGTTCTTGATCTTTCAGACATTTTACGAGCTGCCCTAGTTCTAAGTGTCAGTGCATTGGACTATTATATCCATGAGGTTGTGACGTTGGGTATGCTAGAAATTCATCGAGGACAACGTGCTGAACCAGCAACTTCAGCTAACACTACGAAATCAGCCTTCTCCCGTTTTCAAGTTTCCTTGGGAAATGCCCGCGAAGATAGAAAAATAGCTGCTGATATTGCTTCTTGGATAGAAAGTGACATACAGCAGATTTATGGTTATGACTTTTTACAGCAGTCCCATCCAATTCCTAATTTAATTCCAGCCATATCAAATGTTATTTTGAATAGACTAAATAATACTTCATGGTTACGAAGATGAGATTCGAGAACGTCTCAGTTATCAAAGCTTTCAGCAGCCAGATAAAATAGCTGACGCAATTAGGCTTATTTGTGATAAAAAATTATGGGATGAGGTTGCTACTAAAATGAGTAGACCAGCTAAAGATATTAAGCAACAACTGAATTTGATTGTAGATCGTAGAAACAAAATCGCCCATGAAGCTGATATAGATCCTACCCTAAACCTTGGCGAGCACTGGAATATTGATGAATCTATGGTTAACGATGCTGTTGACTTTATCGAGCAGGTGGTTGAGAATATCCATCAAATTTTGTAGCTTGACTATACACCATGCGATCGCCCTTTGGGCGGCTCCCTTTGGGAGCATCGCTCAATTTTGTTACATATCTTAAAGAATGCTGCCTAGAGAAATAAATGTTATCTTTGATAAGTAAGGAAAAATGATACTTTTGTCAGATTTATCGAGAAAACAATGGATTTAGTTCGGATTATCTGCGCTATTATTTTGCCCCCCTTGGGAGTCTTTCTACAAGTAGGTTTTGGCACAGACTTTTGGATTAATGTACTTTTGACTATTTTTGGCTTTTATATTCTGGGAATTGTCCACGCAGTATGGGTAATTGCGAAAAAATAACCATTCCTTGTATTAGTAAAAATACATATGTTTCCATCGATATCCATAATAAATTGATACCAAGTACTATGATTTGGTATTACTGAAATGAAACCAGGGTGGAATCCAATCCGAAGGAATAGAAATATCGGTACTTCTAAACAGGGGTACGGAAAAAATAATTGGTTGGTAATTCCAGAAAGATGGTCAGATGATCGTATTTTCTGGGAAAGACTGAATCATCCAGTGGCGGTAAAAAAAGAAATTGGGGATATTCCTATTACTTTCTTAGTGGAGCCAACCCATCCTGGTTTTACTCACTGCTGTACTTTAGATGACATTATCCATATATTACAGAAGGTTCCACAACACCACCTGCAAGGGATTGAATTGATTATTCTCAGACAGCCAACTAGAAAGCAGAATTTGCTCAGTCCTTGCTGGGGAAGACTTGTGTACTGGGCTGATATTGGCAAATATTCAGGAATTGCTATTTATTTAGAAGCAATTTGTATTTCTCAAGTATTGCGCTGGTCAAAAAGGCTGAGTCCTGATATGGTTAGAGAATTAGAACGTCTACGTCAAGATGGCCATGCGATCGCTACAGATAAACGCTACCATCTAATCTCCTTAACATTAGACTCTATTCGTAACACCCAGCTTTATCGTACTCTTCCCCATGAAATTGGTCATTATGTTGATTATCTGGTGAACGTCATTGAACCAAGTAAGAAAACAGATGATGAGCAGGAAAAAGACTGGCTGTCTCATCTTTACCACAGTAAAACCACTGATGATAAAGAAGCATTTGCACACCGATACGCAGATGAATTTCGCGCTCAACTATTAGCAGAAAAATACATACCCTTTCCCAGATTGGTTGATGAAGCCAAGATGATTGCAGAACATCTTAATCCAGAATGGTTTCAATAAATGGCGTTGCTGAATCCAGGTATGAATTAAGTTCGCGCAGAGGCGCAAAGACGCAGAGAGTAAGAGTTGTAAGTAGTCAGTCAGTAGGGTGTGTTACCGCGTTTGCTTTTAGCATCCCCACAGAGTAGCGTAACGCACCATCTGGTAATCTTTTCGGTGCGGAGCGCTTTTAGCATAACTACAAGTACTATCTCCGCGAATATCCCTTTTGCTAGAGTTATAGTTGTCAGGATAAGTTTCCTGTTATCCGGTGATTAGCTATGTGTTGCTTTCTAGCAGCAAAATTATGTTTAAGAGTATCAAAATAGAAAATTTTCGTTGTTTTCAGTCTTTCGAGCTGCAACAGCTTGGTAGAGTTAATCTGCTAGTTGGTAAAAATAATAGTGGCAAAACATCAATATTAGAGGCTATTCAAATTTTATCCTCGCAGAATAATCTTCAGCCACTAGCAGAGATAATGATTAACCGAGGTGAATATCTTTGGGATGATGATGGCAGAGGGCAGCGTGAACTTGATATTCGTCACCTTTTTTATGGCCATGAGATTAAAGCAGCTAGTGAATTTTCTATATCAGGAATTAATGATGGCATTGAAGAAAAGATGCTTATTTCAATAGAGAAAAATTCTTTTTTTGACCGTCAGAGTCATTCTGATGAAGAATTACAGCAAAAATTCCATATTTCTGGTCATGAAATTGATAAAAATCAATTTTTTTTACGTTTCAATTGGACTTGTAAAAAAAAGCAATAAACTTTAATGTCACCATTATCAATTATTAATAATGGTTTAGCTTTGGACTATGCTCTAACTCGGATGGATACCGGTAGCACACACCCAAGAATACAATTCGTCACATCATCTTCTTTAACAACAGAGAAAATGATTGAATTGTTCGAGCAGGTAGTACTAACACCAGAAGAAACACTTGTAGAAGAAGCACTTCAGACAATTGAACCAAGAATTGAGCGAATTGCTCCAGTTGGTTATAAAAGATTTTGGTCTTCAGAATCAAGGACAGGCTTTTTAGTACGTCTTTCTGATAGCAATCAACGTGTGCCTATTGGTAGTATGGGGGATGTAATATGGCGTATTTTAGGTCTAGCACTAGCAATTGTATGTGCAAGAGATGGATTTCTATTTGTTGATGAAATTGACACCGGACTCCACTTTACGGGAATGTCTGATATGTGGAAGCTTGTTTGGAAAACAGCAAAGAAATTGAATGTACAGGTTTTTGCAACTACCCATAATAGTGACTGCTGGACTAGTTTAGCTACCATTGTTAGTGAGTCAGAAGTTGCTGAAAATGAAATTACAATTCAACGTATAGAAAAGGGAAAACAAAAAGCTGTTGCTTTTACAGAACGGGAAATTGTCATTGCTGCTGAACGAGATATTGAGGTACGTTAGCAATGGCAAAGGGTTACAAACCAAAAAGGCTGATAGTAGAAGGAGAACAAGATAAAAGAGTTATTCCATATTTTATAGAAGCTAATGGTATTCCTTGGGGTGATACAAAAGAGAACTGGATTGTTGAAATTAAATCTTCTGATGGCGACCAATTTATTAATGCAGATGAAATCTCCACTCAATTAAAAGCCTCTGAATTAACTCATTTAGGGCTACTAGTAGATGCAGATGAAAATCCCTCTGGACGTTGGGAAAGTGTGAGAAATGCGTGTTTAAAAAGCATTCCTGATTTCCCCAAAGAATTACCAGAAACAGGACTGATTCACACTACAAATGGGATTAAGTTTGGTGTTTGGATTATGCCAGATAATCGAATGCGAGGGATGTTAGAAACTTTTCTGGCATACATGATTCCTGATACAAGTGATATCATGTCCGAATAAATACTTGTCATTACGTTAGCGTAGCTCCTCTGAAAGAGGCACGCAGCGATAGCGAAGTGAAGTAATCGCAAAGTCGTCAAATTCATGGAATTGCTTCGTTCCACTGGCAATGACATATTGTAAGTAATCAAACTGACATGAGATGAAACCCTTTGGCAATATGCTCAAGAAGTGGTTACAGAAGCAAAAAGCAAAGGAGCAACTTTTAAAGAGTTTCATATTGATAAAGCTAATATTTATACCTGCTTAGCATGGCAAGATTCACCCGGAAGACAATTACATCAAGCCGTCAAAGAATGTATTTTAAATCCCCAACATCCCCAAGCACAGATATTTTTCAACTGGTTTAAAAATTTGTATGATTTATAGCGTTCTCGTACTTGCTCCATAGGAGTTTCTACGCAATTATTAATTAATAATTAAATTACCAACTTGTAACAGAGATTGATGAGTATTTAAGCGAACATGATATGATAGCGATTCCCTTTACTCGTTGGTCGAGTTAATTGGATTTAGATAGATTTATAACTTTCGTGATTTTGTCAATACTTAAGTATTTGTCTCTACTGACAAAAACCTTACGTCAGTTTTAGTACTTCTGAGACATCCTCTTACCGAAGATACAGGGAAATAAATAAAAACTATGGATAATCATCATTTTACTTCTGCTTCTACTGGATTACAAAATATTAACACTGTGCCTTTAGGAAATGATCCACAGTTGGTTGTCATGGAAAATACACAAAGAGCTAGGATGATAGCTACACCATTAGGAACTGTACTCATAGCTGTAGCGATCGCAAGTGTACCGTGGCAAGCTGCTGTTGCTCAAATTAGACGAGGGCAATCGGGTGCAGAAGTCAATTATATCCAAAGCTGCTTGAGAAAATTAGGTTATTTTAAAGGTAACATCACAGGAAATTTTGGTCCGAAAACTGAAAATGCCGTGAGAAGTTTTCAGCAAGCCAAGGGAATCAATGCCATTGGTGTGGTGGGACCCCAAACGCAACGGGCACTAAACCGCAGATGTCGCAGGACATCATCCAGAGCTAGAACTCAACCAAGAAGTCGCTCCAGCAATCAGCTCACAGTAGGTAGTAGTGGAGATGCTGTGATCCAATTACAACAAAATTTACAACGGTTAGGTTTTTATCGCGGTGTTATTACTGGCAACTTCCAAGACATGACTGTGGCAGCGGTAAAAGAATTCCAACAAGCCCGAGGACTGGTTCCTGATGGTGTTGTGGGTAATCGCACTCAAAGGGAGATACGCATTAGCCTGAATAATATTAATAGTCAAACAAATCCCTCCAGCAATCAGCTCACAGTAGGTAGTAGTGGAGATGCTGTGATTCAATTACAACAAAATTTACAACGGTTAGGTTTTTATCGCGGTGTTATTACTGGTAACTTCCAAGACACGACTGTGGCAGCAGTAAAAGAATTCCAACAATCCAGAGGACTGGTTCCTGATGGTATTGTGGGTAGTCGCACTCAAAGGGAGATAACCATTAGCCTCAACGACATTAACATTCAACCTCAACCTCAACTTCCTTCACCGCAAAATCCTGGAAGAGTAGATCCCTTTCCCAATGCTCTCAACCAAGGTGATGTTGGCAGTCGGGTGGTAGAGTTACAAAGGGCTTTACGGGAATTGCGTTATTTGACTGTCAATCCCACCGGCGTGTTTGGAAATCTTACCAGGGATGCAATAGCACGTTTCCAACAAGATAACGGACTGATAGCTAATGGCATTGCTGATAGTCAAACCATAGCAGCTATGTCTCAAGCATTGGATCGCCTTTTCTCTACTTGTACCCCAGCTAGGGGTGATATGTGTGTAGGGGAGAATAGTCAGCGAGTCACAGCAGTACAAAAACGCTTGCAGGAGAGAGGATTATTTCCAGGCAATCCCACTGGCTATTATGATCAAGTTACTAGTGCAGCAGTTGCTCAATTTCAGCGTTCCTCTGGACTCAACCCCACGGGATTTGTTGACACGCGAACTTTCCAAGCTTTGGGTTTGGGTAATAATTCCCAAAATCGCTATGTGGTAGTAGTACCCTTACGAGATGATGATACTTTAGATAAAGTACGTCAACTAGTACCCCAAGCCTTTAAAGCAGAATCTCCATTGGGTGCTTATGTGAATGCTGGTAATTTTCGCGATCGCTCGGATGCTGAAAAGAGGACGCGAATGCTCCGTTCCCAAGGCATTGATGCACGGGTAACATATTTTTAATTATTAATTCAAAAATTTTAGACCGCGACTACATGAAAGAATTCTTCCGCGAGGATGGGTTGGTGATATACGACCAACTAAGTCTCAGAGGAGGATTCTTTTGGCTTGCAACTGGACATCAAGTCAACTACGGACAAGGTTCTCAATATGTCACCTTTGAAACTTTTAGCGGTGATTCAACGCAAGCGATAAAAGATGCTAACCCCCATATTTGGGAATAAACGCATAGGATTTACTGAGGCAGGCAGGGATGCCTACCCCACAATATGGAATAATTTATTTCTTGCTATTCCTTTTATCCTGAATTTAAGATGTGGCGACCTCCGTACTACCAACACTACGAGTGTTAGTAAGAGTATTAAACATAACTTGACCGATCGCCTTAATTAAACTTCCCTCTAGTTCCTGCACTATCTGCATATTCAACTGAAAAGCATAGTTGGCTTCGGCAACAATCTTGTCAGCAGTAGCATCATCCACAGGTACGAAGTTTAATGCCTGTCGGTATTTGTCTTTAAATGCCTTTTTGTCGGGAATTTGCTCAAAATTATAAAAGGATGTACCTTGAAACCCTGTTAATTTTAAGCCAGATTGAGCGATCGCTTGCAACATTTGCCCCCCAGAAAGATCCCCCATATAACGAGTATAGGCATGACCAATTAATAGTTCTGGTGCGTGGGTTACTAGTTGCTGCAAACGGTTAAGATACGTTTGGGTAGCAGGGGATGGCTTGATTCGTGCTCGCCATTGTTTGCCATAATAAAACTCCATATCCTCCTCTAAAGCTGCTTGACGATTCAATTCGGGAAAGTACATCACACCAACTACAGGATGATTTCGGTTATTTTCTATACCCGCTTCCAAAGCACCGTAAACAAAATACAAATTACTTAACAATTTAGCAAAACAGTCTTTATCTACCACTCCTTTAACAAAACATTTCATAAATCCCACGTTTTCTGCTGCTGTATGGGATTTTTGCGTGCCAGTACGAAGCTTTGCAGCGAGGTTACTACTCATGGTTAATTCCTTAATACTCCAATGCCAGGTTTCAATAATGGACTCTGGATATTCACCAGTTGACAGTCAGAGCCTAGAGATTCCCCATTCGACATCACACCAACATAATTGTTCTCTCTGGCAATGCCGAACCAAAATTTGTGATTGGTATTTCAATAATTTAACAGTCTATGTTTTTATAACTATGAAACTATTTATATTTATTAATATATGAAGATTGTTAGATATAAGTTATATTCAATTGTTCGCCAGGTTTAATGTAGTTTATAAAACAATAATATTAAGTATTTATATTTAGTTTTAATATTCCTAAAAACTGGCGAAATTCCTGACTATATTTAGACTGCTGTCATATTCTTTTGTTCAAGACTAACCAATATTGATAGGATTAAAGATAAAAGTGTTTTCCCTGACTGCAACGTTATTTGATTTGCGACCATGACTATTGCTGTTGAATCCACATTCATTGAGATTGCCAAACAAACCAAACTGGCGGCACTAAAACTAGCAACTCTATCCACTGAGGAGAGAAATCAGGCGATTGAAGCGATCGCTACTGCTTTAGAATCGGCTCAGGATGAGATTGTGCAAGCTAATATTGCCGATTGTCAAGCAGCAGAAGCAGATGGGATTGCCAAACCACTTTACAAGCGGTTGCAGTTAGACGAACATAAATTACGGGATGCGATCGCTGGGGTTAGGGATGTGGGTAAACTTGCCGATCCTGTGGGTGCGGTGCAGATTCACCGGGAAATTGATACAGGCTTAACCCTGAAGCGGGTGACTTGTCCTTTAGGGGTGTTGGGGGTAATTTTTGAAGCACGTCCAGAAGCCGCAATTCAAATTGCTGCTTTGGCAATTAAGTCTGGGAATGGGGTGATTCTCAAGGGTGGGAAGGAAGCGATTCGTTCCTGTGAAGCCATAGTCAAGGCAATTAAACAAGGTTTGTCCGCAACTGCGGTAAGTGCCGACGCGGTGCAGTTGGTGACAACTAGGGAAGAAACTTTAGAACTTTTAAAACTAGATAAATATATAGATTTAATTATTCCTCGCGGTTCCAACTCCTTTGTCCGGTTTGTCCAGGAAAATACCCGCATTCCCGTACTAGGACACGCGGATGGTATTTGTCACCTGTATATAGATAAAAATGCGGACATGGAAAAAGCCGTGGCAATTACCGTAGATGCTAAAACCCACTATCCAGCCGCTTGTAATGCCATTGAAACTTTATTAATACATTCCAGCATTGCAGATGTATTTTTACCACCCATTGCCGCAGCCTTGCAATCTTTGAATGTGGAGTTAAAAGGGGATAAAGACACTCGGGAAATTTTACCTAATATCTCAACAGCAACAGATATTGATTGGTCAACAGAATACAGCGATCTGATTTTATCTATCAAGGTTGTGGATGATTTAGAGCAAGCGATCGCCCATATAAATCAGTATGGTTCCAAACACACCGATGCGATCATTACAGAAGATGAAGAAGCCGCAGAAACTTTCCTGGCAATGGTAGATGCAGCAGGGGTATATCATAATTGTTCTACTAGGTTTGCCGATGGCTTCCGCTACGGTTTTGGTGCAGAGGTGGGAATTAGCACCCAACAAATGCCACCTCGTGGTCCTGTAGGATTAGAAGGGTTAGTGACCTATAAATATCAAATGGTTGGTGATGGGCACATTGCAGCCACTTACACTGGTGCTGATGCTAAACCATTTACCCATCGAGATTTCTAGATAAAAATACGGGTTAGGACTTACGCAACTGGCATATTTTTTCTGTAGGGGAGACAAAATGCGGTGTAGATTTTCTGACTGCACTATTGCCGTTGCGTGATGCTGCGATCATATTTGAACCTAGCAATGAGACTTGTAACGTCACGCACCAATCACCGATTGTGACACGCAGCTTTAGTCCTGCGGGTTTAACCTGACTTGAAAGTGAGGAGTTAGGAGTGAGGAGTGATATGATGTCCGGCAAATTACCTCTAATGTAATATCTTCCTCATTTTCACATGACGAATACCAGCTTCCTCAAACAATTCTCCTTCTGGTTGAAAACCTAACTTTTCATACAAATCTTTGATATATTCTTGGGCATGAACCACCACCTGTGAAACATTTTGGTTAGCAATTACATCCAAAGCTACCATTGTGATTTGCTTACCAATTCCTTTTCTTCGAGCCATAGGTAGCACAGCCAATCTTTCTATTTTTGCTGTTGTATCATCCAAATATCTAATTCTCGCAGTTCCCACTGCTTGATCATTGAGAAAAGCAATTAAATGTTGAGATATTTCATCCAACCCATCAAATTCTAATTCAGGATTTATTCCTTGTTCTTCCTGAAAAACTATCTTTCTAATTTCTTGCAGAGTTGGAAAATCTTGAGGTAAATCAGCTATTTGAATGATTATATTACCCATACACAATTTCATAAAAATATAAATCAAAACTTGGTAGATCGCTTGTTCTCCGGTTTTCCAAAATTGATTGACTCACTGGATTAGAACGCCTCGAACGAAGGCTTCTGCCAACGGATACGGCAGGATTAAAAAGTAAAAAGATAAAAGTAAAAAGTAAAAAGATAATCCCCATAAATAAATAAATTGAGGGGATAAGATTACGGACGTATTGTTTCTTGCACTACCTGTATCGAAACAAATGTTTTTACTTCGTTCCATAAATAA